>WHSL01000056.1 GCA_009380095.1 Streptosporangiales bacterium | reverse complement strand
GGTGCCGCGGGTGGCGGTGCGGCGGAGCCAGAGGAGGCCGACGATGGGGAGGACCAGCGGGATGAAGCCGTAGCCCTGCCCGAAGCCGGACCAGACCGTCTCGTCCGGGAAGGCGGCGGGGTCGAGCAGGCCGAACGTGCCCACGGCGAGCACGCCGAGCAGCTCGATGGTGCACGAGGCGAGGGCGATCCGCCGGGAGCGCGGGCCGGACAGCGCGAGCGTGACGGTGGCCAGCACGTACACGGCGGCGGCGAAGGCGGACAGCGCGTACGGCACCGGGGCCTCGTCGAACCGCGTCGCGATCTGTACGGCCGCGCGCGACCCGGCCGCGACGGCGAACAGCCCGTACAGCGCGATGATCACCCGGCCGGGCCCGGACCGGGTGACCCCCGCGCCGGGCCGCTCGGTGCTCAACCGCCCTGCCAGATCTGGATCAGCCGGCCGGTCATCACCGCGACCGCGAACCCGGCGACGATGATCACCGCGGAACCCCAGCGGGACCGCTCGGCGAGCCCCAGGTAGGCCGCGGCCGGCGGGATCAGCACCACACCGATCAGGTAGCCGAGGAACGTGGCGAACTCCTCCGGCCGCTGCCCGCCGATCAGCCGCGCCACCGCCACCCCGCCCTGGACCAGCACCAGCAGCTCGAGGACGCCCAGCCCGGCGAGCAGCGGCACGGTCATCGGGCGGTTCCGCAGCGTCTGCACCAGCGCCCAGCCGGTCACCAGCACGGCGGCGACGATCACCACGGTGGCGAGGGTGAAATGCACGCCCGAACATTACTGCCTTCCGCTCCGCCACCGGGCGCAGGGTCCGTGGGGTCGCGTGTTCGTATGATCGTCATACAAAACCAGGCCCAGCCGCTCGAAAGGACCCGCCCATGAGCGTTCCCTCCGCCGCCCACCCGAAGTCGATCCTGTTCGCCGGCGTGGGGCTGATGGGGACGCCGATGGTCACCCGGCTCGCGGTGGCGGGCCACCGGCTCACCCTGCTGGACACCGACACCGCGCGGGTGGCCGCCCTCGCGGAGCGGCTCGGCGCCGCCGCCGTCGCCACGCCCGGTGCGGCCGGCCCGGTCGACCTGGCCATCCTGATGCTGCCGGACAGCGACGTGGTGCACGCGGTCGCCGACGGTCCCGGCGGCCTGCTGGAGACGCTGCCCCCGGGCACGCTGATCGTGGACATGGGGTCCTCCCGGCCGGCGGCCACGGTCGCGCTGGCCGAGCGGGCGGACGCGGCCGGGCTGCGGCTGGCCGACGCGCCCGTCTCCGGCGGCGTGGCCAAGGCCGAGACCGGCGAGCTCACCATCATGTTCGGCGGGGCGGAGGAGCACCTCGCGGAGGCCCGGGAGACGCTCGGCGCGATGGGGACCACGGTCACGCACACCGGGCCCGTCGGCTCCGGGCACGCGATGAAGGCGCTGAACAACCTGCTGTCGGCGATCGGGCTCACCGCCGCCGCCGAGGTGCTCTCCATCGGCGCCAAGTTCGGCCTCGACCCCGAGGTCATGGTGGATGTGATCAACCACTCCACCGGGCGGAACCAGGCGACCGAGGTCAAGTACCCCAAGCACGTGCTGAACCGGGCCTTCGACTCCGGGTTCGCGCTGCGGCTGATGGTCAAGGACGTGGCGATCGCCATGGACCTCGCCGCGCTGACCGGCACCAGCGCGCCGCTCGGCGGGGCCGTACTGCAGGCGGCCGTGGGGGCGGTGCAGATGCTCGAGGAGGGGGCGGATCACACCGAGGTGGTCCGGTACGTGGAGCGCAACGCCGGGGTCGAGCTCCGCTGAACCGTGGGATGATCCATGTCCGTCCCGGCCCGCCCGCTTGAAGGCGCACCCCGATCGGTGCCAGGCTCGTCGGCCGGGGCCGACGAATCGAGGGGGAGGCGCATGGCGGCCGGCTGGTGTCCGAAGCGACGGCCCGTCCTCGCCGCGCTCCTGCTGCTCGCCGTCCTCGCCGGCCTCTTCGCCCTCCCCGCCACCGCCTCCGCCACCGCCTCCGCCACCACCGCCCGCGCGCCCGCGGCCGGCGTGGGTGCCGCCCCGCGCGGACATGCGATCCTTTTGGGGATTCCGGGCCTGGCCTGGGAGGACGTGTCCGCGGCCGGCACGCCGAACCTCTGGCGGCTGACCCGGGACGGGTCGGTCGCGTCGATGGCGGTCAAGGCGGTCGGCCCGAAGACCTGCCCGGCGGACGGCTGGCTCACGGTCTCCAGCGGGCGCCGGGCCGCCTACCAGTGGGGATGCGTTCCGCCGCGGCCCGAGGCCGATGGCCCGGGTGCGGTGGTGCCCGGGTTCGCCGGCATCGCCGGCCACCCGATGAGCCGGAAGTTCCAGGTCACGCCCGGGCTGCTGGGCGGGACCGTACGGGACGCGGGCGGCTGCGTCGCGGCGGGCGGGCCCGAAGCCGCGCTGGGGGCCGCCGATCCCGCCGGTCGCGTCGCCGTCTACAGCCCCGACCCCGACCGCCTCGACCTGGGCCGCTGCCCGGTCTCGCTCGTCGCGCTGCCCGGCGTGACCAGCGACGACGGCCGGGGGGCGGTGACCGGCGCGGCCCGTACGGCCCGGCTGCGCGAGGCCGACCGGATGGCCGGGCGGGTGCTGGCCCGTGCCCCGCGCGGTGCGACCGTGCTCGTCGCGGGCATCGCCGACGACGGCGCCCCGCGGCTGCGGGTGGCGATCGCCGCCGGTCCGGCGTACGTGGGCGGGAACCGGCTCACCACCGTCGCGCTGCGCCGTGAGGGGCTGGTGCTCCTGCCCGACCTGGGCCCCACGCTGCTCGCCGCCACCGGCCTTGACGTGCCGCGCAACGCGGTCGGCGCGGTCTGGCGGCACACCGAGCCGCCCGCCCGCGCGGGGGAGCGGTCCGGCGAGCCGCCCGCCGGTGCGGAGAACCGGCCCGCCGAGGCCGTGGACACGCTGGCCGGCGAGGACGTCATGGTGCAGACGCTGCGCTGGCTCACGCCCCGCTTCTTCACCGTGCTCGTCGCGCTGCAGCTGCTGTTCTACCTGGTCGCGTATCTGGCTCTGCGGCGGCGCTGCGGGCCGCGGGCACGTCTCGGGCTGCAGGCCGCCGCGCTCGCCGTGGCCTCGGTGCCGGCCTCCGCGTACCTGTGCAACCTGCTGCCCTGGTGGAAGATCCACCCGCCGGCTCTCGGCATGGTGGCGGCCGTGGCGGGCTGGACCGCGCTGATCGTGACGGCCGCGCTGGCCGGACCGTGGCGGCGCTGGCCGCTCGGCCCGGTGGCGGTGGTCGCGGCGGTCACCGCCGGCACGCTGATCGCCGATGTGGCGCTCGGCCTGCCGCTGCAGCTGCACAGCGTGATGGGCTACTCGCCGCTGGTGGGCGGGCGCTACTACGGCTTCGGCAACATCCCGTTCGCGGTGTACGCGACGTCGGTGCTGCTCCTGCTCACGGCCGCCGCCGAACTGCTCGCCGCGCGCGGCGTGTCACGGCGGATTCTCGCCCTCGGCATCGCGCTGGTCGGGCTGGGCGCGGTGCTGTTCGACGGCCTGCCCGCCCTCGGCGCGGACTTCGGCGGGGTGATCGCGCTGGTCCCCGCGGTCGGCGTGCTGGCGTACCTCGTCGCCGGCATCCGGGTGGGCGCGGCCCGGATGACCGCGATGATCGCCGTGGGGACCGTCCTCGTGCTGACCATCGCCGGGCTGGACCACCTGCAGCCACCGGACCAGCGGACCCACCTCGGCACCTTCTACGGCCAGATCCTGGACGGCTCGGCGCCGGGCGTGGTGTGGCGCAAGGCGTACGCGATGCTCAAGACGTTCGGCAACTTCACGCTGACCCCGATCGTGGCGGGAGGGCTGGTGTTCATCGGCCTCGTGCTGCTCCGGCCGGAACGTCTCCGGCTGTCCGGGCTGGCGGCGGCGTACCGGCGGCTGCCGCTGCTCCGGGCCGGCCTGATGAGCGTGTTCACCATGGGCGTGCTGGGCACCGCGGTGAACGACTCCGGGGTCGCGGTGATCGCCCTGACCCTCACCATCATGGTGCCCGCGGCGCTCGTCGCGGTGCTCCGCTGTGAGCCTCCCGACGCGCTGACCAGCCCGGTCGACACCCCGGGCGGTATGCGCTATGTGTCCCGTTTGGGGTAAGTTGCGCGTTGCTGTGCATTGTCAGCAACGGGGAAGGGCCAATGACGGAGACCCAGTCGGCGCCTGGCCTGGTCACGGGCACTTGGACGATCGACACCGCTCATTCCGAGGTCACGTTCGCGATCCGGCACTTGATGAACACCGTGAGGGGCACGTTCCACCGGTTCACCGGGCGGATCGAGGTGGCCCGGGAGCTGTTCGCCTCCACGGTCCACGCGGAGATCGAGATGGCCTCGCTCGACACCCGCAACGCCGACCGTGACGCGCACGTACGCTCGGCCGACTTCCTGGAGGTCGAGCGGTATCCGGTGATGACGTTCACCGCCAAGGACGTGCTTCCCGCCACGGTGGGCCGCCGCGCCCGGCAGAGCCGGTACGAGGTCGTGGGGGATCTCACGATCCGCGACGTGACCCGCGAGGTGCGGCTCCTCACCGAGTACCACGGCGTCAGCGACGTGGAGTGGGAGGGCACCCGGGTCGGCTTCACCGCCAGCACGGTGATCAACCGCAGGGACTTCGGCATCGAGTTCAACATCCCGCTGCGGGGCGACAGGTACCTGCTCGGCGACGAGATCGAGGTCGGCCTGGAGATCCAGGCCGTGTACTCCGGCCGCCCGTAAATCGTTACCGGCGGGACCGGGGCCGGCACGATACTTGGCCCATGCCACGTTTCACCGACTTCGACACCCGCGGCTACCCGACGGTCGACGTCCGCACCGGTTACGGGCGCTGGGCGGCGAGCTACGAGACGACCGTCGAGGACGTGATGGATCTCGGCCCGCTCGACGGGCTGGCCACCGTGGACTGGGCGGGCACCCGCCGGATCGCCGACCTGGGCTGCGGCACCGGCCGGACCGGGGCCTGGCTGCGCGGGGTCACCGCCGCCGGCACGGTGATCGACGGCGTGGACCTCACCCCGGAGATGCTCGCAGCGGCGCGGGCGCGCGGCGCGCACGACAGCCTCACGGAGGGGGACGTACGGGAGACGGGGCTGGAGTCCGGCGCGTACGACCTCGTGATCGCTGGCGGTGAAGCCGAAATGGGAGCGGTTCCGCGGGCACCCGTTCACGGCGGCGTACGTCTGGCGCGCCGACGCCCGACTCTCGCGGCCCTTGACACGCCCGCCCGGCGGCCCGGACGATCCTCGAAAGAGATTCTAGAGGGTGTTTCTATCCAGCTGAGGAGAGCCCGCCATGGCGGAGATGTCCCTCGAGAAGGCCGCGCTGGTCGAGGACTCGGACCTCGCCCGGATCCGGCACGTCGACATCGACGACGTGATCGACTACGTGCACCGCGACCTCAAGAAACTGCCGAGCTACACCGACCTCTACAAGCGGTACCTGCGCCAGCGCTGGGACGTCTACGACCTGGACTTCACCCAGGACGTGATCGACTGGCAGCAGAACATGACGCAGGAGGAGCGCGACTCCTTCGTCGGGATCTCCTCCGGCTTCCACCACGGTGAGCGTCAGGTGGAGGTGGAGCTGCCGGTCTTCATGATGGGCGGCAGCGAAGAGTCCAAGATCTACATGTCCAGCCAGATCGAGGACGAGGCCCGGCACACGGTCTTCTTCGACCGCTTCTACCGCGAGGTCGTCGGGCTGCCCGGCGACTCCATCCAGGACGTGCTGGACGCCTCCTTCGAGCACGTCTCCGAGACGTTCGTCGGGCCGTTCGGGCTGCTCGCCTACCAGGCGGACGAGCTGCGCCAGGACCCGGAGGACCTCGCGGCGCGCGTCCGGTACGGCACGACGTACTTCCTCTGGATCGAGGGCGTGCTCGCGCTGTCGGTCATGAAGATCACGCTCACGTACTGCCGCAACCGCGGCTTCCTGCCCGGCTACTACGCGGGCTTCACCGCGACCTGCCGGGACGAGGCCCGGCACGTGCAGGGCGGCATGCGCTTCCTGCGGGACGCGGTGACCGAGGACCCGCGGATGCTGCACGAGATCCACGAGACGCTCAAGACCATCCTCACCATCAACGGCGCCACCAGCCGCCGGCTCTACCTGGAGGCGCTCGGCTGGGAGCAGGAGGAGGTGCGCAGGCTGATGATCCGCCAGCTGCGGATGAAGCTGGTGGACGTGGGCATCGCGCTCTCGCCCGAGCTGGAGGCGATGGTGAACCGGATCGAGCCGGAACTCGCGGGAGGCTGACGATGGCGACACAGGTTCCGGTGTTCTTCGGCAAGGAGTGGGCCGAGGACGTACGGCTCGCCGTCGAGGCGGGCCCGAGCGAACAGGTCCTGGCCGGGAAGCTGCCCACGTACTGGGACTGGATCGCGTCCGCCCGCGCGGAGTACGGCGCGTCCTGGGCGCTGGGCTGCCGCGACCTGCCGGCCGAGCTTGGCGGCGGGCCGTCGTACCTGGTGCTGGAGTGGGAGGACGGGCACTGCGTACGGTCCCGCATCGTCGGGCCGGACGACCCGCTGGAGGCCACGTACGTGTTCGGCGCCGACTACGCGGTCTGGCGCGAGCTGCTCGCCGGCGAGGACCCGGGCCGGATCGTGATGTACCGGCGGCTCCGGCTGGAGGAGGGGAACGTGGTCACCTTCTTCCGCGGCATCTACTTCTTCGTCGAGGCCGTGGCCGCCGCCACCCGCGTCCCGGCGGCGCTCCCGGACGCCTGACCGGAAGGTCCCACCGGACGCCGTGACCCGCTGCGGGCACGACCTGATGCGCGAGGCCGAGGAGTTCGCCCGGCGCGGCATCATCGCCCTCATCCATGACAAACGGACCAAGGGCTACTCCATCGCGGAGCGGTCCTTCGCCGACCTGGCCCATGCGGGGGTCTCCGGGCGGCCGCTCGATCACCTGGCCGAGGGGATCACCCCGGTCCTGGTCGCCGGCGGGATGTTCGGCGCCGCCGGGTACGACCCCGTCCCCGCGCTGGAGCGGGTGCGGCAGCCGGTGCTGGCACGCGGCGGCGGCCGGGACCGGGGGGGCGGGTCACGCCGGGATCGGGATGCCCAGCTCGTTGAGGAGATCCTGGGAGTAGGCGACGCGGCCGGACCGCTCACCGGCCGGCCGGTGGCAGAGGGCCAGTGCGGCCTCCGCCATCACCGTGTCGGGTTCGGCGTTGGGGTCGTCGTTGGTGGTGAGGTGGTGGAACAGCGTGCCCGGCGTGGGCACCACCTTGTTCGGGGACAGCGCGTTGACCGCGACGTTGTCGGCGTACGCCTCCGCGGCCAGCCCGGTGGAGAACCGCTCGATCGCGGCCTTGCACATGCCGTACACGGTCCCGCCGCGGGTGCCCCGCGCGTCCGGCGGGAGCTGCGGGTGGATCGCCGCCCGCGAGGAGATGTTGAGGATCCAGCCCTCCTTCCGGGAGCGCATCTCCGGCAGCACCAGCCGTGCCAGCTGGAACGGCGCGGTGACCTGCACCTCGAACATCAGCGCGAAGCGCTTGTCGGTGAAGTCGGCGACCGGCGTGAAGTAGGTGACCGCCGCGTTGTTGACCAGCACGTCCACCTGCCCGAAGGCCTCGTGGGCGCGGGCCACCAGGGCCTCGCGGTCGGCCGCCTTGGCGAGGTCGGCGCGCTGCGCGACGGCCTCGCCGCCGGCCGCCTTGATCCGGTCCACGGTCTCGCCGATGGTGCCGGGCAGCCTGGACCCTTCCGCGTCGACGGTGCGGGCGGCCACCACGACCTTGGCGCCCTCCTCCGCGAAGCGGACGGCGATGGCGGGCCCGATGCCCCGGCTCGCGCCGGTGACGATCGCGACCTTGCCGTCGAGTAGTCCCATGTGTGGATCCTTCCTTCCTGACTACTGAAGTGACACTGGATCACTGCAGTGATGCTGGGTTCGGATCGGTTGTACGGCCCGGCGGTGCGGCGACACGCGTGTCCGCGCGCCGCCCGCCGAACGAGGTGAGCAGGGCGAGCGCGGAGATGCCCGCCATGCAGGAGAGGGCCCAGTGGTAGCCGGTGATCAGCGCGTCCACGGCGGGCCCGGAGATGCCGGACAGCGTCCCGGCGAAGACGTGCGGCCGCAGGTCTGCCGGGAGCGGCCCGGCGACGAGCGAGAGCGCCAGCGCGGTGCCCACCATCACGCCGGTGCTCTGCATCATCAGCCGCAGCGCGTTGGCGATCCCGATCCGGTCGTCGGGGATGCCGTGCAGCAGCGCGGTGGTGTTGGACGGCAGGAACGTGCCCGAGCCGAGGCCGATCAGCACGAGCCCGAACGCGACCGGCAGGTAGCCGTTCGCCGGGGAGACGGCGGCGAGCAGCACGAGGAGGCCCACGGTCGTGGTGGCGCTGCCCATCACGACGAGCGTCCGCGGCCGCAGCCAGCGCTGCCAGAACCCCGAGGAGGTGGAGGCGATGATGGTGGCGATGGGCAGCGGCAGCACCTTCATCCCGGCCTCGAAGGTGGTCTCGCCGTGCGCGGCCTGGAAGTACAGCGCCATCAGCAGCACCGCCGCCACCCGCGCCACCGAGTTCAGGAACCCGGCCACCAGGTTCAGCGCGAGCGGTGCGTCGCGGAACAGCCGCACGTCCACCACCGGGTACGGGCTGCGCAGCTCGATCCAGATGAAGAACGGCAGGAACACCAGGAACAGCGCGACCCCGCCGAGCACCAGCGGGTGCGTCCAGCCCTGCTGCCCGACCTGGGAGAGCCCGAGCAGCAGCGAGCCGAGGCCGATCAGCACGCCGATGTTGCCGGGCACGTCGATGCCGCGGGTCCCGCCGGACGGCCGGCTGCGGGGCAGCGCCACGTACCCCCAGAGCAGGCAGACCAGGCCGAGCGGGACGTTGTACCAGAACACCCACTGCCAGCCGAACTCGTGGGTGAGGAAGCCGCCGAGCGTGGGCCCGATGAGCTGCGCCGCGGAGAACGAGGCCGTGTAGATCCCCATGCCCTGGCCGAGCCGGGAGCGCGGGAATGCCTCCGTGATCAGTGCCGCGCTGTTGGTGATCAGCATGGCCGCCCCGGCCGCCTGTACCACCCGCAGGCCCACCACCACCCACTCGTTCGGCGCCAGACCGAGCACCAGGCTGGCCAGCAGGTACACGGTGAGCCCACAGAGATACATGCCGCGCCGGCCGAACATGTCCGCGAACCGGCCGAACACCACGGCCAGTACGGTGTTGGTGAGCATGAAGCCGAGCAGCATCCAGGACGCCGCGACCGGGCTCGCGTCGAAGTGCCGTACGACCTCCGGCAGCGCCACGTTGAGCGCGCTGCCGCCCAGGGCGGTGAGCACGCTGGCGAGGCTGACCACCGAGAGCGTGCGCCAGGCGCGGCGCACGTCCTTGGCTTCGCGGGGATCGCCGGCGTCGGAGGCGGGGGGCGTGGCC
Source organism: Streptosporangiales bacterium (assembly GCA_009380095.1). Taxonomy (GTDB): domain Bacteria; phylum Actinomycetota; class Actinomycetes; order Streptosporangiales; family Streptosporangiaceae; genus WHSL01. The sequence continues at coordinate 20,235 of WHSL01000056.1, read as the reverse complement.
TGGGCTCCTGCCACTGGGCTCCTTCCGATCGTGTCCCGGGGTTGACACGGCGAGGCTGGCCGGAGGACTTTTCTAGAAGTAAATTCTAAAACCGCACGACGCGCCAAGGGAGAGCCGACCATGCCGTTGAACCTGAGCGCTGTGGGCCAGGAGAGCGAGCCGCACGAGCACGCGTGGACCTCCAAGGACACTTTGCTCTACGCCGTCGGCGTGGGCGCCGGCCTCGGCGATCCGCTGCAGGAGCTGGCCTTCACCACGGAGAACTCCGAGGGCATCGAGCAGCAGGTGCTGCCGACCTTCGCCGTGATCGCCGCCCGTTCGGGGCCCGGCCCGGCCTGGGGCGACATCGACCGGACCAAGCTCGTCCACGCCGAGCAGGGCTTCGAGCTGCACCGCCCGCTGCCCGCCGCGGGCACGGTCCGGACCACCTCCAAGGTCACCGGCATGTACGACAAGGGCTCCGGAGCCCTCGTCGCCACCGAGGGCACCGCGGTGGACCCGGCCACCGGCGAACCGGTGATCACCGTCCGCAGCGCGGCGTTCATCCGCGGCGAGGGCGGCTTCGGCGGCGACCGCGGCCCCAAGTCGGACTGGAGGAAGCCGGACCGCGCGCCGGACCACAAGGTCACCTACGCCACCCGTCCGGAGCAGGCGCTCGTCTACCGGCTCTCCGGGGACCGCAACCCGCTGCACGTGGACCCGAAGTTCTCCGGGCGCGGCGGCTTCGAGAAGCCGATCCTGCACGGGCTCTGCACGTACGGCGTGACCGGCCGGGCGCTGCTGCACACCCTGGCCGACTCCGACCCGGCCCGGTTCGCCGCCATGTCCGGGCGGTTCAGCAGCCCGGTCTGGCCGGGGGAGTCGCTCACCGTGTCGATGTGGGTCGATGAGAACGGATCCGGCACAGCGTCCTCACAAACCGTGTTCTTCCAGACCGCCAAGGACGACGGCACCGTGGTCATCGACCAGGGCCGCGTCGTCGTACGGCCCGCCTGACCGCGTGCCGGAGACCTGGAGCCGCGGGCGCCCCCGCACGGGGGTGCCCGCGCCCCTGCCGCCAGGCCGCGTCCGGGTCGACTGCCACCTGCACACGATCCACTCCGGGGACGCGGTGACCCGGGTGGAGCACCTGGCGCGCCGGGTGGCCGAGGAGCGCCTCGACGTGGTGTGCGTGACCGACCACCACACGCTGAACGGCGCGCACGAGGCGCTGGAGTACGAGATCGGCGCGCGCGTCATCGTGGGCGAGGAGGTCCGGACCTACGACGGCGAGATCATCGGGCTGTTCCTGAGCGAGCGGATCCCGTACGTGCTGCCACTGGCCGACGTGGTCCGGCGGATCAAGGACCAGGGCGGCCTCGTCTACGCCCCGCACCCGCTGGACACCCGGCGCACCTCGCTGGGCGCCGACGTGCTGGTGCGGATGTGCGAGGAGGGCGTGCTGGACGCGGTGGAGACGCTCAACGCCAAGTGCCGCGAGCCCGCCCGGGACCTCGGCGCGGAGCGCATCGCGCGGCACTTCGGGCTGCCCAAGGGGGCGGGCTCGGACGCGCACGACCCGCAGGGGATCGGCGCGGCGTACGTGGAGATGCCGGACTTCGACGGGCCCAAGGAGTTCCTCGCCGCGCTGCACGAGGGCACGATCAGCGGCGAGTTCCGGGACTACGTCGGGTACGTGTACCCGAACACCTAGGCCTCGCCGCCGAGCACCGGGCCGAACTGGCGGATCAGCCGTACGGCGGCCTCTATGACCTCGTCGGCGTCCCGCTTGGTGCCGCTGGTGGCGACCTCGCGGGCGGCGCTGCCCATCACCGAGGTGAGCACGGAGACCACGAGCCGGTCGGCCGGGGCGGAGCTGGCGCCGAGCAGCACCGCGTTCTGCCGAACCCACTCCCGGTCGCTGGTGCGCCGCATCAGCTCGAAGCCGGGCGGGGCGTCCCCGTCCATCAGCATCCGGACCAGGTCGCGGCGCTGCCAGGAGGTGTCCAGGTAGCCGCGGGCGCCGGCCACGAACAGCTCCAGCGGGTCGCTCTCGCCGTTCTTGCGGGCGACCGCGACCGCGGTCTGCGCCGCCTCCTCGTGCGCGTTGCGGTGGTCCGCCCAGAGCGCGAGGAACAGCTCGGACTTGCCGCCGAAGTGGTGGTAGAGGCTGCCCACGCTGGAACCGGCGCGGCTCACCACGTCGGCGACGCTGGCCTCGGCGAACCCGTGTTCGGTGAACACCGCGCGCGCGGCCTCGAGCAGTGCGCGGCGGGTCTGTGCGGTGCGGCTCCACTGCCAGGCGTTAGCCCCCGCCTTGCCGTTCGGCTTGCGTGCCATCGCTGCCCCATCTCCGTCCACGCCCGCGTTCCGCCCTTTCGTTGCTCTCGGAAGCGGCCGGGACCATGCTATCGAGGCTGATTTTAGAATCAGATTTCGCCGCTGTAACGCGATCGGTCTTGACGTACGCGCCCCCGCGGCGGACCCTGGAGTCACTTCTTAGAAGCAGGTTCTAGAACAGGACTCCAGATATGGTCGACTTCAGCCTCAGCGACGAGGAACGACAGATGCGCGACACGATTCGCGCGTTCATCACCAAGGAGGTCATGCCGCTCGAGCAGGAGGTGCTCCGCAACGAGCGGGAGGGCCGCTCCTCGCTCCCCGCGGACGTGACCCGCGAGCTGCGCGAGAAGGCGAAGAAGGCGGGCTTCTGGGGCATCAACACCCCGGAGGAGTACGGCGGCATCAACCTCGGGCCGATCATGGCCGTCATCGTCGCGATGGAGACCGGCCGCACGTACGTGCCGTTCGGCTTCGGCGGCACCGCCGACAACATCCTGTACGCGGGCAACGAGGAGCAGAAGAAGCGTTACCTGCTCCCCACCATCGAGGGTGAGCGCCGGTCCTGCTTCGCGATCACCGAGCCCGGCGCCGGCTCCGACGCCCGCAACATCCGGACCCGGGCCGTACGGGACGGCTCCGACTGGGTGATCAACGGCGAGAAGACCTTCATCACCGGCGGGAACGACGCCGACTTCGTCATGGTCTTCGCGGTCACCGACCCGGAGAAGGGCGCGAACGGCGGCGTCACCTGCTTCCTCGTGGACCGGGACATGGGCTGGAAGTCCGAGCCGATCCACACGATGGGCGAGTGGGGCCCGGCCGCGCTGGTGTTCCAGGACGTGCGGGTGCCGCACGAGAACATCCTCGGCGAGGAGGGCAAGGGCTTCGAGCTGGCCATGCAGTGGATCGGCCAGGGCCGCTACATGATCCCCGCCCGCGCCATCGGCGCCGCCGAGCGGATGCTCGGCATGGCCGTCGAGTACGCCAAGGTGCGCAAGACCTTCGGCAACCCGATCGCGGACTACCAGGCCATCCAGTGGATGATCGCGGACAGCCACGTGGAGATCGAGTCCGCCAAGTGGCTCACCCTGTACGCGGCCTGGCAGGTCCAGCAGGGCCGGGACGCCCGGCACGCCTCCTCGGTGGCGAAGCTGAACGGCGCCGTGATGGCCAACCAGGTGGTCGACCGGGTGCTGCAGATCCACGGCGGCATGGGCTACACGAAGGAGCTGCCGATCGAGCGGTGGTACCGCGAGCTCCGCCTGCTCCGCATCTACGAGGGCACCGACGAGATCCAGCGCCGCACCATCGCGCGGAACCTGATCAAGGGACACGTGAAGCTCGGCGAGATCGGCTGAACACCTCGGAAGGGAGAAGTCCATGACGGCCGGAGCCAGCAGGCGGCGCGCGGCGATCGCGGGGGTCGCCGAGTCGGACTTGGGAAAGACACCACAGCACACCGTCCTCTCCCAGCAGGCGCAGGCGGCCACCGCCGCGCTCAAGGAGTCGGGACTGGGATTCGGGGACGTTGACGCGCTGTTCTGCGCCGGCAACATGGGCTTCGCACCGCCGATGGCGATGGCCGAGTACCTCGGCCTGCAGGTGGACTGGCTGGACGGCACCAACATCGGCGGGTCGTCGTTCGAGGCGCACGTCGGTCACGCCGCCGCCGCGATCGAGGCGGGCATGATCGACGTCGCGCTGATCACGTACGGCAGCACCCAGCGCACCGACAGGTCGCGCGGCGCGGCCGGGCCGGCCACGCTCGGCTCGCAGTTCGAGCGCCCGTACGGGCTGCCGATGCCGGTGGGCGCGTACGCGCTCGCCGCGATGCGGCACATGCACTCCTACGGCACCACCTCCGAGCAGCTCGCCGAGATCGCGGTGTCCGCCCGGGACTGGGCGCTGCTCAACCCGAAGGCGTTCCACCACGGCTCCGGCAAGCTCACCGTGGACGACGTGCTCGCCTCGGGGTTCATCGCCGAGCCGCTGCACAAGCTGGACTGCTGCCTGGTCACCGACGGCGGCGGCGCGGTCGTGATGGTGGCCGAGGACCGCTGGGCCGACCTCGCCGTACGGCCGGTGGAGGTGCTCGGCCACGCGGAGACCAGCACGCACGCGCAGATCAGCGAGATGCCCGACGTGACCGTCACCGGCGCGGCGCGCAGCGGCCCGGAGGCGCTCAAGCGGGCCGGTGTGAGCCACGCCGACATCGACCTGCTGGCGATCTACGACTCGTTCACCATCACCGTGCTGATGACGCTGGAGTCGCTGGGCTTCTGCAAGCCCGGCGAGGGCGCGGACTTCGTCGCCGGGGGCCGTACCGGGCCCGGCGGCGAGATCCCGATGAACACCAACGGCGGCGGGCTGTCCTACTGCCACCCCGGCATGTACGGGATCTTCCTGCTCATCGAGGCCGCCCGGCAGCTGCGCGGCGAGTGCGGCGACCGGCAGGTCGACGGGGCCGAGCTCGCCCTGGTCAACGGCACCGGAGGGGTGCTCTCGTCCACGTCCACCGTGATCCTGGGAAGGGGCTGACCGATGCCGACACCGCCGGTGCCCGACGCCGACACCCGCCCGTTCTGGGAGGGCGTCGCCGAGGGCGAGCTGCGGCTGCAGCGCTGTGACGACTGCCGCCAGGCCATCTTCTATCCGCGCTCCATCTGCCCGCACTGCCAGGGCTCCTCGGTGAGCTGGTTCACCGCCGCGGGGACCGGCACCGTGCACACCTACACGGTGGCGCACCGCGCGTTCGGCGACGCCGCCAAGGAGGTGCCGTTCGCGGTGGCACTCGTCGACCTGGACGAGGGCGCGCGGATGATGAGCCGGATCACCGGCGACCCGGCGGCGGTGAGCATCGGCGCCCGGGTGCGGATGGCGCCGGAGACGTTCGAAGGCGCGGACGGCGCGTTCGCGCTGCCGTACTTCCGGATCGACGGCGGGGGCGCGTGAGCGTGGCCGACCCGGCGGCGCCAACGGCCGGCGCCGCCGGGGTACGGGCCCTGTTCAACCCCACGTCGATCGCGCTCGTCGGGGCCACCGACAAGTCCGGCTGGTCGCTCAACACGCATCTCAACCTCAAGGACTTCCCGGGCGAGGTGTACCTGGTCAACCCGCGGTCGGAGACCGTCCACGGGCGGCCCGCGTACCCGAGCCTGTCCGCGCTGCCTGGCCCGGTCGACCTCGTGTACGTGATGACGCCGACCCGGGCCGTCATCGAGGTGATGCGCGAGGGCGCCGGGCTGGGCATCCGCAGCTACGTGGTGCTCACCGCGGGCTTCGGCGAGACCGGGGCCGAGGGGCGGGCGCTGGAGGACGAGATCGCCGCGTACGCCGCCGAGCACGGCCTCACCGTGCTCGGCCCCAACGGCAACGGCTACATCAACGCGGCGGCCGGCGTCACCCCGTACGGCCTGCCGATCCCGGCGGGGCTGCCGCGCGGCTCGGTCGGCGTGGTGCTGCAGAGCGGCGCGCTGGCCAGCGCGGTGATGAACCTGGCGATGGCCCGCAGCGTGGGCGTCAGCCTGCTCACCTCGATGGGCAACGAGACCCAGGTGACGGTTACCGACGTGCTCGGGCACCTGGTGGACGACCCGGAAACCAAGGTCATCGCGCTGTTCCTGGAGTCCATCCGGCGGCCCGATGAGTTCTCCGCGATCGCGCGGCGGGCGCTGGCCGCGGGCAAGCCCATCGTGGCGCTCAAGATCGGGCGGAGCAGCCTGGCCAAGAGCACCGCGCAGGCGCACACCGGTGCGCTGGTCGGCGACGACCGGGTCATCGACGCGGCGTTCGCCCAGCTTGGCGTGGTCCGCGTACGGTCCCTGGAGGACCTCATCGTGACCGCCGGGCTGCTGGCGCAGACGGGACCGCTGCCGGGGCGGCGGATCGGCGTGGTCACCCCGTCCGGCGGCGCGTCGGAGATCATCGCGGACCGGGCCGAGGACGAGGGCCTGGACCTGCCGCCGTGGGCGCCGGCGACGGTCTCGGGCCTATCCGAGATCCTCCCGGACTTCGCGACCGTGCAGAATCCGCTGGACGTCACCGGATACGTGGTGGTGGACCGTACGCTGCTCGGCCGGGCGCTCGACGTGGCGACGGCCGACCCTGGGATCGACATGGTCATGCTGCTGTCCGAGCTGCCGCGGATCGAGCCGCCCGACCCGGAGCCGGTGGTGAAGATGTTCACCGCCAACGCGGAGCGGATCAACGGCTCGCCCAAGCCGATCGTGGTGATCAGCAACGCGATGACCGACGTCAGCGCGTTCGGCCGGGAGGTCGCGCGGCGCAGCGGGTTCCCGTACGTGGCCGGGGGCATCGAGCACGGCATGACCGCGCTCGGCGCGGCGCTGCGCTGGTCGGAGACGTACCGGAGGGCGCGGGCCGCGGTGCCCGCGCAGCGGGGCACGCCGGTGCGCGTGCCCGGGCTCGAGGGCTCGCCGCGCGGGGTCTGGGCGGAACACCGCGCGGCGGGGCTGCTCAGTGCGGCCGGCCTGCCGGTCGTGCCGTCCGCGCTGGTGGAGACCTCGGAGGAGGCGGCCGCCGCGGCGGACCGGCTCGGCTACCCGGTGGTGGTCAAGGCCGCGGCCGAGGGGCTCGCGCACAAGAGCGACATCGGCGGCGTACGGCTCGGGCTCGGGTCCGCGGCCGAGGTGCGCGACGCGGGCGCGGACGTACTGGCGGCGATGGGCAAGGCCGAGGTGGACGGCGGCGGGCTGCTCGTCCAGCCGCAGCGCTCCGGCGGCGTGGAGCTGCTGGTCGGCGTCGTCAGGGACGCCTCGTGGGGGCTCACCCTGGCGGTGGGGCTCGGCGGCGTCTGGGTCGAGGTGCTCAAGGACACGGCGCTGCGGCTGCTGCCGGTGGACGCGGCCGAGGTACGCCGCGCGCTCGACGAGCTGCGCGGCGTGGACCTGCTCCGCGGCGCGCGCGGCTCCCGTGCCGCCGACCTCGACGCCGTCGCGGACGTCGTCGCCCGTATCGGCGCGCTCGCCGCCGGCCTCGGCGACCGCCTGGAGTCCCTGGAGATCAACCCACTGCTGGTACGGGGGAGCGAGGTCGAAGCCCTCGACACCCTCATCATCTGGCGCGACTGAGCAGGACGCACGAGGACCGGCACGGCATTAGACACTCCTTCCGCCTGGCGTGAGTCACAGTGTTGATGATCTAGCCAGATGGCAGGCTGGGGGTCGATGATGGAATCTCTGAGATCCCAGGCAGTGAAGGAGAGCACCGTGCCGGTCCGAACCACGCCCCCGTTCCGCGCCGACCACGTGGGGAGCCTGCTCAGGCCGCCGGAGCTGCATCAGGCCCGCGCGGAGTTCGCAGACGGGAAGATCACCGCCGAGGCGCTGAAGGCGGTCGAGGACGAGGCGATCCGTGAGGTCGTACGGATGCAGGAGGAGGCCGGGCTGCGCGCGGCCACCGACGGCGAGTTCCGCCGCGCCACCTGGCACATGGACTTCATCTACCAGCTCGGCGGGATCGAGAAGGCGCCCGGCGACCTGCACGTGAAGTTCCACAACGAGCAGGGCGACATCGAGTGGACGCCCGCCGCCACCCGCGTCAAGGAACGCATCCGCCTCGATTACACGATCTTCGCGGACCACTTCACGTTCCTGAAGGACACGGTCGGCACCGCGATCCCGAAGATCACCATGCCCTCGCCGAGCATGGTGCACTACCGCGGCGGCCGCGCCGCCATCGAGCCCGGCGTGTACGACGACATGGACGGCTTCTGGGACGACCTGACCCAGGCCTACCGGGACCAGATCCGTGGCCTCGCCGACCTCGGCGCCACGTACATCCAGCTCGACGACACCAGCCTCGCGTACCTGAACGACCCGTCCCAGCGGGCCGAGATCGCCGAGCGCGGGGACGACGCCGAGCACCTGCACCTGAACTACATCAAGCAGCTCAACCGGGCGCTGTCCGGCCGCCCGGAGGGCGTGGCGATCACCACGCACATGTGCCGGGGCAACTTCCGCTCCTCGTGGGTGGCCTCCGGCGGGTACGACTTCGTGGCCGAGCCGCTCTTCGGGGAGCTCGACGTCGACGGGTTCTTCTGCGAGTTCGACGACGAGCGGTCGGGGAGCTTCGCCCCGCTGCGCTACGTGCCCAAGGGAAAGTACGTGGTCCTCGGCCTCGTCACCACCAAGCGCGGTGACCTGGAGGACCGGAACACGCTGCTGCGCCGCATCGACGAGGCGGCCAAGTACGTGCCGGTGGACCAGCTCTGCCTCTCCCCGCAGTGCGGCTTCTCCTCGACGGTGGAGGGCAACGCGCTGACCCGCGATCAGCAGCTCGCCAAGCTCCGCCTGATCGTGGACGTGGCCGAGGAGGTCTGGGGGCGCTAGGGCGCATATAGGCCGAGGGTGGCGCGGGAGGAGGGGTGTCCGCGCCACCCTCGGCTATCCACGCCGGCCGGGGGAGGGGGTCAGCCGGCGAAGAGGTTGGTCAGCTTGAGGACGAGCTCGTACACGCCGTAGGCGAACGGCAGGCCCACCCAGGTCCAGGCGAACACCATCAGGGGACGGTTCATCGTGCTCCCTCCTCGGCCGCCTCGCGCTCGGGTGCCGGCTCGTGGTACCGCGCGTTCACCGGCCGTACCAGCTCGTTGGCGGTGAACCCGACCACGAGCAGGCCGATCATGATGTAGAGCGACATCGTGTAGAGGTCGGGCCCGGTACGGCCCGTGGCCTCCTGCGCGTCCGCGATCGCGTTGATGATCAGCGGGCCGAGCACTCCGGCGGCGGACCACGCGGTGAGCAGCCGGCCGTGGATCGCGCCCACCTGGTACGTGCCGAACAGGTCCTTCAGATACGCCGGCACGGTCGCGAAGCCCCCGCCGTAGAAGGACAGGATGCCCATCGCGGCGATGATGAACAGCGGCACCGCCAGATGCCCGGCCAGCGCCAACAGCAGGTAGAGCAGCGCGCCGACGCCCAGGTAGACGCGGTACATGTTCTTCCGGCCGATGATGTCGGAGGTCGAGGACCAGACGAACCGGCCGGCCATGTTGGCCAGCGAGAGCACCGCCACGAAGCCCGCGGCCGCGCCGACCGCGACCGGCGTGTCGGTCTGTGAGAAGAAGTCGCGGATCATCGGCGCCGCCTTCTCCAGGATGCCGATGCCGGCGGTCACGTTGCAGCAGAGTACCACCCACAGGAGCCAGAACTGCGGCGTGCGGATCGCGCTGTTCGCCGACACGTTCGCCGTGGTGACCAGCGGCTTGGTCGCCGCCTTGGCGGGCTCCCAGCCGGCCGGGCGCCAGCCTTCCGGGGGCACCCGGACCAGCAGCCAGCCCACCGACATGAACACCGCGTACACCACGCCGTGCACCAGGAAGGTCTTGCCGATCCCCGCAGTGTTCGTGCCGAAGGACTCGAGCATCTGCGCCGACCAGGGCGAGGCGATCAGCGCCCCGCCGCCGAACCCCATGATCGCGATGCCGGTCGCCATGCCGGGACGGTCCGGGAACCACTTGATCAGCGTGGACACCGGCGAGATGTAGCCGATGCCGAGCCCGATCCCGCCGATGAAGCCGTACCCGAGCACGACCATCCAGTACTGCTGGAGGCTGACGCCGAGCGCGGAGATCAGGAAGCCGGAGCTGAAGCAGCTCATCGAGACGAACATGGCCCACCGCGGGCCGTTGCGCTCGACGAGGGTGCCGCCGAACGCGGCGGAAAGGCCGAGCATCACGATGCCGAGCTGGAACGGGATCGCGCTCTGCGTGCCGGTGAGGCCGAGCGAGTCCTCTAGCGGGGGCTTGAACACGCTCCAGGCGTAGGCCTGGCCGATCGCGAGGTGGACCGACAGCGCCGCCGGCGGGATCAGCCAGCGACTCCAGGTAGGGGAGGCGACGGACCGGGAGCGGTCGAGGAACCCGGGTGTCAGGGCAGCGCTCATGCGTACCTACTTTGTGCGGGCAACGAGATGCTGGGTCGGTGCCGGTTACGGGTGAGGTGCATCCGAATGTATGCCGAATACAGTATCCCCATCACGATCAACGAGCGCCACCGGTTCATTTTGTTTACCGAAACGGTGCGGGGTGTCCGGCGGGTTGTCGTCCAGGGACGCTCGTCATCGGGGTAGGAGACCTTCGACCAGGGCTTTTCAGATGGTGATAAGAGTGCGGCCGTGCCTTCCCGCGGGAGGAGTTGTGGGCTGAGATGGGTGGGGTGCACGTCCCCCTCACCGTCGGTGATCCCCACTACGACGCGGATGCGGTCACGGTGGCGATCGTCGGCGAACTCGACCTCGGAACCGTCGACCTGCTCGAGGAGGCCACCCGGCCCCTGGTGGGGAGCCGGCGGCTCGTCCTCGACTGCGCGGGACTGGAGTTCTGCGACTCGACCGGCCTGGCGGCCCTGATCCGCATCGCGGGCCGCATGGGCGACGCCGGCGGCTCCATCAACCTGGTGCACGTCAAAGCCCAGATCCGCCGCGTCATCCACCTGACCGGCCTGACCCGCCACCTCGGCGTCGTCTGACCCTTCCCCCAATTTGTTGATCTTGGGGTTGGGTCGCGGTCAGGGTGTGGCCGTGACCACGTTGGCGCGGCCGTGCAGCGCCTCGTCGCCCTTCGCGTAGCCGCTGGCCAGCAGGTCACCGTCCGCCGGGTAGCGGGAGGCGACCTCGGCGTCGCCGGTGACCTCGTACGCCGCGTCGTTGTTGAACCACACCGGCCGACTCTCCGGCATGCCCCAGGCCGCCGGCTTCGCCGGGTCGTACGTGGCCTTCAGCAGCGCCCCGCACGTACGACCCAGGAAAGGAGGCCCGGCTCAGCGGGTCAAGGACTCTTGCGTCTGAGCGTTGAACTGGAACTGCCGTACACCCTTGGCCCGGTCGGTGCGCCGGTCACGGATGTCCACGACGTCCAGGCCCTTCTGGATGTCGCTGGAGTAGATGAGGCCGTTGTAGTAGTAAGCCGACCAGGAGCCGCCGATCTGGTCCGGAGGCAGCGGGCCGCGCTCGATGAAGCCGATCTCCTTCGGCTTGGACGAGTTCGTGAACTCCCAGATCGACACGCCGCCCTGGTACCAGGCCTGGACCATGAAGTCCTTGCCCTTGACCGGGATCAGGCTGCCGTTGTGCGCGACGCAGTTCTCGGTGTCGGTCTGGTGCCGCGGGATCTTGAAGTAGCTCTTGAACTCCAGGGTGCGGTCGTCGCCCTTGCCGTTGATGTCGTAGATGCCGTCCGCGCCCTTCTCGGGACCGACCTCCTCGTTGCAGGTCGCGCCGCCGCCGCCACCGAGCTCGTCGGTGAAGATGACCTTCGTACCGCGGTCGTTGAACGTCGCCGAGTGCCAGAACGCGAAGTTCACGTCGTCGGTGACCCGCTCGATGACGCGCGGCGCGAGGCGGTCGGAGATGTCCATCAGGATGCCGTCACCCATGCACGCGCCCGCCGCGATGTCCTTGCTCGGGTACACGGTGATGTCGTGGCAGCCGGAGGTCTCCGAGACCGGGCCCGGGCCGGGGTTCCCGCCGTCGGGGAACAGCACCGGCTCGGCGACGACCGCGGCCGCGGCCGGGTTCGCCTCGGGCACCTTGACGATCGAGATCTGGTCGTGCGGCGGCTGGCAGTTCGCGAAGCGCGCGCTCGGGCCGTACGAGGACACGTAGAGCAGCACGTCCTTGCCGTCCTTGGACGGCACCAGCGTGTGGGTGTGCGAGCCGCACTTGGTCGGGACCGCGGCGACGTACTCCGGCGCGGCCTTGTCCGAGATGTCGAAGACCTTGATGCCCTGCCAGTTGGTGGGGACGGAGTCGCTGATCCCGGTGCTCTCGCAGGAGTCATCGGAACGCGCCGAGTCCGTCGACAGGAACAGCAGGTTGCCGCTGACCGAGACGTCGTTCTGCGAGCCCGGGCAGGACACCTGGCTGACGATCTTCGGCCGGGACGGCTTGGCGATGTCATAGATGACGAAGCCGTTGTAGTTGCCGGCGATCGCGTACCGGCCCTGGAACGCCAGGTCCGTACCGAGTGCGCTCGTCGTGTTGAACGGCGGCTGCTTCGCCAGGTTCGCCACGTGCTTGACGTTGCCGCTGTGCACGATCTCGTCGGGTGCTGGCGCGTCGGCGTTGGCGCTGGTCGCGAGGCCCATCAGGGCGAGGGCCAGCGCTGCCGCCACGGCCGCCACCCGGGGCACCCCGCGCCTTCCCGAACCCCGAAGTCGACTGCGTTGTCGGATGTTGAGGACGGTCACGCCGGTCTCCCTTCGCTCGCGCTCCGCCCTGCGGAGCGCGAATCCCACGGCAGTATCCCCCAGAACACGCAGCGCACCAGGGGTACGTTCGAGTCGTAATCGACCGGATAGCGCCATTAGTTCCTTCCTGTCGCGGGGCCCTTGGGTGCGGGTGCGGTCGGCTACCGTCAGCCCGGGTACGTCCCCGCCAGGTTGGGAGGATCGCGCGATGCGGTGGCCGGTGGTGTTCGCGGTGACGGCGGCGATAGCGGTGGCATCGGGGTGCACCGGGGGCGCGGCGGAGCGCACGGCGGGTTCCGGCGGCTCGCCGCCGGTGATCGTGCCGGGAAAGCCGGGTGAGCCGGCGCGTACGGCGACGCCGGGGGAGCGGCTCCCGGCCGGCGAGGCGCCCGCGCCGAACGCCGCCGACGTGACGTTCGCGCAGATGATGATCCCGCATCACGAGCAGGCGCTGACGATGACGGCGCTGGCGCGGTCGTATGCCAAGGACGCGAAGGTGCGGGGGATCGCGGACCGGATCGAGGTTGCGCAGCGCCCGGAGATCCGGCTGCTCAGGTCCTGGCTGAAGCGGACCGGCAACCCGGAGTCCCCCCAGGGCGGCGGGCACGGCGGGCACGGGGGCCACGGAGGCGGCGCCCACGCGGACATGCCGGGCATGGCGACGCCGGACCAGCTGGACGACCTGCGGGCCGCGCGGGGCGCCGAGTTCGACGCGCTGTTCCTGAAGCTGATGATCACGCACCACGAAGGCGCGGTCACCATGGCCACGGACGCCCTCGCCGACGGCCGCGACCTCGACGTGCACCGCCTCGCCCAGGACATCCTCGCCAGCCAGCGCGCCGAGATCACCCGCATGCGCGCCATGCTCTAACTCTGCGGAGGGCTGGTCAGTCGGGCGCGTGGTCGGCCCGTTCGCGCAACTCGGCGGCGGTACGGCGCAGATTCGCCGCGGCGCGGTGGCAGTCCTCCTCGAGGTCGCGCAGCTCACTTCGGCGCATCCGCGCGGCCGCCGCGTACCGCTCCGCGGCCGGTCCCGTCCACGTACGGCCGCCGCTCATCGCCCGGTCCGCGCCAGTGAAGTACGGGGCGAGCCCCTTGGCGTAGTTGACGAAGCGCTGGGCCAGCAGCTCCTTCTCGTCCGCCTGCCGCAGCAGCTCCTGCCGGGACTCGGCCATCGGGCACTCCTCCGCGGTCACCCCGTTCCGGCGCCGTACCGGCTCCGTCCCAGCGGTACCGCCGGTAACGCCGTTCCGCGCGGGACTGTACGGGCGAGGCGCGCCGTCGGTAAAGTCCCGCCCGTGACGCCCGGGAGATCCCGCACCATCACCGCCGCCATCGCGGCACTCGCCCTGCCGGCCCTGCTCACCGCTTGCAACGGCGAGCCCGAGGCCAAGGCCACCCCCACCCCCAAGCCGGTCTCCCTCGCCCAGGCCACCGAGGTCCTGGCCAGGGACGGCCAGGAGATCGCCCGCGTTCACGAGTTCCAGCCCGGCGAGATCGACGATGCGACGGACAAGGACGACTCCAAGGGTTGCCCCGCAGGAACCGTCCGCCATCGCTTCACGCTCACGCGTGAAGCGCCGATCACCGGGCCAATGCGCGAGTCGCTGGCATCCATGTCTGCCTTCGTGAGCGACGGCATCGAGAGTCGTGGCTACCGGCGAACCAGTTATCAAGAACGGCAGGATGAAGTCGGGCGTGAGATCTTCGTAACCGTCTGGCAGAAGCCCGATTTGAAGGTGACCTTCACGAATACTGTCCGCGCGCGTTCATCGACGAAGCTCATCAACGTCATCGCGGGCGAAACCGGCTGCTTGCGATGACCGCGAGACTCACCCGCCACGTTGCGCCAAGGACCTGACCATCGACTCGGCGTAGAGCCCCTGGATGTAGTTTCGCAGGATCCCCTGATCCGACTTGCTCAGCGCAGGCAGCCCATCCTGATGCCGTTGATCCGCGAGCCGTGCCAGTTGAGTGTCAACCAGCCGCTCCATCTCCACGGAGGCCTGCGCGTAATCCTTGTCGTTCAGGGAGAACGCGAAGTCCACCACGGGGGCGACCACAGTCCGGTTGACGAGCTCCTCCTGGATCTGCCCGCCCAGTCCTGGGGCGCCGACAGCTGAGTTCACGATGTAGGTGACGGGCAACCCAACGAGGCTCTCCAACGCCTCGCGACGTTCCTCGTAGCTCAGATCCGCTTGGGCAATCCCGTCCAGGAACAGGCTTCCCAGTCCTCCCGCCCGCGCTCCGGCATCATGGAACTTCGCTCGCTGGACTTCGCGTACGGCCGGGTCCGAGGCACGGCCGAACGGGTCGGCGTCGGTGAGGTCGAGGTCCCTGACAAAGGCCCGATAGTGATCACGCAGGATCGGCGCAGCAGTCGGTTCTTGCAGGACCCCGGCGAAAAAGCGCCCCGCTGTATCAGACTTGACCTGGTCCCACGGCTTGCCGGGATGGAACTCCGGCGCGTTCTCGTCATGCGCTGCCGCGATGCCGGCGAGTTGGGGGAGGTATTGGCCGCTGTTCTCGGCGAGGACCCGGTTGAGGGGGGAGTCGCGAAGGGTGGGCCACATGTTCTTGTCGGCGAGGACGTTGACTGTGTTGATGTACGCCTCACGGCGCAAGCCCGCGTCGCCGGAGCCGGGCGCCGTGGCCCCGTTCATCGCCTGGGCGAGGAGTCTCTCGAAGCCGGGGGTGTGGGTGCCCTTGGTGACCGAGGGGCGCAGCAGCAGCGTGAGGTCGGAGCGGCGCCCCATGAACTCCTGCATGGCGAGCGGATCGCGGGCCAGCGCCCCCACCGTCCAGTGGTTGTTCCAGTTCGGCTCGGCGCCTTGCGCGTCGCTGTGCTGGACGAGTACCCGCGCGGTCGGCACGAGCAGGCTCCTTGGCTGATCGGCCAGGGCCAGCATGGCGCTGAGCCCGGCGATCGGGATCCCGTTGAGCACCTCGTCGCGGATCTCGGCGCGCAGCCGGCCCGCGGCCTCAGCGGAGGCGACGGCTTCGGCGATCGGCTCGAGGTCGGCCCGTACGCCCTCGAGCTCGTCGGCGCTGAGCCCGTGACCGCCGGCGCTACCGCGCGCGAGGTCGGTGACAAGCGCCTTGAAATTGGCCCGCCCTAGCCCGCCGAGCATGGCGGACGCGTACTCGGCGTCCCTGGTCTTGGTGGTGCCGACACCGCGCAGCCACTCCCGCAGGGCCTGCCGGTTGGCGCCGCTGGGGTCGCGCCGGTAGGCCTCCCAGAGCCGCCGCCCTTCCGCACCGGCCACGAGTCCGGATTGCTTGGCGGCGCCGAGGCTGGGGAACGGGAGGTCGCCGGAGAGCATCCCGAAGCCGTCCCTGCTCCGGTCCATCCGCTCGAGGGTGGCGACGCGCCAGTCGATGTCGGCGGCCGACTCGTCGGCGAACCGGATGAGCCGGTCGAGCGCGACGGTGCCCGGCCCGCCCGGGAAGTCCCTGCCCGCCTGCTCGATCGACTCGCCGAGGATGGGCTTGAGCATGGCGGCCTGCGCGCGCATGTCGCGCAGGGCCGAGGCGAGCCGCCGTACGCCACCCGGGTCCATGCCGACGAAGTCGCCCATCATGTCCCTCCGCGAGGCCCTTAGCACGTCCCAGGGCCCGGGTCCTGGGAACGTCGGTCAAGATACGCGACACGCCCATAGACGGCCCACAATGGCCGCAAACGGCCCCGACCGGTGTGTACAGCAGGGGCCAGGACCCCCCTCGCCACCAAGCGCGCGGGGATCACCTGCACCGCGGGCCGAATGACCCGAACCGACCCCGCAACGCCCTTGCGCTGTGGCGCCCCGCCATTGGCGGCGCTACCGTCGCTGGGAAGGCTCAGTGAGGCGCCCAGGCAGCCGGTAACCGTGCGACACCCGGCACGCGTCCTTCTTCGTGTTGGACGGACTCGTTGTCGCACCCCACAACTACCCTTGAATGGGTCTTGGCGCCGACATGGACGCCTGACGGGGCAACGGATCACGAGCGCACAACGGGTGGAGAGGCGCATGCTCGAAGGCCGGTGGACCACGGTCACCGAGTCCGAGTTCGACCATGAGCGCCGCGGGCTCGAGGCCATTCGCAAGCGGCTGCCCGACGCCGCCCCGTGGCTCGCCTGGTCCAACTTCACGTTCACCGCGAACACCGGACACGTACGGCAGGTCGACCTCCTGGTGGTCACCCCCGGCGGTGTGCACATGGTCGAGCTCAAGCACTGGCACGGCACTCTGACCACGGAGAACGGCGCCTGGGTGCAGATCACCCCCGGCGGCAAGCCCCGCCCTCATGGCAATCCGCTCCATCTCGTGGACCAGAAGGCGAAGGAGCTCGCGAGCCTGCTTCGCGGCGCCGGGGCGCCGGTCTGGGTTTCGGGAGAGGTCTGCTCCACCAACCAGGCGTTGACGATCAAGCTGCCCGCCAACGAGCGGAGCGGCGTGTTCACCGTCGACGAGCTCATCACCCATCTGGGTGACCCGCCGCGCGACGAACGGCGCCGCATCGACGGCCCCCGGTCCCGCCAGATCAAGGCCGCGCTGGAGCGCATCGGCATACGGCGCAGCGACGCTCAGTTCAAAGTCGGCCCCTATCTCCTGGAACGCGAGGCCTTGGAGACCGGCCCGATCTGGTCCGACTACAAGGCGCGGCACAACGATCTTCCCGAGCTCGCACGCGTCCGCATCTACCTGCGCGAGCGCGGAGCGGCTGACTCCATTCGCCGGTCGGTCGAGGCCACCGCCCGGCGCGAGGCGGCGATCCTGCGCGGCTTCCCGCATCCGGGCGTCGTACGACTGCGCCAGTACGACCCGTCGGGGCACCCCGCGGGCCCGGCGCTGATCTTCGACTATCACGACGGCACGCTGCGTCTCGACGAGTATCTGGTCCGGTACGGCGACCGCCTCGACATCCTGAGCCGGATGGGCCTCGTACGGCAGCTCGCGGAGACGATGCGGTCCGCGCACGCCGGCCGGATCCACCACCGCGCCCTCGCAGCGCGCTCGGTGCACGTGATCCCGAGGGAGCAGTCGGCGGCGAACGGCACCGACGACGCGCGCTGGCTGACGCCGTCGCTGCAGATCGCGGACTGGCAGATCGCCGCCCTGCGCCGGTCCGGTGCCGAGCGCCGGGGCATCTCCAAGTTCGCGCCGACCACGCTGTCCACGATCCCCGTGGCCGACGACGCCGACCCCTACCTCGCGCCTGAGCTGACGGCACGGAACGCCGACCCCGTCTACATCGACGTGTACGGGCTCGGCATGCTCACTTACCTCCTGGTGACCGGCATGGCGCCGGCGCCCAGCCAAGCCGAGCTGCTCGCCCGCATGGACGCCGAGAAGGGCCTCAGGCCCAGCGCGATCGTCGACGGCCTTTCCACCGATATCGACGAACTCGTGCAGGCGGCGACCGCGTACCAGCCTGAGAAGCGGCTCTCCTCGGTCGATGAGTTCCTGGAGATGCTGGAGCTCGTCGAGGACTCGCTGACCGCCCCCGCCCGGACCGACCCGCCGCCGGCCCCCACGCCGGACAAGGACCCCCTCGACGCCGCGGCGGGTGACGTCCTGGCCGAGCGCTGGGAGGTGCTGCGAAGGCTGGGCACCGGGTCCACCAGCAGGGCCTTTCTGGTACGCGACCTCGCCGCCGGCCCCGACGTGCGCGGAGCCAAGGCCTTGGCCGTACTGAAGATCGCCCTGTCCGACAGCCGGGGCGAGGCCCTGATCCGTGAGGCCGAGGTCATGCGGGGCCTGCGGGCCGATTCGCGGATCATCCGGCTGGTGGAGCCGGAGCCCCTGCACATCGGGGAGCGCATCGCCCTCGCCCTGGAGTACGTCGGCGACGAGCGGCCCGCGGAGGAGAACGGCGAGCGCCGCGGGGACACGCGCCCCTCCCGCCGCCGGCAGGACACCGTGGCGCGGCGGCTCCGCGAGGACGGCCGGCTCCAGGTGGGGCAGCTGGAGGTCTACAGCGACTATCTGTTCGGCGCCGTGGACTTCCTGGAGGGCGAGGGAGTATGGCACCGAGACATCAAGCCGGACAACATCGCGATCCGGGTTCGCCCCAACCGCACCCGAGAGCTCGTACTGATCGACTTCTCGCTGGCCGGCTATCCGGTCCAAGAGACCGAGGCCGGGACCGACGGGTATCTGGACCCGTTCATCGGGGACCTGAAGCGTTCCGTGTACGACGCGCACGCCGAGCGCTACGCGCTGGCGGTGACACTGCACGAGATGGCCTCCGCTGAGCTGCCGCGCTGGGGTGACGGCCGAGTGCTGCCGCAGCAGACCGACGCCGAGGAGTGGCCGTTCCCGGCGATCGCGGCGGACGCCTTCGACCCGGCCATCCGCGACGGGCTGATGGCATTCTTCCGCAAGGCGCTGCATCGCGACGCGTCGCAGCGGTTCTCCGACCTCAAGCCGATGCGCGACGCCTGGCGGAAGATCTTCCTTGAGGCCGAGGCGGCGTCCGCCCGCCCGCGGACGACGCTCCCGAAGGGGGTCTCGCCCGAGCAAGGACGCGTGGGTGAGGTCGAGGACGAGTCGGCGCAGCGCCTGCGCGACGAGGCCGCCGCCCGGGCCACCCGGGACACGCACCTGTCGCAGGCAGGTCTCACGCCCGCGGCCGAGCAGTTCCTCTACGAGCAGGGCGTCACGACGGTCGGCGAGCTGCTGGACCTCAGCCAGCGCACCCTGATCAACGCTCCCGGGCTCGGCGCCAAGACCCGCGCCGAGATCCAGCGCCGGCAGCGCGAATGGGGGAACCGACTCCGGGTGGCACCCGTCGCCCCGCTCACCTCCAAGGGCCGCCGGGACGCCAAGGACGAGCTCAAGCGGTTGTCCGTCGGCGAGGCCGGCATCATCGACACGCTCGGCTCCGGCGAGAATGCGGACCTCTTGCCGCCCCACACTCTCCGCTCGGTCAGTCTGGACACCTTGGCCACCCTGTTCGTCCCGGAGCTGCGCAAGAACGAGTCGAACCGCAACGAGACCGAGATGGTCCGGCTGCTGCTGCGCCTGCCCGACGAGCATGGCGAACTGCCCGCCATCGGCGTCTGGCCGAAGCAGAAGGACGTCGCCGAGGCCCTCGACCTCAGCGCCGGCCGCATCCCGCAGATGCTGAAGGCCCAGCGCACCCGCTGGAAGAAGTTGCCCGCCGTACGGGAACTGCGTGCGGAGATCATCGAGCTGCTGCTCGAGCTGGGCCGGGTGGCTTCCGCCGCGGAGATCGCCGACGCCCTGGCCGTACGCCGGGGTACCCGACTGCCCGAGCGCGAACATCGGCGCGCGCTCGCGCTGGCCGCCGTACGGGCGGTGATCGAGGTGGAGCAGCTCACCCCGGACGAGGCGGCCTTCCGGCACGTCGCCAACCGCGACGCGACCGACGAGGGCATCGGCGCGGGCATGCTGGCGCTCGAGGTACGCGAGGACGAGGACGCTCCCGACACGCCGTCGGCGCCGGGCCTGCTCGGCTACGCCCAGCGGCTCGGCAAGGTCGCGGACCGGCTCGCCGCCCTCGACACGTTGCCCACCGCCGCGACGGTGCTCGCCGAGCTGGGAGCGGTCTCTCCGCCGCAGGGGGCGATCGAATGGGACGAGCGCCGCGTGGTGGAGCTGGCCGCCGCGGCATCCACGAACGCGGCCGTCTC
Source organism: Streptosporangiales bacterium (assembly GCA_009380095.1). Classification (GTDB taxonomy): domain Bacteria; phylum Actinomycetota; class Actinomycetes; order Streptosporangiales; family Streptosporangiaceae; genus WHSL01. The sequence continues at coordinate 69 of WHSL01000056.1, read as the reverse complement.
GCCGCGGCTGGAGATCTACCCGCGCGACCTCTCGCTCGTCCGCGCGCTGCGGCTCACCCAGGCCGGACT
>WHSL01000082.1 GCA_009380095.1 Streptosporangiales bacterium | reverse complement strand
TGGGGCGATGACGATGACCGCGGTCACGCTCGTCCTGCTGCCGGTGGTTTCGCCGGGGGTCTCGGCGATGGCCTACGGCGCCTCGCTGGGCGCGGCCGGGGGCCGGAGCCCGCGCGGTGGAGGCCGCGGCCTTTCCCTACTTCTACGGCACCTCCGGCCTGGGCACCCTGCGTGGGCTGACCCAGGCCGTCGCGGTGGCCTCCACCGCGGCCGGGCCGCTGTTGCTTTCGGCCGGACACGACCTCGCCGGCGGCTACGGGCCGGTCGTCATAGCGATGGCGGTCCTCCCCGCCCTGGTGGCGGTCACCGCCCCGTTCGCCAGAAAGCCGCGCCCCGGCCCCGGTCAGCGGGGAAGGATCTGAACGTCGATGCCGTCGTCGCCGTCCCCGTCACCGCGCGGGGTGGTGGCCGCGGGGCGATAGGTGTGCGGAACCGGCTTGCCCTGGACGGCCCGCTTCAGCATCGCCGCGTCACAGACCTGGCACAACCAGACCTGGTGCCAGCCTACGATCGACAACTGGGTCCCGCGCGAGTACTGGGTGAGGGCTTGAGCGCGTTCCTGCAGGTCGCTGCCTCCGCAGGTCGCGCACACCCGTGCGGCGTCGCGCGGCCAGTCGTGACCGCAGGCACCGCAGGTCAGATGGATCTCATCGGCAACGCGCCGGCCCGCGAGATCCTCGGTCTCCCCGCACGCGGGGCAGGCGAACTCGCGCGGCATAGGGGCGTATCCCTTCGGGCTCGGCTCCGTGGCGGCTGGCACGTTCCACGGCGCCGGGGGCTTATCCGTCCTGGCCCGGCGCCGCGGAACGCTCACGGGGCGGCGTCAGACAGGGGAAGTCACCACCCCGTCCGAACATACAGTAACGTCACAGTAGAGTGATAGCCCGCACGGAGGTGCACACGTGACTGACCGCCACATGCAGATCGGTGAGGTGGCCGAGCAGACCGGCCTGTCGCTGCGGACGATCCGCTACTACGGCGAGGTCGGCCTGGTGACGCCGTCGACGCGTTCACCCGGCGGGTTCCGGCTGTACACGCCGGCCGATGTCGAGCGGCTGCTGCTGGTGAAGCGGATGAAGCCGCTGGACTTCTCCCTGGAGGAGATGGGCGACCTGCTGGACATCCTGGACCGGCTGACGGGCTCGGCGGCCCCGGCCGAGATGGATGAGCTGCAGGAACGGCTGGAGATGTATGAGGAGGCCGCCGAGGCCCGCTGCACGGCGCTGCGCGAGCAACTGGCCACGGCCGAGGACTTCGCCGCCCGGCTGCGCCGGGCGAGCCGTGAGGCACAGCGCAGGGAACGGAAGGAGAAGAGCGAGAAGTGACCACGGCCGACACCACCCGGCCCTCCGCCGCGAGTCGTGACGTCCACGCTGAGGCGGGCCGCCGGCGGACGTTCGCGGTGATCAGCCATCCGGACGCGGGCAAGTCGACGCTGACGGAGGCGCTGGCGCTGCACGCCTCGGCGATCAGCCAGGCCGGGGCCGTACACGGCAAGGCCGGGCGGCGGGGCGTGACGTCGGACTGGATGGCGATGGAGCGCGACCGGGGCATCTCGATCACCTCGGCGGTGCTGCGCTTCGACTACGGCGACACCGTGGTCAACCTGCTCGACACCCCCGGCCACGCGGACTTCTCCGAGGACACCTACCGGGTGCTGGAGGCGGTCGACTGCGCGGTGATGCTGCTGGACTCGGCCAAGGGGCTGGAGCCGCAGACCCTGAAGCTGTTCGACGTGTGCCGCAACCGGCGGGTCCCGGTGATCACCTTCGTCAACAAGTGGGACCGCCCCGGCCGCGAACCACTGGAGCTGCTGGATGAGATCGAGCAACGGATCCGGCTGCGCCCCACCCCGGTGAACTGGCCCGTTGGCATCGCAGGCGACTTCCGCGGGCTGCTCGAATGCTCCACGGGTGACTACACCGCCTACACCCGCACTCCTGGCGGCGCCCAAACCGCCCTCGAGGAACACCTCAGTCCCGACCAAGCCGCCGAGCGTGAGAGCGACGCTTACCGCACCGCCCGGGAGGAACTCGCCCTACTGGAGGAGATCGGCGCCGGCATCGACATGCCGGGCTTCCTGGCAGGGGAATCGTCCCCGGTGTTGTTCGGGGCCGCGCTCCCCAACATCGGCGTGCGCCGCCTGCTGCATGCACTGCGCGATCTCGCCCCGCCGCCCCGCCCCCGGCACGACGCCGGCGACCGGCCGCGCCCCGTCGAGGCGGCGTTCTCCGGGCTCGTCTTCAAGGTCCAGGCCAACATGGACCCCGCACACCGGGACCGCATCGCCTTCGTCCGCGTCTGCTCCGGCCGCTTCGAGCGCGGCATGGTGCTCACCCACGCCGCCACCGGCCGCCCGTTCGCCACCAAGTACGCACAGGCCATGTTCGGCAGCGAGCGCGAGACCCTCGACGTCGCCTACCCCGGCGACGTCATCGGCCTCGTCAACGCCACCGCCCTGCGCCCTGGCGACACCCTCTACGCCGACGACCCCGTCCAGTTCCCCGCCATCCCCAGCTTCGCCCCCGAACACTTCGCCGTCATCCGCTGCAAAGACGCAGGCAAACACAAGCAGTTCCGCAAAGGCATCGACCAACTCGACACCGAAGGCGTCGTCCAGGTCCTGACCTCAGACCTGCGTGGCGACCAGGCGCCTGTGCTCGCCGCCGTGGGCCCCCTGCAGTTCGACGTCGTCCTGCACCGGCTGGAGCAGGAGTTCCGTGCCCCCGCCGAACTCACTCACCTCGACTACCGGCTGGCCCGCTGCACCGACACCGACGGTGCGGAGGCGCTGGCCGGGGAACGCGGCGTCGAGGTCCTCACCCGCCGCCTCGACGGCGCCACCCTCGCCCTCTTCACGGACCAGTGGGTGCTGCGGGCGCTACAGCGCAACCGCCCCGGCATCCACCTCGAAACCCTCCTCGCCGGCACCGGGTGAGCCACCGTCACGGCGGCCCGCTCAGGCGGCGGCGACCACGTCGGCAACGACACACGTGACGTTGTCCGGGCCGCCGTTCTGGAGCGCCAGCGCGATCAGGTACTCCGCGGCCGCATCGGGGCTTTCCCGTGCTGACAGGCCGCGGTGCACCGCCTCCGGTCCGAGAACGCCGGACAGGCCGTCGGAGCAGATCAAATAGCGGTCTCCAGGGACGGCCGGGTGGCGTGAGAGGTCGGGAACCGCCGAGGCGTCACTCGTCAGCGCCCGCATGAGCAGAGACCGCCGCGGATGGCTCCGCGCCTCAGCCTCGGTGATCGTGCCATCCTTCACCAGCGCCCCCACGAACGTGTGATCCTCGGTCAACCGATACAGATCACCCCGCCGGAGCAGATAGGCGCGCGAGTCACCGACGTGCGCCAGCGCGAACTCCCGCCCGACGAGCAACAGCACGGTGAGCGTGGTCCCCATACCTTCCAGCTCGGGCCGCAGCTCGGCCAACTCCCTCAGCCGGGGACCTACCTGCGTCACGGCTCCCTCGAGCGCGCTCCGCGGGTCACCGCCCGTGAACCCGTCCAGGTCCCGCACACACGCGATCGCCGTTTCGCTGGCCACCTCACCGCCGGCGTGCCCGCCCATCCCGTCCGCGACCGCCAGAACACGACCGCTCGCGTACGCCGCGTCCTGGTTCACCCGCCGTGCACGGCCCACATCCGTACGGGCGGCGAAACGCAACCCGATCGCCTCGGCGGCACCGGCCGGAGTTACATCCATGCTCAAACTCTACGCCTACGTTAGAGTTGAAGGTGCCGTTCCAAGCCGCATCGCCGTCGCTCTCACACTCGCACCGGGATGCCCGGCAACTCCACCCAGAGCTGGCGCAACGCCAGCCGCCGATCCGGCAGTCGCCGCAGCACCGCCATGACCTCACTGCGCGCCCCGGATTCCTCCGCCGCCGAAAGAATGTCGGCACGCAACGCGGCGCCGTCGCCGAACGCGGACTCAATATGATCAAGGATCTCGCTGCGCGTCACCCTTTGCACAAGACCTCCCAAGTCAGACCCCCGGCGACTTCGAACAGGAGTCGCCGGCGGGCATGTGTTCTGCTCCCGGTGCGGCACGGCAGCTGCGGCTCGCGGACGCGAGACACCCGGGAGAGCCGAGGTCATTACCGCCATCGGCCGACCGATAACCTACCGTGACGTTAATGTAGTGTCGCGGCCGGGTCGGTCGGTTACCGGCGGCAGAGGGGCGGGGCGATGAGCGCGCGTTTCGAGGAGCTGGAGTGGCGGCCCACAGCCATGGGGGCGATCAGCCTGCGGCGCCGGTCGGACCCCCTGCTGGGCCAGGACGTGTACGAGATCAAGCTCGACGACGAGTACCTGATGTCCAGCGCATTCGTCGAGGGCGAGATCGCTCTCGCCCAGCTGGCCCTCGCCGAGCTCCCGGAGAACGACATTGGGCGTGGTAGCGGGTGGCCGTGGCTGATGAGGTATTGCTGGAAGGCCGTGGCGGGCCGCGAGCGGGTGCCGGGTGCGTGGTGGGCGTGGAGTCGTTCGATGTTGACGGCGACGGCGGTAAGCACGTGTTGCACGTGGGTCTTGGCCAGACCGCGGTAGCGGCAGTCGCGGGCGCGGTGAGCGTTGGCGAACTCGTTGATGGTGCCCTCGACGCCGGAGCGGGAGCCGTAAGTACGCAGCCATTTCGGGTCTTGTTGGTCAAGGTGGTTACGGGCCAGATGTTGGTCCAGATGGCGGGGCAGGAAGGTGACTGTTCGGCCTTCGCGGGAGCGGGTGCAGCGTGCGCGGTCTGGGCACGGGTCGCACAGCCTGCGATCGAATTTGACCACGAGGTAGGGGGCTTGGGCGGGCGGGGCGAGCCAGTCGCCGCTGGTCTTGCCGTTGGGACAGGTGACCTTGCGGCGGTCGTAGTCGATGGTGAAGGCCTCGCGGGCGAACCCTGTTTTCTGGCGGTGCTGCCACGATCTGTTGCCCTGGAGGGGGCCGATCAGTGTGATGCGCTCGCGGACGGCGGCATCGGCCATGGCGGCTGAGGTGTAGCCGGAGTCGACCAGATGCTGGCCGGGCCGCAGCCGCCGGCGCTTGAGCCGGGCGTGGATGCCAGGCAGCGCCTGGATGTCGCTGCTGGTCGCGCAGGTGGTGGCGACGTCGGTGACAAGGTTGACCCGGTCGTCGTCGCAGGTCTCGGTTGTGTGGATCAGGTACCGGTCCACCGCTTGTCGCCTCGGCGACTCCACCGGGCCTCCAGATCGTAGGGAGAGACGATTCGCAGCCGACCGGGAGGAAACCCGTCGGTCTCGGTGCGCGGGCGCACGGTGACGCCGACACTTCCGGCTCCATCACCGTTGCCAAGGAGTCGGAGCGCTGAGGACCCCGCCGCTTCAGCAGGCCAGCGGAGCGTATCCGCTGCAACGCCAGATCCAGCAGGTGGTCGGCCCGGTCATCGGCGGCGAGACGGTCGCGGAAGTCGGACAGGACGCTGTGGTGGAACCCGGGGTCATCCAGCTCCATGCCGAGCGCGAACTTGAAGTCGATTCGGCACCGCACCGCCTCGGCAGCCTGCCGATCGGACAGGTTGAGCAGGAACCGCCGTCACGCAGACCGTGGCCAGCTGAGCCGGCGACAGGCCGGGACGACCATCACGCGGATACCAGCAGGTGAAGTCCCCATCGCCCCACAGGCCGTCCAAGTGGTCACGCACCCACATCGCCGTCGTACCGGCCGGACTGCTCGCGCGCGCGATCCGCGCGGTCAGCTCCGGGACATCACCAGACCGTGGACGAACGGACACCTGAACACCTCGGGGGAAGGATGATCAACCGACCCCGCGAAGCCTGTCGGTAACCGATCCGTCATCCACCGTGACACGCCGATCATGTCTTGGCTTGGATGGCGTAGAGAACGGCCAAGGCGATGGCGAGAGTGCCCAGCAGGAGCCGTAGTCCGGCGTCTGGGAGGCGGGGTTGCAGGTGGGCGCCGAGATAGCCGCCGATCAGCCCGCCCAGGCCGCACAGCAGGCCCAGCGTCCACTCCGGTGCGATGTCGCCGGGGGTGGTCAGCGCCAGCACGGTATAGGTGAGCGCCCCGGCGATCGAGGTGATGAAGGTGGAGGCCAGCGCGGCGGGCGCGACCGTGGCCACCGGCAGGCCACGCCCGGCCAGGATCGGGCCGAGCAGCGACCCGCCGCCGATGCCGTACATGCCACCCACGATCCCCACCGCCACCGCGACCAAGCTGATCACGCGAGGGGAGAGCCCGTCCGGTTCGCGGCGGTGAGGGGGCGGGCGCACGGTGCGTACACACAGCCACAGGCCGAGCGGGAGGAGCAGGAACGCGACCAGGAGGCGGAACACCTGGGGGTCTGGGAAGACAAACACCCGGATCAGCGCGCCGATGACGACACCGGGCAGGGTGCCGAGCACCAGCAGACGGGTCAGCGACCCGCCGAGAGCGCCGCGCGCCCGGTACCGCAGCAACGCCCCAGGACCCGCCACCACGTTGAACAGCAGGTTGGTAGGCGTCACCGCCGGACTGGGAACGTTCAGCACACTGAGCTGGACCGGAAGCAGGAACACCGCCCCCGACACCCCGACCGGGGAGGTCACCACCGCGATCACCAAACCCGCGCCGAACCCGACCAGCCCCTCCCACCAGCTCATCGAATCACCGCTCGCGCTCCATCCTCCAGCCGCTCAAAATGATGACAGAACAAACGGGCAACGCCAGCGTCCCGATCCCAAGCCCTCCACAGCTCGACACCACGGTTGACAGCCACAACACCAGCCGGACAGCCCAAGCCCCAGACCAGCCCGCACGAGGAACCGCAACCCCAGGTCAACCCGCACCCCAGCAGGTAGACGACCCATCAGGCCGAGCTGTCCACCCGCCGGGAAAACCATTCCCCGTAATTGTCGAGGGGCCGATCCCCCGCGTCGGGCCCTCCGGCGAGGCCGGACGCGCGCATCGGCGGTGCCGTCGGGGTTCCCGCGACGAAACCCTCGCCATATTCCGGACGAATTGACGGTAATCCTGGCGTAACCCGAAGGTGATATCTGATCAGTTGACGGGAGAGTCCGCCCAGGTGTTACTACTGTTCGGACATCTCCGGCGAACTCCGCCGGGATAGGGTCGTAGTGGCGGACACGGGGAGCAGCCCGCCGGCGATCGCGTCAGCCAGGGGAGGGGTCCGTGTCCGCACGCCGCAGCGAGGCGGCCGACCGGCGGCTAGTGGCGCGCCTGCGCGCCGGCCGCGGCCTCCCCGAGCTCTACACCGCGTACGCGGGGCCGATCTACCGCTACTGCTGGGCGCGGGCTGGCGCTGCGCGGGGGCCGTCCCGCGCGGAGGCGCCCGCGGCGGCGCTGCGCGAGACCTTCATGGCCGCCACCGTGTTGATCGACCGGCTGCCCGACCCCGCGCTGCTGCGGCCCTGGCTCTACGCGCTGGCGCGGGCGACCTGCGCGCCGTCCGCCGGGCCGCACATCCCGCCCGATTCGGTCTCCGGCGCGCTGCGGCCGGTGGCCGCCGCGCTGGCCGGGCTCACCGCGGGCGACCGCGAGGTGCTGGAGCTCACGTTGCGGCACCACCTGCGCGCCCGGGAGCTGGCCGCGGTGCTCGGCGTGCCGGCCGAGGTGGCGCGCATCCGCGCCGAAGCGGCCACCGTACGGCTGCGCGCCGCGCTGCGACACGCCGGCGCCGACGACCCCACGTCCACCACGGTGGCGGTGGTGCAGCCGCACACCGGTCACCTGGCCTGGTCGATGCCGGCCGAGCCCGGCGCGGACACCGGTGACCTGGGGCCGCTGCTGGAGATCCTGCCGCTCCCCCGGCCGCCCCGCGCCCTGCGCGACGTGGTCGTCGCCGCGTGCGGCGACCCGGCCCTGGCCGATGAGCGGCGCCGGCTCGCCGACCGGCTCGCGCCGCTGCAGCCCAACGGCTTCCCCGGCCCAGTGGTGGGGGCGCCGGTGTTCGTGCCCCGGCAGTCCGCGCTGCCCGCGCTCGACGACGCGCCCGGTCCGGTCATCGCGTCGGTGCAGGCGGTGGCGGCGGCGACGGCCGAGGAGCGCCACCGCCGCGGCCGGCTGGCGGTCCCGCTGGTGGCCGGCGTGGTCGCCGCGCTGGCGCTGATCCTCGTGTACGGCACCGGCATGGTGCGCGGCTCGACCGGCTGGCCGGCCGTCGCCGACCCGCCCCGAACGCCCCGTGACCAGCCCATGGCCCCCCCGCCGGTGCCCGTCCCCGAGGGCAAGAGCACCCCGATGCCGAAGGCGAGCCCGTCCCCCGCGCCGGCGGATCCGGACCCGGAGCGGATCACCAGGCCGGGCGACGTACGGAGCGAGCCGCGTACGCCCTCCGAGCCCACGGAGCGCCCGCGCCTGCCGCTCCCCGACCGCACGCCGGCCCCCTCGCCGCGCCCGGTGCCCACCTCCCCCGACCTGACCCTGCTGAGCGTCCTCAACCGCCTGCTCGTCCGCTGACCCGCCGGGTCAGCGGGGGGCGCGGGGGAGGCCGAGGGCGAGGGTGGCGATGAGCTCGCGCTGGACCTCGTTGACGCCGCCGCCGAACGTCATCACCAGGGCGCCCTTGGCCCGCGCGTCGGTCTGGCGGATCAGCTCCGCGGTCTCCGGGTCGCCCGGGTCGCCGTACCGGCCGAGGGTGTCGCCGATGATCCGGCCCACCTCCTGTAGCCGTTCGGAGCTGTACACCTTGTTCGCCGAGGCGTCGGGCGCGCCCAGCCAGCCGGTGTCGATCCACGCGGCGACCTGCCAGTTCAGCAGCTCGTTGAAACGGAGGCAGGCATACACCCGGCCGAGCGCGCGGCGGACCGGGGGCAGCTCGGCGAGCGGCGCGCCGTCAGGTCCCGGCGTACGGCGCGCCCAGTTCACGAAGCCGTCGAAGACGGATCCGATGTTGCCGGCCGGGCCGAGCGTGAGCCGCTCGTGGTTGAGCTGGTTGATGATCAGGTTCCAGCCGTCGTTCTCCTCCCCGACCAGCATCGAGACCGGCACCCGGACGTCGTCGTAGTACGTGGAGTTGGTGTGGTGCTGCCCGTCCGCGGTGATGATCGGGGTCCACGAGAAGCCGGGGTCGCGGCAGTCCGCGATGAGGATGGAGATGCCCCGGTGCGGCTTGGCGGCCGGGTCCGTACGGACGGCCTGCCACACGTAGTCCGCCCGGTGCGCGCCGCTGGTGTAGATCTTCTGGCCGTTGACCACGTACGCGTCGCCGTCCCGTACGGCGCTGGTGCGCAGCGCGGCGAGGTCGGTGCCGGCGCCCGGCTCGCTGTACCCGACCGCGAAGTGGAGCTCACCGGCGAGGATCTTCGGCAGGAAGAAGTCCTTCTGCTCCGGGGTGCCGTAGCGCTGCAGCGTCGGCCCCACCGTCTGCAGCGTGATCAGCGGGTACGGGACCCGCGCCCGGGTGACCTCGTTGACGAAGATCTGCTGCTCGACGGGGCCGAGCCCGTGCCCGCCGTACTCCTCGGGCCAGCCCAGGCCGAGCCACCCGTCCGCGCCGAGCCTGGCGGACCACGGCCTCGTACGCCTCGCCGAAGGTGTCCTCGGCGATCGCGGCCCGCTCGCCGGCGGTGAGGAGGCCGGCGAAGTACGCGCGCAGCTCGTCACGGAGCGCGCGCTGCTCGTCCGTCAGGTCGATGAACACCTCAGTCCTCCTCCCCGGAGCCGGCGCCGGCTCCGACCGCCAGCCCGCCCAGCCCGCCCAGCGCGGCCAGCGCGTCCAGCGCGGCCTCCTCGCCGCCCACCAGCTGGGACAGCCACTTGGCCCAGGCGAAGTACCGGTGCTGCGGATACGTCACGTCCAGCCCGATCCCGCCGTGCAGGTGCTGGCAGGTGTAGAGGGCCGAGAGCACCGGCCCGGTCACGCAGTACGCGGCCGCGGCCAGCAGGTCGTCTGCCTCGTCCCGCCCCGCGGCGAGCCGCCAGCAGCCGCCCACATGGCCGCGTCCAACGCGCGCCCGGCGATGTACACGTCCCCGATCTGCATGGTCACGGCCTGGAAGGTGGCGAGCGGGCGGCCGAACTGCTCCCGGGTGCGGACGTGCTCGGTGGTGAGCTTGAGTGCGCCGGCGAGCACGCCGGAGGCGGTGGCGGTGAGCCCGGCCAGCGCGTACCGGCGCAGCGCCAGCGCGGCGGCGCCGTCCGGCGCGCCGCCGATCAGGGCCTCCGGACCGGCCCGTACGCCGTCCAGTGAGAGCCGACCGGCGGGTTCCGCGGTCCCTGTGGGCTGCGGTGTGATCGTCAGGCCCGGCGCTCCGGCGGGTACGGCGAACACTCCCACGCCGGCACCCGGCACCCGGGCCGGCACCAGGATCCGCGCGGCCTGCCCGGCGTACGGCACCGCGACCTTCACGCCGTCGAGCACGTACCCGTCCCCGTCCGGGCGGGCGGTGGTCCGCGGGTCGGCGGGGTCGGTGCCGCCTGGCTCCCGTACGGCGCCGGTCGCGATCTCGTCGCCGCCCTCCAGCGGCGCCAGCGCGGCCCGCTGCTCGGACGTGCCCGCGGCCGCGACCGGCAGCGCGTACAGCGCCAGCGTCGCCATCGCGCGCAGCGCCGCCGCGTGCGCGGCGAGCCGCTCCGGCGTCGCCTCCCTGTCCAGCAGCTCCGCCGCGAGCCGGCGCAGCTCCTCCCGGGTCTCGTCAAGCGTGAAGTCCACGCGATCCTCTCCCTCGGCCCGGTCTCAAGCTGCGGCGGCCCCTCATGCGGCCGTGCCCTTCATTCGGCGGCCCCTCCTCATTCGGCGGTCCCCTTCAGCAGGCGCGACCGGCCGAACCTGGCGAAGTCGGCGTCCAGTGCGGCGACGTCGTCCTTGGTGAGGCGGCGGTACTCCGGCACCGGACCGGCGCGGTGCCAGACGGGATCGGAGGTGTGCCAGCGGGCGGCGGCGAGCTCGCGCTTGCGCACCTTGTGCGACGCGGTCTGCGGCAGCTCGGCCATGATCCGCAGGTAGCGGGCGCCCACTTGGCGCCGAGCGAGCCGTCGGCGGCCCGCGCGGCGAGGAAGCCGGAGAGCGCCACCGGGTCGAACGCGCCGGCCGGTACGGCCGCCGCCACACCTGGTCGCCCGCCTCCGCGTCCGGCACCGCGTACACGGCGGCCTCCACGAACCCCGGGTACGCGCGGAGCAGTTCCTCGATCGGCGCGGCCGACAGGTTCTCCCCGTCCACCCGCAGCCGGTCCTTGGAACGCCCCGCGAAGTACACGAATCCGTCCGCGTCGGCATAGGCGAGGTCGCCGCTGAAGAACCTGCCGTCCCTGACCCGGCCGTCCGGCGCCTCGCCGTAGTATCCGTCGAAGAGCCCGGTGCCGTCGGTGTTGACGAGCTCGCCGACCGCCTCGTCCGCGTTGACCCGCCAGCTATCCGGGCCCAGCCGCGCCGGCGGGCACGGCCGCTCGGTCATGGGGTCGAGGATCGCGATCCCCTCGGGCAGCCGGCCCAGCGACCCGGGCGGGGTGTCCGGCCCGGCGCGCACGCTGATCGCGGTCTCGGTGGAGCCGAAGGAGTCGATCACCGTACAGCCGAAGCGCTCGCCGAACCGCCGTACGGCCCCGGGCGAGCCCTCGTTGCCGAACGCCACCCGCAGCGGGTTGTCGGCCTCTCCGGGCCGCTCCTCGGTCGCCACCACGTACGACAGCGCCTTGCCGACATAGTGCAGGTAGGTGCAGCCGTACCGGCGGATGTCGGGCAACGTCCCCGAGGCGGAGAACCGGCGCCGCAGCACGAGCGCGGTGCCCGAGGCCAGCGCGGGCGCGAACGCCGCCATCACGGCGCCGCTGTGGAACAGCGGCATGGGGCAGTACACCCGGCCGTCCGGCCCGCCGGTGAGCGGCCCGAGCATCACGCCGGGGACCGCGATCTTACGGTCGGTGACCCGCACCGCCCGCGGGCTCCCGGTCGTGCCGGACGTGAAGATCAGCATCACCACCGCCGGGCCCGGGCGGCGCGATCTCCGCCGCGATCTCCGGCGAGTACGGACCGAGTGCGTCGTCCCAGGCCGGCGAGTCGACGTCGTACAGGGCACGCCGAGCCCGGCCGCGACGGCCTGAGCCGTGGCGGCGTGCGCGGGTTCGGCCACGATCGCCTGACAGTGCGTGACCGAGGCGTCCCTGGCTCGGCCTCGGGCGCGGACGGGAGCCCGGGGAGCAGGCCCCGCATCCACGCGGCCCGGACCCGGGCGGCCGCGGCGACCTCACCGTCCTCCGGCATGCCGGCCTCCCGCGCCGCGTCCCAAAGTAGAACGGATTCTAGTATGGTGCGGGGGTCCCGTGAAGGACGCCCATAACGTGTTCTCTCTCCGGTGCAGCGGGGGCCGCATCGGGGTATCGAGGGGAATGTGACCGTGTCGACCCAGACGACGAGTTCCGACGCGTCCGAGGCCACCCCGGCCGGGCCGCGCTCCCGCAGCCAGACCCAGCGCCGCAAGCGCATCGTGCAGGCGGCGGCCGCGCTCGCCTCGCGCGGCGGCGTCGAGGCGATGCAGATGCGCACCGTGGCGGAGCGGGCCGGCGTCGCGCTCGGCACGCTCTACCGCTACTTCCCGTCCAAGATGGACCTGGTCGTCGCGGTCGTGGCCGAAGAGCTCGACCTGCTCGAGGCCAGCTTCAAGCGCCGCCCGCCGACCGGCGACGATTCCGCGCGCCGCGCCGTGGACGTCCTGGTCCGGGCGACCCGCGGGCTGATGCGGGAACCGGAGCTCGCCGACGCGCTCGTCCGTTCGCTGATCCTCACCAACGAGGACACCACGGTCGGCGACCGCCTCGTGGAGCTCATGATGCGGGTGGCCACCGGCGACGACGCCGCCGTGATGGACCCGGACAGCGAGCGGCACGTGCTCGTCTCCTCGCTGGTCAGCGTCTGGACGACGCATCTGCTCGGGATACTGCGCGACTCGTACGGGATCGAGACCGTGCAGAGCCGCCTGGAGGTCGCGGCCGACCGCCTGCTCGCCGACTTCTGACGGCCGCCCGCCGGGCACCCGGCCCGCCCATCCGGACGACGAAAGCCACATTTCCCACTTCTCGGACAAACTAGAACTCGTTATCGTTTCTTCCGGACAGCCCGCCGCCCGCCGGAGGAGACACCATGGCCGTGCCCGCCGAGGGCACGGACACCGGCGAGACCGTCGAGGTCTCCCGGGACCAAGGGCTGCGGGAGACCTCGAAGGAGGCGCTCGCCGCGCTGCGGCCGGTGCTGCCCGACGGCCTGCACACCGCCGGCACCTCCTCGCAGATCTCCGACGGCGCGGCGGCCGTACTGCTGGCGAGCGAGGAGCGGGCCGCCGCGCTGGGGCTGCACGCGCGGGCGCGGATCCGTACCCAGGCGCTCGTCGGCGGGGAGCCGTACTTCCACCTGGACGGGCCGGTCCAGGCCACCGAGCGGGTGCTGGCCGACGCCGGGATGAGCCTCGGCGACATCGACCTGGTGGAGATCAACGAGGCGTTCGCCTCGGTGGTGCTGTCCTGGTCGCGGGTGCACCGGCCGGACATGAGCCGGGTGAACGTGAACGGCGGGGCGATCGCGCTCGGCCACCCGGTGGGGGCGACCGGGGCCCGCCTCGTCACCACGGCGCTGCACGAGCTGGAGCGCTCGGACCGTACGACGGCGCTGGTCACGATGTGTGCAGGCGGTGCCCTGTCCACCGCGACGATCCTTGAGCGGAGCTGACCGGGCGCCCCGGCGGGCCGCCGAACAGGACATCCCCGCTATCCTGAACGCAGTTCTAGTGCATCTTGCACATAACTGTGGAGAGGGGCGGCGCGTGCGGCGAATGCCAGAGCCCGCGGACATCGGCGGTGGACTGTGGAGCGTTCCGGTCCCGATCCCGCACAGCCCACTCGGCTACACGCTCGTCTACGCGCTGGAGAGCCCGCGCGGGCACGTGCTGGTCGACGCCGGCTGGGAGCACGACGACTCCTGGGCGGTGCTCCGCGACGGCCTGGCCACCCTCGGCGGCGACGTCAAGGACGTGTACGGCGTCGTCGTCACGCACTTCCACCCCGACCACGCCGGGCTCGCCGGGCGGGTCAGGGAGGCCTCGGGCGCGTGGATCGCCATGCACCCCGCGGACATCGCCATGGTGAAGGGTTTCCACGCGCACCGTGGCGACACCAACGGCGACCGTGCCGACTTCGAGCGGGACAACCTGGCCAAGGCGGGCGCCGGGCCCGAGGACATGCCGCCCCCCGGCGAGCAGGGCAGGCACCCGAACGCGCCCGCCGTACCCGACCGTGAGCTGGTTGACGGCGCCCTGGCCGACCTGCCGGGGCGGACGCTGCGCGCGGTGCACACGCCCGGACACTCCCCCGGCCACCTCTGCCTGCACCTGGAGGACGGCGACCGGCTCTTCACCGGCGACCACGTGCTCCCGGAGATCACCCCGCACATCGGCCTGTACCCGTACGACATGCCGGACGTCGACCCGCTCGGCACGTACCTGGAGAGCCTGCGGCGGATCGAGGAGATCGGCGCCGCGGAGGCGCTTCCCGCGCACCGCTACCGCTTCGACGGCCCGCAACACCGGGCCAAGGCGATCGCCGACCACCACGAGGAACGGCTGGCCGAGACGCTCGCGCTCATCTCCTCCGACGCCGCCACGCCCACCGCGCTCTGGGAGATCACCGCCAGCCTGACCTGGCGCCGTACCTGGGCCGAGATGGACCGCTGGTCCCGCCGGATGGCCGCCGGCGAGGCCGCCGCCCACGTCCGCCACCTGGAATACCGCGGCCAGGTCCACCTCCTCCCCGGCCTCCCCATGCGCTACCTCCACGCCTAGAACCTTGACGGGACACCCGAGGTCAGACTAGAACACGTTCTAGTAGCTTCCGGGCTCGGAGGCCGCATGGATTCCTCGTTGGTGAACCTGGACGACACGACGGTCATCGTCACCGGCGCGGTGATGCGCGTCCATCTCAAGGGGCACTTCACCACGGTCCGCGCGGCCACCGAGCACTGGCGGGAACGGTCCAAGGCCGACGGAGCCCCGGTCGCGGCCAGCGTGATCAACACGGCCTCCGAGGCGTTCCTGCTGGGCAGCGGCGGCCAGCCCAACTACGCGGCCGCCAAGGGCGGCATGCCGCGCTCACCACCTCGGTCGCCGTCTCCTGCGCCCGGTACGGCGTCCGCGCCAACGCGATCTGCCCGCAGGCCCGTACGGCGATGACCGAGGCGATCATGGGCCCGGCCCCCGCCGACGGCCCCGACCCGATGGCCGCCGAGCACGTCTCCCCGCTCGTCGTCTACCTGGCCTCGAACGCCTCGCAGCACGTCAACGGCCAGGTCTTCCTCGTCCGCGGCGTGGACCGCGGGGACATCCTGAGCAAGCTGCTGGCCGAGGACGAGAGCGGCGACGTGCTCACCGTCGACGAGTTCGACATGTTCGTGGTGTTGCTCACCGTGGCGGGGAACGAGACCACCCGCAACGCCGGCTCCAACGGCATGCAGGCGTTCTTCGAGCACCCCGACCAGTGGCGGCGGATGCTCGCGGACCGTTCCCTGCTGGCCACCGCCGCCGACGAGGTGGTGCGCTGGACCTCACCGATCATCCAGTTCCGCCGTACGGCCATGGACGACACCGAACTCCGGGGTCAGAAGATCGCCAAGGGCGACAAGGTCGTCGTCTTTTACCACTCCGCGAACCGGGGACGAGGAGGTCTTCGCGGACCCGTACCGGTTCGACGTCGGCCGCGACCCCAACCCGCACCTCGGCTTCGGCGGCGGAGGACCGCACTTCTGCCTGGGCGCCCATCTGGCCCGGCTGGAGCTGCGTGTACTCTTCGAGACCCTTCTGGACCGAATGCCGGACATCCAACCCGCCGGTAACATTCGGAGACTGAGGTCGAACTTCATCAACGGCATCAAAGAGATGCCGGTGCGGTTCACGCCGTCGGAGCGGCGCGGCTGAAAGGGGTGGTACGTGAGCAGGACCCCCAACGGGATGGCGCCCTGTCCGCGGCTCCCCGGCTGACCCCATGGCCGACACCCTCCACCCCCTCCGTGTCGCGCTGCTCTCGTATCGCAGCAAGCCCCATTGCGGCGGACAAGGCGTCTATGTCCGGCATCTGTCGCGGGAGCTGGCCGCGCTCGGCCACCGCGTCGAGGTCTTCTCCGGGCAGCCGTACCCCGAGCTCGACGACGGCGTGATCCTGCGGCCCGTACCGAGCCTGGACCTCTACAACGACGCCGACCCGTTCCGCACCCCGCCGCTCTCGGCGTGGCGCGGGCCGGTCGACGCGCTCGAGGTCGCCACCATGTGGACGGCCGGCTTCCCCGAGCCGCTCACGTTCTCGCTGCGGGCGCTGGCCGAGCTGCGCCGGCGCCGGGACGACTTCGACGTCGTGCACGACAACCAGACGCTCGGCTACGGCATGCTCGGGCTCCGCGCCCTCGGCCTGCCGCTGACCACGACCATCCACCATCCGATCGCGATCGACCGGCGGATCGAGCTGGAGTCGGTGAAGGGCGCGGCCAAGCTGTCCAAGCGCCGCTGGTACGGCTTCGTCCGCATGCAGCGGCGGGTCGCGCGGCGGCTGGACCCGGTGATCACCGTGTCCCGCGCGTCCGCCGACGACATCCGCCGCGAGTTCGGCGTGGCGCGCGAGCACCTGCGGGTCATCCCGCTCGGGGTGGACACCTCCTGTTTCCGGCCCGTCGAACCGGCCGCCCGGGTGCCCGGGCGGATCGTCGCCATCGCCAGCGCCGACTCCCCGCTCAAGGGCGTCGGCACGCTGCTGCGCGCGGTCGCCAAGCTGGCCACCGAGCGTGAGGTCGGGCTGACCATCGTCGGCCGGGTCAACCCCGGCGGCGTCACCGACAGGCTCATCGACGACCTGTCGCTGCGCGGCCGGGTGCGCTTCGTCTCCGGCATCGACGACGCCGAGCTCGGGGCGCTGCTCGGCAGCGCCCAGGTGGCCGTGGTGCCCTCGCTGTACGAGGGCTTCTCGCTGCCCGCCGTGGAGGCCATGGCCTGCGCCACGCCGCTGGTGGTGAGCCGGGCCGGCGCGCTGCCCGAGGTGGTCGGCGCGGACGGCGAGGCGGCGCTGCTCGTCACCCCCGGCGACGTGGAGGACCTCGCCGCCCGGCTCGGGGCCCTGCTCGACGACCCGGAGCTGCGCGCACGTCTCGGCTCCGGCGGCTGGCGGCGGGTGCAGGAGCGCTTCACCTGGCGGGCCGTCGCGGTGGCGACCGCCGACTGCTACGCGCAGACGGTCACCCGCGCCCGTACGAGATCCGCACCCTCCTGACCGGGCCCTGCGCCCGGCCCCAGGCTCCCGTACCCGCATCACCATCTCCCGGAAGGAGAGAAGTCCTGCTCACCGTCGATTTCCAGCGGTTTCCCGTGGCCTCCGGAGACCGCGTGCTCGACCTCGGCTGCGGCGGCGGCCGGCACGCCTTCGAGGTGTACCGGCGCGGCGCCGACGTCGTCGCGTTCGACCAGGACCCCGGCGAGCTCGCCGAGGTGGACAGGATGTTCCGCGCGATGGCGGCGGCCGGGGAGGCGCCGGCGCGCGCGACCGCGACCGCCGTGGAGGGAGACGCGCTGGCGCTGCCCTTCCCGGACGGTTCCTTCGACCGGATCATCGCGGCCGAGGTGCTTGAGCACATCCCGGGGGACATGACGGCGATGGCCGAGTTCTTCCGGGTGCTGCGGCCCGGCGGCCTCGCCGCGGTGACGGTGCCGAGCTGGCTGCCGGAACGGCTGTGCTGGGCGCTCTCGGAGGAGTATCACCGGGTGGAGGGCGGGCACATCCGCATCTACACGCGGGCCGAGCTGGAGGCGAAGCTCAAGCGCACCGGCTTCCTGGTCGGCGGGCACCACCACGCGCACGCGCTGCACGCCCCGTACTGGTGGATCAAGTGCGCGGTGGGGGTGAACCGCGAGGACCACCCGCTGGCGCAGGCGTATCACAAGATGCTGGTCTGGGACATCATGAAGGCGCCCGCGGCCACCCGGACCGCGGACCGGCTGCTCAACCCGGTGATCGGCAAGAGCCTCGTCGTCTACCTGGTCAAGCCGCGCGGCACCGGGACCACGGCCCTGGAACCGGCCCATGCGACGGCCTGACCTGCCGGAGGTCCCCGGCGTGCTCGGCGCGGACGAGGTGGCCGCCTCGGCGGCGTACCTGGTCCGGGCGCAGCAGGCCGACGGCGCGATCCCGTGGTTCACCGGCGGGCACATCGACCCGTGGGACCACGTGGAGTGCGCCATGGCGCTGTCGGCGGCGGGCGAGTACGTGCAGGCCCGGCGGGCGTACGAATGGCTGGCGCGGACCCAGCGGGCGGACGGCTCCTGGCCGATGAAGACCCGCGGGGCGGTCGTCGAGGCGCCGGACGGCGAGGCCAACCACGCCGGGTATCCCGCCGTCGGGGTCTGGCATCACCTGCTGGTCACCGGAGACGCGGAGTTCGCCGCGCGGATGTGGCCGACGGTGCGGCGGGGCATCGGGTACGTGCTGAGCCTGCAGACCGTACGGGGCGAGGTCGCGTGGGTCCGCGGCGCGGACGGGACGGCCGCCGACGAGGCGCTGCTGACCGCGTGCTCGAGCCTGCACCAGGCGCTGCGCTGCGGGATCGCGCTCGGCGAGGCGGTGGGCGACCCGCAGCCCGACTGGGAGCTGGCCGCGGACCGGCTCGGGCACCTGGTGTACGCGCACGAGGACGTGTTCGCGGACCGGTCCCGGTACTCCATGGACTGGTACTACCCGGTGCTCGGCGGGGCCGTACGGGACCGGACCGCACACGAGCGGCTCGACGCGCGCTGGGACGACTTCGTGGTGCCCGGGCTGGGGGCCCGGTGCGTGAGCGACCAGCCGTGGGTGACAGGCGCGGAGACCTGCGAGCTGGCGCTCGCGCTGCACACGGTCGGCCGGGCCGACGAGGCGCGGGAACTGCTCGCCGCGATGCAGCACCTGCGCGACCCCGACGGGTCGTACTGGACCGGCTGGCAGTTCGGCGAGCGGGTGCGCTGGCCGGTGGAGCGCAGCACCTGGACGGCCGCCGCGGTGATCCTCACCGCGGACGCGCTGTCCGGCGCCACCGGCGGCTCGGGGATCTTCGCGGCGCCGGTGCCGCTCCCCGCGACCGCCACCCCGGTCGACGCCGAGGCCTGCGGGTGCGCCAGGACGCCCGCCCGCCGCCTGCCGTGACCGGCGTGACCGGCGTGACCGGCTACTCCGGGCCGGGCGTGGTGCGCTCCAGGACGCGCAGCGAGCCCTCGACGCGGACCTCCCGGAAGTCGCCGGAGTCCACGGCCTTGCGGTAGATCCGGTACGGGGCCTGGCCGCCGTCCGCCGGGTCCGGGAACACGTCGTGGATCACCAGGGCGCCGCCCTTGGCCACCCAGGGCGACCAGCCGGCGAAGTCCGTACGCGCCGCCTCGTCGGTGTGCCCGCCGTCGATGAAGAGCATGCCGACCGGGGTCCGCCACAGCCGCGCCACCTCGGCGGACCGGCCCACGATGGCCACGACGTGGTCCTCCAGGCCGGCCGCGGCGACCGTGCAGCGGAACGTGCCGAGCGTGTCCAGCCGGCCGGTGCGGGGGTCGACCATCGTCGGGTCGTGATACTCCCAGCCCTGCTGGTGCTCCTCGGAGCCGTGGTGGTGATCCACGGTGACGACGGTGGTGCCCGTCTCCTTCGCCGCCGCGGCCAGGTAGATCGTGGACTTGCCGCAGTACGTGCCGATCTCCAGGACGGGGCCGAGGGCGCCGAAGTGGCACGCGGTCTCGTACAGCGCGAGCCCCTCCTCCCGCGGCATGAAGCCCTTGGCCGACTCCGCGGCGCGGAGGAGGACACCCGGCATCTTGATGGTCCGATTCATCCTGTTCCGTTCCTTCCGGCGGCGTTACCGCAGCTTAGGCCACGCTCAGCATGCACGGTCACGGGGCGGTCGCCAGCGTTGTTCCCGTACGAAGAGAGCCAATCCGATTCGATGTAACGGATTCGTCACCGACTCGTGGCCCGTACGGTCCCGTACCGCCCATCGCTCGCGTGTTAGACAAATGCCGCGACACATGCGAGAAGGGGGACCACCGGTGCGCGGAGTCTCAAAAGGGAACAGAGCCCGGGCCGCCTTGACCCTCGGGACCGCCACGGCGGCGGCCGCCACCGCGGTCGCGCTGGCCGGGCCCGCGGCCGCCGAGCCCGCCCGGATCCACGACATCCAGGGGGCCGCGCACCTCTCACCGCTGGCCGGCCGCCAGGTCGAGGGCGTCACCGGGGTGGTCACGGCGGTCGACGGCGGCGGATTCTGGATGCAGGACCCGGCGCCGGACGACGACCCGGCCACGTCCGAGGCCATCTTCGTGTTCACCCGCAGCCGGCCCGCGGCCGCGATCGGCGACGCGGTCACCGTGGCCGGCACGGTCACCGAGTTCCGGCCGGGCGGCGAGGCCACCAACCTCACCACGACCGAGATCACGTCCCCCACGGTCACGGTGACGGGCCCGTCCGGCCTCCCGGCGGCCACGGTGATCGGGGAGGGCGGCCGCGCCGCGCCCGGGTCGGTGATCGACGACGACGCGGACGGCGACGTGGAGGCGGGCGGCTCGTTCGACGCGGACACCGATGGCATCGACTTCTATGAGTCGCTGGAGGGCATGCGGGTCACGCTGAACGACCCGGTCGCGGTGGGGCTGCGGAACAACTTCGGCGAGCTGCCGGTGCTGGCCGACGGGGGCGCCGGCGCCTCCGTACGGACCAACCGTGGCGGCATCGCGCTGCGCTCGGGTGACCCCAACCCCGAGCGGGTCCTGCTCGACGACGCGTACGCGCGTACGCCCACCGTGGACGTGGGCGACCGGCTCTCCACCGTCACCGGCGTGATGACCTACTCCTTCGGCGGGTTCAAGCTCGCCGTGCAGGCCGCACCCACCGTGACCCCGGGCGCCGCCGCGCCGGAGCGGGCCAAGGGCGCGGAGCGCGGCGAGCTCGCGGTGGCCACGTTCAACGTGGAGAACCTGCACCAGGGCTCGCCGGACGCCAAGTTCGCGGCGCTCGCCGGGCAGATCGTGGACGGGCTGCGCTCCCCCGACATCCTCACCGCCGAGGAGATCCAGGACGACAGCGGGCCGGCGAACGACGGCACGGTCACCGACGCGGCCACCGTCGCGAAGCTCACCGCCGCGATCGAGGCGGCCGGCGGGCCCGCGTACGCCTGGCGGTCCATCGCCCCGGTGAACAACGCCGACGGCGGCCAGCCCGGCGGCAACATCAGGGTCGGCTTCCTGTTCCGTACGGACCGGGGCCTGGAGTTCACCGACCGCCCCGGCGGCGACGCCACCACGCCGGTCCGGGTACGGAAGGACGCGCGCGGGCCGCTGCTCAGCGCCTCCCCCGGCCGGCTCGACCCGGCCAACGAGGCGTTCACCAACAGCCGCAAGCCGCTGGCCGGGGAGTTCACCTGGCGGGGGCGGAGGCTGTTCGTGGTCGCGAACCACTGGAACTCCAAGGGCGGCGACCAGCCGGCGTACTCCCGGTTCCAGCCGCCGGTGCAGACCACGCAGCCGCAGCGGATCGCGCAGGCCGAGGTGGTGGCCGGGTTCGTGAGGAGCGTGCTGGCCGCCGACCGGCAGGCGCTCGTCGTCGTCGCGGGCGACCTGAACGACTTCGACTTCTCCACGCCGATCGAGCGGCTCACCGACGCGGGCATGACGGACCTGCCGGCCCGGCTGCCCGCGCCTGAGCGCTACACCTACGTCTTCGAGGGCAACTCACAGGTGCTCGACCACATCCTGCTCAGCCCGCGGCTGGCGGGGATCCGGCCCGCGTACGACGTCGTGCACATGAACGCCGAGTACGCGGACCAGTCCAGTGACCACGACCCGAGCGTGGTCCGGCTGAGCCTGCGGTAGGCCGCGCGCGCCTCGGCGGTGTCAGCCGAAAAGGTCGGGGCGCCGGTGCTCCAGGGACGGGATGGCCTTGCGGGCTTGGTCGTTCTCCGCGAGGTCGATGTCGACGACCTCGACCCGGCGGCCGCTGCCCAGGTCGGTGCGGACGACGCCCATCGGGTCGACGGCGAGACTGCGGCCCACGCCGGTGGGGGCGCGGCCGGGGCGTCCCTCGGGGTCAGGTACCTGGTCCACGGCGATCGTCCAGGTGGTGTTCTCGATCGCGCGGGCCCGTACCAGGGTGACCCAGTGTTCCTCCTTGAAGAGGCCCGCGCCCCAGGCCGCGATCACCAGCAGCACCTGGGCGCCGCGGTCAACGAGCGCCCGCGCCAGCTCGGGGAAGCGGATGTCGTAGCAGGTGATGATGCCGTACCGGACGCCGCCGAGCTCGACCACCGCCGGCCCGCCGCCGGGCGCGATGGAGTCGGACTCGCGGTAGCCGAACGCGTCGAAGAGGTGGATCTTCCGGTAGGCCGCCCGCAGCTCACCGCCGGCGTCGATCGCCAGCGCGGTGTTGAAGATCCGCCCGTCCCCGGACGGCTCGAACGCGCCCGCGACGACCGCCACCCCGGCGCGCCGGGCCTCCTCGGCGAGCCCGGTCGCGAACGGGCCGTCCACCGGCTCGGCGACCTCGTGCAGCCGCGAGCCGAACCGCGCCATCGTGGCCTCGGGGAAGACGGCGAGCGTGGCGCCGCCCTCGGCCGCGGCGGTGAGCGCCTCGCGGGCCCTCTCCAGGTTGATCTTGGGATCGTCGGACACGGGGAGCTGGCACATCGCGACACGCATGGGTCCATCATCCCTGCCGCCTTCCCGGACGCCGACCCGGGCCACGCCCGGAATCACTCCTCGCCGGAGAACCGCTCCCACGCCGACTGGCGGGTGACGCCGAGCGCCTCGCCGATCTTTGCCCAGGTCACACCACGGCGGCGCAGCTCGGCGACCCAGGACCGCAGACCCGACATGCACGACCGCGTATCCCGCTTCGCGAAACGCGGCTGACCCGCCACGCCGCGAGCGAGGCCGGCTGTCCTCCGGCCTCGCTAGAGTGACGGTGTGAGTGATCCACGCGAGGGCCTCGAACGGTTGCGCGCCGCGGCCGCGGACGGCAGCCTCGCGGAGCTGTGCGCTCGGCACCACGTTCGCGTGCTGACCGTCTTCGGCAGCACGATCGGCGACAAACCGAATCCTCAGGATCTCGATATCGCGGTTGGGTTCGAATATGACGCTGCCTCGGATTTCCTCGCGCTCATGGACGATCTGATGGCGCTGACCGGGGTCGATCGCGTCGACCTTCTCGACCTCGACCGAGCGGGTCCTGTCGCCAAGGAACAGGGCTTGACCTACGGGACACCACTGTTCGAGAGCGAGCCGGGCGCATACGCCGTCGCCGAGATGGCGGCCTCAGGCATGCGCCGCGATACGGCCCATCTCCGTCGTCGCATGCTGGAGCTGATGGCGGAATGATCCCCAGCCGCTTCAACCCAGAAGTGATCATCACCCGGCTCAACCTGATGGGTGAGCTGATCCGTGATCTTGAGTCATTGGGCGATGTGACCGCCGAACGACTCAACGAGGACCGCATCAGGCGCTACGCCGTCGAGCGCATGCTGGTTCAGCTAGT
>WHSL01000068.1 GCA_009380095.1 Streptosporangiales bacterium | reverse complement strand
GCTGGTGTCGCTGGCGGCGAGCCACCTCCTCGGCCGCGCCGCCGAAAAGACCGGCGCTCCCTCGGGTGTGCACCGGCTGCTGCTCGGCGACCGCGGCCTCGGCACCGCCCTGGTGGACGACCCTCGCGTCGCCCTGGTCAGAGCCACCGGCTCGACCCGGATGGGCCGCGAGGCCGGCCGGCGATCGTCCGGATGCCCGCCCAGACCGACGTCGTGCGCGAGGAGACCTTCGCCCCGCTGCTGTACGTCCTCGCCTACCGCGACCTGGACGAGGCCATCGCGCTGCACAACGACGTGCCGCAGGGCCTGTCGTCGTCGATCTTCACCCGGGACCAGCAGGAGGCCGAGCTCTTCCTCGCCGCCGACGGCTCCGACTGCGGCATCGCCAACGTCAACATCGGCACCTCCGGCGCCGAGATCGGCGGGGCCTTCGGCGGTGAGAAGGAGACCGGCGGCGGGCGCGAGTCCGGATCCGACGCCTGGCGCGCCTACATGCGCCGCTCCACCAACACCATCAACTACACCAGCGACCTCCCCCTCGCCCAAGGCGTCAGCTTCTTGTAGCGGCGGCTGCCCCTGGGCGAGGCGCCCCGTGGTGATCCGCGACCGGCTCCGGTGAGGTGCCGGTCATGCCCGCCGCGGGCACTCAGCTCAGCCGGGGTGGGATCGACCGGCGGTGACGTCGAGGCGGTCGTCGGCGAAGCGCAGAACCAGCGCGTCGCCCTCGGCCGCCTCGGTCGCCGACCGGAGCACCGTGCCGTCGGCGCGCTGCGCGATCGTGTAGCCGCGTTTCAACGTGGCCGCGGGCGACAGCGCGAGCAGCCGCGCGCGCAGGTGGCCGAGGTCGTCCGACGCCCGGCCCAGCGAGCCCTCCAGGCAGCGCCGCCCCCGGTCGCGGAGCGCCAGCACCTGCTCCTCCTGCCGCTCGATCTCGCGGACCGGATCGGCCAGCGCGGGCCGGGACCGCACCCCCGACAGCCAGGCGATCTCGCGTTGCAGCCAGCCGTGCAGGTGTCTGCGGCCGCGGTCGCGCAGCTGCCGGATCAGCGCCTGTTGCTCCCCCACGTCGGGCACGGCCCGCTTCGCCGCGTCGGTCGGCGTGGAGGCCCGGACGTCGGCCACGAGGTCCAGCAGGGGTGAGTCCTGCTCGTGGCCGATGGCGGAGACCACCGGCGTGCGGCAGGCCGCCACCGTGCGCATCAGGGACTCGTCGGAGAAGGGCAGCAGGTCCTCGATCGACCCGCCGCCGCGGGCGATGATGATCACGTCCACCGACGCGTCCGCGTCGAGCCGGTGCAGGGCGTCGGTCACCTCCCCCACCGCGTTCGACCCCTGCACCGCGACCTCCTCGACGCGGAAGCTCACCGCCGGCCAGCGGCGGCGCGCGTTCTCCAGCACGTCGCGCTCGGCGGCGGAGTCGCGCCCGCAGATCAGCCCCACGGTCTGCGGCAGGAACGGCAGCGGGCGCTTGCGGTCGGTGTTGAACAGGCCCTCGGCGGCGAGGATGCCGCGCAGCCGCTCCAGCCGGGCCAGCAGCTCACCCACGCCGACGTGCCGGATCTCCAGCCCGGTGAGCGCGAACGAGCCGCGGTTGACGTAGAAGTCGGGCTTGGCGTGCACCAGCACCCGCGCGCCCTCCGACGGCGGCGGGCTGGCCGCCTCGAGCACCTTGCGCGGGCAGACGACCCGCACCGACACGTTGGCCACCGGGTCGCGCAGCGTCATGAAGCAGGTGGTGCCGCGCCGCGTCATCTCCGCGATCTGGCCCTCCACCCAGATGCGGCCGAGCCTGCCGATCCAGCCGCCGACGAGCTGCAGCACGGTGCGCACCGGCACCGGCGACTCGGGAGAGGTCTGCATGCCCATGCCGGGAGCGTACGGCAGCCCTCCGACAACGGCGCCCACCCCGCCGGGCCGAGTAGGCGTGGTGGACGACGCCGTCCTCCAGGGCGAACGCGCTCAGGCCGGGCCCCTCGCGGGTGTACGTCGCCCAGTCCGTCCCGGTGGCCGCGGCGAGCTCGGCGAGCTCGGGGCTCACCTCACCACCGGGCGGCCGGAAGTCCACCGTACGGAAGTTGTACTCGACCGCGCCCGACTCCCACTCCTCCTCCGTGCGCGACGTGTGGAAGTCGTATTTGAAGTCGCGGGCAGCCGGCCTCGTACTCGGGCCCGAACATGAAGTGGTAGACGATCAGCTGCGAGCGCCCCGCGAAGAGATCGGCGAGGGTCGCGGGCCCCGTGTCGGTCTCGAAGCGGTACTCCTTGTCGACGCGGACCCACGGCAGCTCCTGCCGCATCCGCGTCACCTCGTCGCCGCGGCGGGTCAGCGCCTTCTCGGCCTCCAGCAGCTCCAGCCGGGCCGCCAGCCACTCCTCACGCGTTCCCTTCCGGTGTTCGGTCATCGTTCCTCTCCTCCCGTTCCGCCGCCTCGGCGAGGCGCTTGATCTTGTCCAGCCGCCGGTCCCAGTCCGTCGCGAGCGCGGCCATCCACCGCGCCGTCGCGTCCAGTGCCGCGGGGCGGACCGCGTACCGCACCTCGCGGCCGACCCGGCCGCCGGTGACGAGACCGGCGGTGTCCAGCACGGCGAGGTGCTTGACCACGGCCTGCCGCGAGACGGGAAGCCCTTCGGCGAGCGTGGTCGCGGTGGCCTCGCCGTGCGCGGCGAGCAGGTCGAGCAGCCGCCGCCGCGTCGGGTCCGCCAGCGCGGCGAGGATCTCGTCGACCGACACGCCGCCGCCGTCACGTCCGTCCGTCACACGGACGACTCTTCGGCGCGCGTCTTCAGGGCGTCGAAGCACTGGGCCCAGCCCGTGGAGTGGTCCTCCAGCACGCTGCGGCGCATCTCCTCCGGCCCGGCCAGCGTCGCGAGCCCGCTCTCCACGACGCGCAGGCGGGTCTTGTCGCCCTCCGTGGTCAAAGTGAACTCCACGAGGGTGCTGTTCTCCTCGCGCAGCTCTTCTCCGGGGAAGGCACTGACCCAGCGGTACGCGACGTACGCCGGCGGGTCGACCTTCTCCACGCGCACCGGGAAGTCGCCGTGCTCGGCGTTCTTCGCCACCATCGACGCGCCCTCCTGGGCCACCACCCCGGCCAGGGACGTCTCGTCGGCGACCCAGAACCCCGGCTTGGCCACCAGCGCCCAGACCGTTTCCTGGGACGCCGCGATCAGGGTCTCTCGTTCGATCCGGTCCTCGGTCATGAGGTCTCCTCCACCGTTTGCCGTCTTCGAGTGCAACCCTAGAGTTGCACAGCGGTGTGTGCCGGGGCGGCTGTCGGTGGGAGGGCCTAGGGTGGGGGCGTGGCGGAGAAGCAGGAGCAGTCGCTCAGCTATGAGCAGGCGCGCGAGGAGCTCGCCGAGGTCGTGCGGCGGCTGGAGAACGGCGGGCTCACCCTCGAGGAGTCGCTGAAGCTGTGGGAGCGCGGCGAGCGGCTCGCCGCGATCTGCGAGGAGTGGCTGGAGGGTGCCCGCGCCAAGCTCGCCGCCGCGGTCGCCGAGCGCACCGACACCCCGGCCGCCGGCAACGCGTCCGCCCCCTTCTGACCCCCATGACGACGAACCCCTGGCAGATCGACCGTCTCGACCTCGACGGCTATCTGGCGCGCCTCGGCCTCCCGGCCCGCGAGCCGAGCCGGGCGGCGCTGGACGAGCTGCACGAGGCGCACGTCCGCGCCTTCACCTTCGACAACATCGACGTGCTGCTCGGGTCCCACCCGGGCGTCGGGCTCGACGCGGTGCAGGAGAAGTTCATGGGCCGGGGCAGGGGCGGCTACTGCTTCGAGCACTCGACGATCTTCTCCGCGGCGCTGGAACGGCTCGGTTACGACGTACGCCGCCATCTCGGACGCGCCGGCGACCCGGCGGACGGCAGTCAGCAGGGCCGGACGCACATGGTCGTCGAGGTGCTGCAGGACGGACGGCGGCTGCTGTGCGACACCGGGTTCGGGATGAGCGTGCTGCGGCCGATCCCGCTGGCCGACGGCGCGGAGGACGACCACGGCGGCTGGTGCTACCGGGTGGACCGCAACGACGGGGCGTGGGAGATGCGCCGCCTGCGCGACGAGGGCTGGCTGATGATGCACACCACCGACGAGCTGCCCGTACTGCCCGTCGATGTGGTGATCGGGCACCACTACACGAGCACCCACCCGGCATCGCACTTCACCCGTACATTGATGATCACCCGCCACCTCCCCGGCCGGCACGTCACCGTCACCCACGAGGCGGTCACGGTGCGCCGGGCCGACGCACCCACCGAACACCGTCCGTTGCGTGAGGGCGAGCTGGCCGAGTGGCTGCGGATCCTCGAGGTGCCGCTCACCACGGACGAGGAGCTGCTCCTGCTCAAGCGCGTCGCCGAGGTGCGGGCCCCGTCCTGAGGACCGGTGGCCGTCAGGCTGGGCGGAGGGCCGTGGCGAGCCCGGCGAGCTCGGAGTAGCTCGCGGTGCCGCTGACCACGATCGTCACCGGGCCGGCGGTACGGACCAGCGAGCGCTGGCCCTTGCTCTCCCGGTAGAACCGCGCCCAGCTCACCCCGTTCACCCGCTGCGCACCCTGCGGCACTCCATCGCTGGTCAGCCGCTTGGTGTAGGAGGCGGCCGGCTCGTCGCTCTGATCCACGGCCGCGTACCCCCCGCTCGGCGCGAGGAAGCCCAGCCGCCACTGCACCGGCGCCCCGTCACCCCCGCTCACCTCGGTGGCGATCGGCCGCCATCCCGCGCGCAGCCCTCGCGGCATGAACACCGCGTGCCCGGCCTCGGCCCGCATCCGCGCCACCGAGGGCGCGTAGTCCACGACCGGGGTCGCCGCGCGCCCCGCAGCCTGCCGCTCCGGCAACGCCACCGCCCCGGCCACGCCCAGCAACGCCACCACCCCCACGAGGAGGGCGAGCCGCGTGTTCCCCTGCGAAGGGCTCACGGGCGGCGGGCGTCGGAGAGGGAGGCGATGATGTCGAGCACCTCGTCGGCGAGGGCGCGGGCGTGCTCCTCGTCGTCGTTGAGCGAGACCTCGGAGGTCGCCGCCGCCATCGTCCCGCTGAACACCACGAGGAACGGCTCGTCCGCGGGCTCTCCGGCCCGGCGGAACAGCGCGGCGTTGCGGTTCGTCCAGTCGCGCAGCCGGCGCCGTACGATCGCGTCGAACCCGGGCGGGCCGTCCCCGGAGAGGAACAGCCGGGACAGCGCGCGCTCCTCGATGCAGCCGTCCAGGTACGCCCGCGCGCCGGCGAGCAGCAGCCGCATCGGGTCGTCCTCGCCGGCGTCCCGCGCCGCGTGGTTGGCCGCGCGGGTCCGGTCCTGCTGGCGCCGCTGGAACTCCTCGTACAGCGTGAGGAACAGGTCGGCCTTGCCGCTGAAGTGGTGGTAGAGGCTCCCGACGCTGGCTCCGGCCCTGGCCACCACCTCCGTGACCCCGGCCTGCGCGAACCCGACCGACGTGAACACCTCTTCGGCGGCCGCCAGCAGGGCGCTGCGGGTGGCGGCGCCCCTCTCCGACGTGCGTGCTCCCCCGGCGGGCCGGCCGGGGGGGTGCTCTTCGCCGGGCGGTGCCTTCACCCCGCCGCCGTCCTCGTGCTCCTGCCGCACGACCCTGCTGCTCATAGTGGCTGAGACTACGCGTTAAGCACGGGAACTACGATCGCATCAGGCGCGAAACGAAGGGGCCGTCCGACATGACAGAGCACAATGCCGTACCCGACGCACTCGCGACCGGGAACGACGCACCCGACCGGAACCTGGCGCTGGAACTCGTACGGGTGACCGAGGCGGCCGCGATGGCCGCGGGACGCTGGGTCGGCCGTGGTGACAAGAACGGCGCCGACGGCGCCGCGGTCAACGCGATGCGCCAGCTGATCAACACGGTCTCGATGAACGGTGTCGTGGTGATCGGCGAGGGCGAGAAGGACAACGCGCCGATGCTGTTCAACGGCGAGGAGGTCGGCGACGGCGAAGGCCCCGACTGCGACGTCGCGGTCGACCCGATCGACGGCACCCGGCTCACCGCGAAGGGCATGCCCAACGCGGTCTCGGTGATCGCGGTTAGCGCACGCGGCGCGATGTACGACCCCTCGGCGGTCTTCTACATGGAGAAGCTGGCGACGGGCCCGGAGGCGGCCGCCGTGGTGGACATCAACGCCCCCGTGGCGGCCAACATCGGCGCGATCGCGAAGGCCAAGGGCGGTTCCCCGCAGGACGTGACCGTCGTCATCCTGGACCGGCCGCGCCACGAGGACCTGGTGAAGCAGGTACGGGAGACCGGCGCGCGGATCAAGTTCATCACCGACGGCGACGTGGCCGGGGCGATCATGGCGGCCCGCCCGGGCACCGGCATCGACCTGCTGCTCGGCATCGGCGGCACCCCCGAGGGCGTCATCGCGGCCTGTGCGATCAAGTGCCTGGGCGGAGTCGTCCAGGGCAAGCTGTGGCCGCAGGACTCCGACGAGCGGCGGCGCGCGCTGGACGCCGGGCACGACCTGGACCGGGTCCTCACCACCGACGATCTCGTCACGTCCGACGACGTGTTCTTCGCCGCGACGGGTATCACGGATGGGGACCTGATGGCCGGCGTACGGTACGGACACTCCTACACCCACACCTCGTCGCTGGTGATGCGGGGGCGCAGCGGCACCATCCGGAGGATCGAGAGCGAGCACCAGCTCAGCAAGCTGCGCGCCTACAGCGCGGTCAACTTCGACACCGCGGGGTGAGCCCACACATGACCCAGGCATTCGACACGCAAGGATTCGACACAGTTCTGTCCGGCCTCGCCGAGATCCGTGGGGATCTCGGCGGGCTCTATCGCGACCTGCACCTGCATCCCGAACTCTCCTTCCAGGAGGAGCGCACGGCCGGGGTGATCGCCGGGCGGCTGACCGCGCTCGGGATCGAGGCCACCACCGGCGTGGGCCGTACCGGCGTGGTCGGGGTGCTGCGCAACGGCACCGGCCCCACCGTGCTGCTGCGGGCCGACTTCGACGCGCTGCCCGTACGGGAGCAGACCGGCCTCCCGTACGCCAGCACCGCCACCGGGGTCGACCCGGAGGGCAACGAGGTCCCCGTCATGCACGCCTGCGGTCACGACGTCCACGTGACCTGCCTGCTCGGCGCGCTCACCCTGCTGAGCCGGGCGCGGGAGACCTGGTCCGGCACGGTGCTGGCGGTGTTCCAGCCGGCCGAGGAGATCGGCGCGGGCGCGCAGGCGATGGTGGACGACGGGCTGTTCACCCGCTTCCCGAAGCCGGACGTCTCGCTCGGCCAGCACGTGATACCGCTGCCCGCGGGCCAGGTCGGCATCCGCGGCGGCACCACGATGGCCTCCGCGGACTCGCTGGAGGTCCGGATGTACGGGCGCGGCGGCCACGGCTCGCAGCCGCAGAACACGGTGGACCCGATCGTGCTCGCGGCCTCCACCGTGCTGCGCCTGCAGACCGTGGTCTCCCGCGAGGTGGACGCCAACGACCCGGCGGTGCTGACGGTCGGGTCGCTGCACGCGGGCACGAAGGCCAACATCATCCCGGACGAGGCCGTGCTCCGGCTCAACATCCGCGCGTTCAACGAGCGGGTGCGCACGCAGATCAGGGAGGCGGTGGAGCGGATCGTACGGTCCGAGGCCGCGGCCTCCGGCGCCCCCAAGGACCCGCGCATCTCGGTGATCGACGACTTCCCCGTGACCGTGAACACGCCGGAGGCGGCGGACCGTACGGCCGGGGCGTTGCGCGCGGCGCTCGGTGAGGAGCGGGTCTCGGAGCTGCCGCCGTTCGCGGGCAGTGAGGACTTCGGGATCTTCGGTACGGCGGCGGGCGTGCCGTCGGTGTTCTGGTTCTTCGGCGGCGTGGACCCGGACATGCACGCCAAGGCCAAGGAGGCGGGCCGGCTCAACCAGGAGGTGCCCTCCAACCACTCCCCGTTCTTCGCCCCCGTCCCCGACCCGACCATCGACACGGGCGTCAAGGCCATGGTCGCGGGCGCCCTGGAGTGGCTGGACGCCCCCGGCTAACCCCGGCCGAAGAAGCGGCGGCGGCGCGGCTTCGGGCTGCGCGCCCGGATCGAGCCGAGCAGCGACCAGCCCAGGATCTCCACGACCACGGGCTGGGCGGGAGGCGGCGGCGCGCCGCGGCCGCGCTTCACCGGCCGGACCCGGACATCCCGGGAGAGGTGCGGGCCACGGGTACGGATCCGTACCTCCACGCCTTCCGGCACGGTCAGCTCCAGCGTGCCCAGGAACAGCGTGCTGACCACGGTCACGTGCCGCCGTTGCAGCAGCGCCGAGGTGAGATCGAGCCGGGCGCGGCCGAAGATCGCGACGGCGGGCAGCTTCTCCGGAACCACCCAGCGGCCGGAGCGCTCCTCCACCCTGCCCAGCGCCATCACCGGGCCGCCCTCGGCCCGTACCGGCTGGTCACCGGGGACGGCGAGGTCGGTGGTCAGGTCCGCCAACTCACCGAGCGTGCGGGCCGTGGCGGCCGCCGTGACCCGCTCCTCGTGCTCGTCCAGGCCGATCCTGCCGTCGGCCGCGGCGTCCCGGAGCAGCTCGAGGACACGCTCCCGATCGGCGTCGGAGGCGCGCAGATCACGCGTACGTACGGGCCGAGGCTCCACCACCCCTGAAGAATAAGCTCCCCGGCCGCGACCGTCGTACCCCCGGATCCGGCCGCCGAAAAATGGGGCGCGTTTTGTCGTACCCGCCGCTTAGCGTGGGGGCCATGACGGTTCCCGAGCTCCATCAGCGGCCGGCGGCCGCGGTCGCCGGCCGCACCGCGCTCGCACTGCGCGGCGTGACCAAGCGGTATGGCGAGATCACCGCGGTCGCCGGCCTCGACCTGGAGGTGCCCGAGGGCACCTGTCTCGGGTTGCTCGGCCCCAACGGGGCCGGCAAGTCGACCACCATGCGCATGCTCACCGCGCAGTCCATCGCGGACGAGGGGGAGATCGAGATCCTCGGCCTGCCGGTGCCGGCGGAGTCCAAGCGTGCCCGCGCCATGATGGGCGTCGTCCCCCAGCAGGACAACCTCGACGAGGAGCTCACCGTCGAGGAGAACCTGTCGGTCTTCGCCCATCTGTACCGGGTGCCCAAGGCGGAGCGACGCGCGGCGGTGGAGCGCGCGATGCGCATCTCCACGCTCACCGGGCGGCGGGGCACCAAGGTCGTCGAGCTGTCCGGCGGGATGCGGCGCCGGCTGCTGATCGCTCGCGGGCTCATCCACCGGCCCCGCGTGGTGCTGCTCGACGAGCCCACGGTCGGTCTCGACCCGCAGGTCCGCCAGGAGCTGTGGGCGCTGATCGCCGGGCTCCGCGCCGAGGGCGTGACGGTGCTGATGAGCACCCACTACATCGAGGAGGCGGAGCGGCTCGCCGACGAGGTGGCGCTGATGTCGCAGGGCTCCATCGTGGCCCGCGGCACGCCGGTCTCGCTGATCGAGAAGCGCGCCGGCCGGACCACCGAGGAGTTCCACGGCCCGCCGCACCGGCTGGCCGAGATCGAGACGCTGGCCGCCGGGCACGGGCTGTCCACCCGGCGCACCGGGCCGTCGATCTCCGTGCTGCGCGCGGAGGGGATGCCGTCCGGGCTGCGGGACGCGCTCGGCGAGGGCGCCACCCGCGCGAGCAACCTGGAAGACGTGTTCGTGCTGCTGACCGGAGAGGTGATCGAGTGATGGCCGCGGAGGGCAGGCAGGCGTCGCGGTTGCGCTGGATGGAGTGGTCGGTCCTGGCGGGGGTGTGGCGGCACGAGTTCGCGCTGTTCCGCCGGTTCTGGGCGTCGAGCAGCTTCGCGTCCGTGGTCGAGCCGCGCCGATCGACGTGCACGAACTGGTCACCGCCGAGGCGTGCTGGACCGCCGCGCGCGCCGGGGTGTACGGCTGTGTGCCGCTGTCGGTCGCCATCGCGTTCGGTCTCGATCCCTCCCCGGGCATGGTGATCGTGCCGCTGGTGGGCTTCCTGACCGGCCTCGGCTTCACGCTGTTCGGCATCTGGATCTCGTCGCTGGTGCCGTCCATCAACTCCTTCGACTACATCATCTCCGGCCTGCTCACCCCGCTGTTCCTGGTGGCGGGCACGTTCTTCCCGCTGTCCGCGCTGCCCCCCTGGGCGCAGTACGTGGCGGCGGTCAACCCGCTCTACCACTGCGTGGAGCTGGTGCGGCACGCCGCGTTCGGCTTCCGGCCGCTCGCCGACCTGGGGCACGTGGCCGGGCTCGTGATCTTCGCGGCGCTGATGTGGCTGCTCGCGGTGCGCTTCATGCGGAGGTGCCTCATCGACTAACGCCGGGCGGGATTAACCTTGATCCGACGTGCGCCCCCTGGTGGATGAGGACCCCGCGATGGCCGAATTCCTGTACTCCGACCTGCTGCCGACCGGCCCCGACGACACCGAGTATCGGCTGGTGACCAGCGAGGGCATCAGCACCCTCGAGGCGGGCGGACGGCGGTTCCTCCAGGTCGAGCCGGAGGTCCTCACGCTGCTGACGCGCACCGCGATGCGGGACATTTCGCACCTGCTGCGGCCCGCCCACCTGAGGCAGCTGCGGCGCATCCTGGACGACCCGGAGGCCAGCCCGAACGACAGGTTCGTCGCGCTCGACCTGCTGAAGAACGCGAACATCTCCGCCGGCGGCGTGCTGCCCATGTGCCAGGACACCGGCACCGCCATCGTGATGGGCAAGCGCGGCCAGCAGGTGCTCACCGCGGGCGGCGACGAGGAGGCCATCGCGCGCGGCGTGTACCAGGCCTACACCGAGCTGAACCTGCGCTACTCCCAGATGGCGCCGCTGAACATGTGGGAGGAGAAGAACACGGGCAGCAACCTGCCGGCGCAGATCGAGCTCTACGCCACCGATGGGGACGCGTACAAGTTCCTGTTCATGGCCAAGGGCGGGGGCAGCGCCAACAAGTCCTTCCTGTATCAGGAGACGAAGGCGGTGCTGAACCCGAAGCGGATGATGACCTTCCTCGAGGAGAAGCTCCGTTCGCTCGGCACGGCCGCCTGCCCTCCGTACCATCTGGCCATCGTCGTCGGCGGCACCTCCGCGGAGTACGCGCTGAAGACCGCGAAGTACGCCTCCGCCCACTACCTGGACGGGCTGCCCATCGAGGGCTCCGCGGCGGGGCACGGGTTCCGCGACATCGAGCTTGAGCAGCAGGTGTTCGAGCTGACCCAGCAGCTCGGCATCGGCGCCCAGTTCGGCGGCAAGTACTTCTGCCACGACGTACGGGTGATCCGGCTGCCCCGGCACGGCGCGTCCTGCCCGGTGGCGATCGCGGTCTCCTGCTCGGCGGACCGGCAGGCCGTCGCGAAGATCACCGCCGAGGGCGCGTTCATCGAGCGGCTGGAGAGCGACCCGGCGCGCTACCTGCCGGACACCACCGAGGGGGACCTCGACGACGACGTCGTCCGTATCGACCTGAACCGGCCGATGAGCGAGATCCTCGCCGAGCTGTCGCGGTATCCGGTGAAGACCCGGCTGTCGCT
The DNA here is from genome assembly GCA_009380095.1 of Streptosporangiales bacterium. Taxonomy (GTDB): domain Bacteria; phylum Actinomycetota; class Actinomycetes; order Streptosporangiales; family Streptosporangiaceae; genus WHSL01. The sequence goes on along the minus strand of WHSL01000068.1, from coordinate 14,633 downwards.
GACCGGCCCGCTGGTGGTGGCGCGCGACATCGCGCACGCCAAGATCAAGGAGCGGCTGGACGCGGGTGAGCCGATGCCGCAGTACCTGCGCGACCACGCGGTGTACTACGCCGGCCCGGCCAAGACCCCCGAGGGCTACGCCTCAGGCTCCTTCGGCCCCACCACGGCGGGGCGGATGGACTCGTACGTGGAGCAGTTCCAGGCGGCGGGCGGCTCCAAGGTGATGCTCGCCAAGGGCAACAGGTCGGCCCAGGTCACCGAGGCGTGCAACCGACACGGCGGCTTCTACCTGGGCTCCATCGGCGGCCCCGCGGCCCGGCTGGCGCAGGACTGCATCAAGCACGTCGAGGTGTTGGAGTACCCGGAGCTCGGCATGGAGGCGGTCTGGAAGATCGACGTGGAGGACTTCCCGGCCTTCATCGTCGTGGACGACAAGGGCGGCGACTTCTTCGCCGACACCACCGGGCCCGTGCTCACCATCGGCAAGCGCTGAGGCGCCGGCCTTCCACGGGCGGCCACGGGGTTGGGTACGGCCGCCCGCGGAGGCCGGGGGGATGCTGTCAGTCGATGACGCCCTCGACACCGTCCTCGATGGTGGGGAGGCGGTCCTCGGTGTCCTGCGGCTCCTGGTTCCGCGGGCGGAGGATCGTCTTGCCCTGCGGCTCCGCCGTCGGGTGCCGTTGATCGGTGAAAGTCATGTTCGTCTCCGTCCTGCTATGAAGGCCACGGCCTCACCGGCGCGGACGGCACTTCCGTCGCTGCTCGGTGGGCGGGGCCCAACGTCTTTCTCGCGGGGTCGGGGCGGGAGGCGCTGGGTCTGCAGCCATTCACCGCACCGGACCTGCCCGGCGATCGAAGGGGAAAGCGTAATACATCGCACAGATATTCCCCACCGCGATGAAGCCCACCCCACCAACCCGCGGCCGAGGATGGACGAGGGGAAGGCGACTTGGTGCGGCATGGTGCGGGCCGGACACAGGGGAAGGAAGAGGCTATGGCGACACCCGAGTACCGGATCGAACACGACTCCATGGGCGAGGTGGCCGTGCCCGCCGACGCGTTGTGGCGTGCGCAGACCCAGCGCGCGGTGGAGAACTTCCCGATCTCCGGACAGCGGCTGGGCCGGGCGCACATCGCGGCGCTCGCCCGGATCAAGGGCGCGGCCGCCACGGTGAACGCGCGGCTCGGGGTGATCGACGCGGACGTGGCCGCGGCGATCAACGCGGCGGCGGCCGAGGTGGCGGCGGGGGATCACGACGATCAGTTCCCGGTGGACGTGTTCCAGACCGGGTCCGGCACCTCGAGCAACATGAACGCCAACGAGGTGATCGCGACGCTGGCGAGCCGCCGCCTCGGCGCGGACGTGCACCCCAACGACCAGGTCAACGCCTCGCAGTCGTCCAACGACGTGTTCCCGTCCTCGATCCACATCGCCGCCACCGACGGGGTGGTCAACGAGCTGATCCCGGCGCTGCGCCGGCTCGAGGGCGCGCTGGACGGCAAGGCGGCGGAGTTCGCCGAGGTGGTCAAGAGCGGCCGTACGCACCTGATGGACGCCACGCCGGTGACGCTCGGCCAGGAGTTCGGCGGGTACGCGGCTCAGGTACGGCTCGGCGTGGAACGGCTGGAGGCGGCGCTGCCCCGGGTGGCGGAGCTGCCGCTGGGCGGCACCGCGGTGGGCACGGGGATCAACACGCCGCCGCGGTTCGCCGCCGCGGTGATCGCCGAGATCGCGCGGGAGACCGGGCTCCCGCTGCGGGAGGCGCGGAACCACTTCGAGGCGCAGGGCGCGCGGGACGCGCTCGTGGAGCTGAGCGGGGCGCTGCGGACGATCGCGGCCGGCCTGACGAAGATCGCGAACGACATCCGGTGGATGGGCTCCGGGCCGCGTACCGGCCTGACCGAGATCTTCCTCCCCGACCTGCAGCCGGGGTCGTCGATCATGCCGGGCAAGGTCAACCCGGTGCTGTGCGAGGCGGTGCTCCAAGTGGCCGCGCAGGTCGTCGGCAACGACGCGGCGGTGACGTTCGCCGGGTCGGCGGGCAACTTCGAGCTCAACGTGATGCTGCCGGTGATCGCGCGGAACGTGCTGGAGTCCGTACACCTGCTGAGCACGGTGTCCACGTCCTTCGCGGACCGCTGCGTGGTGGGTATCACCGCGAACGTGGAACGCCTCCGGGAGTACGCGGAGTCCTCGCCGTCCATCGTCACGCCGCTGAACCGCTACATCGGGTACGAGGAGGCGGCCAAGGTCGCCAAGCAGGCGCTGGCCGAGCGGAAGACGATCCGTGAGGTGGTGCTGGAGCGCGGGTACGTGGAGCGCGGCGACCTCACCCGGGAGCAACTCGACGAGGCGCTCGACGTGCTCGCGATGACGCGGCCGCCGGCGGAGCGGAATACTGACGGTTGACGGTCCCGGCGCGTGAGTCCGGGTGCCGGGATCGCCGGGTTGACCGCAGGTCGATCACCCTTTTGTCACGGTCCATTACTAGATTGTGGCGAAGTGTGGGAACCTGTGGCACCGCGGTAGATTCGCCCGCTCAAGGCGCGCTGACCAGGAGGGTCGATGCCCGAATCTTCAGCGGGGGCACGCCTGCTCTCCGGACGGTACCGGCTGCGTGAAGAGGCCGGTCGCTCCCCCATGGGCACGATCTGGCAGGCGCGCGACGAATACCTCGAGCATGACGTGTCGGTCGTGGAGGTACGGCTGCCCGACGGGCTGGACGAGGCGGCGCGCGCGGCCCGTACCGCGGAGATCCTGCACGAGGCGCGCGGCGCGGCGCGGCTCGACCACCCCGCCGTGGTCACCGTGCACGAGGCGCTGGAGGACGACGGGCGGCCGTGGATCGTCACCGAGCCGGTGGACGGGCGGACGCTGCGGGATGTGATCGACACCGAGGGCCCGCTGCGGCCGCGACGCGCGGCCGCGATCGGCCGTACGGTGCTCGCGGCGCTGATCGTCGCGCACCGGGCGCGGGTCCTGCATCAGGATGTACGGCCGGAGCACGTCGTGCTGTGCGGGGACGGGCGGGTGGTGCTGGGCGGGTTCGGCCTGACGGCGCCGGCGCCTGTGCGGTCGACCGTGCCGGACTTTTCCGGATTCGCCGCGCCTGAGCGGGTGAACGGCAAGAAGGGTGGGCCGACGGCCGACCTGTGGTCGCTCGGGGCGGTGCTGTACGCCGCGGTGCAGGGCCATCCGCCGTACGGAGGCAGCGCCGCGGTGCCCTCCGAGGCGGCGGCACGCGGCGAGGACCCGCCGACGGCCCCCGACGCCGGCCCACTCGCCCCGGTCCTGACCGGCCTCCTCCGCTTCCGCCCCGCCGACCGCATCTCCGGCCCCCGCGCCGCCAAACTCCTCGACCAAGCAATCGCCGGCACCCCCTCCCCAGCCCCCACCGGCACGTCCCGCCCCGCCACACCGTCCGACTCCACCACCCCCAAGCGATCACGCTCGAAGCGCACCACTTCCCCGCCCGACTCCACCGCGCCCGGTGCAGCACCCTCCAGCGGCACCGCCCCCGGCGCAACACCGGGCACCACCGCCCCCGGCGCATCACCGTCGCGGCCCACCGCCCCTGGCGCCGCACCCTCCGGCGGCACCGCCCCGGGGGCAGCACCCTCCGGCGGCACCGCCCCGGGGGCAGCACCGCTGGGCGCCGCCTCCTCCGGGGCAGCACCGTCGCGCGCCACCGGCCCTGGCACGGCGCCCGCTGGCGGCACCGCTCCCGGCGCGGGATCGTCCGGGCACACCGCCGCCGGCGCATCGCCGTCCGGGCACACCGCGCCTGCTGCTCCGACGCGGCCCAGCGACGCGGCGCCCTGGGCGGCCGATGGGCCATCCTCGCCTGGCGACGCGCCGGCGTGGTCGGCCGAGTCCTCCGCATCCCCTGCCGCGAGCATGGGGCCTTCCGCGGCCACGTCGGCGGGTCTGTCGGCGGCGGAGGCAGCGGCGGCCGCATCTCAGGCCCCGCCGGCACCGGCCCCCGCGCCCACCGAGTCGGCACGGACCAAACTCCGCCGCCTCCTCCGCGGGAAAAAGGCCACACCCGCCAAGGCGACGCCAGAGACCCCGACTCCCACCTCGCCCCGAGGCTCTCCCTCGCCGACCACCCCACCCGCGGCCTCGCCGTTCCGGAGCACGCCCATCCAGGGGGCGCCCCCTGGTCAGGATGCGCCCGGCCAGAGGGCGCCTGGCCATGGGGCCCCAGGAGGGTCACCCGGCCAGGGCTCGGCTCCTGGCCAGGGGTCCCCCGGCCCGGGGACGCCTGGCCCGGGGGCGCCCGGCCCGGGGGCGCCCGGCAGGGGCGCGTTCGGCCCGGGGGCGCCCGGCAGGGGCGCGTTCGGCCCGGGGGCGCCCGGCAGGGGCGCGTTCGGCCACGGCTCCGCTCCTGGCCAGAGGGCGCCAGGGCAGGGCCGGCCGCCACACCAGGCGCCCATCCCCACAGGTCCCGCCGCCCAGGCGGGGGCGGGAACGCAGGCGCCGCCTGGAACCGGCACACCGCCACCCACGACGCACCCGGCGTCACCCACAGGCGCGGGAACTCAGGCGCCGCCTGGGACCGGGACACCGCCGCCTGCGGGACACCCGGCTCCGTCCAGGCCCGCGGGAGCGGGACCAAAGGCGCCGGCTGGGCCCGGCGCACCGCCGCCCTCGGCGCATCCGGCGACACGCCCCGCGTCTGCGGGAGCGGGCACGGGCACGGGGGTTCAGGGGCCGCCGGCCGTTGGGGTTCGACCAACTGGGCCTCCGCCGACGCGAGGACCCGCCGCGCCAGGGCCTGGCGAGCCGCAGCCCGGCGAGCCCAGGCCCGGCGAGCGGAGGCCCGGAGAGTCGAGGCCCGGAGAGTCGAGGCCGGGCGAGCCGAGGCCGGGGGCACCGGGGCCTGGCGAGCCGAGGTCGGCCGCGCCGGGGCTGGGGGCGTCGGGGCTGGGGGCGCCGCCTGTTGGGCAGGCGAATGTTTGGGCGCAGGGTGGGCCGTTGACGCATGCGCCGGTGGAGGTGGGGCCGGCGCCGGCGCGGCCGCGGCCGGTGCGGCCTCCGCTTTCGGTGCCGGAGCCGGAGCCGGGAAAGGCCGAGCGGGCCGTACGGCGGGCGCGTGCGGTCGTCGGCGACGTCCGGGTCGGCCGTCCCATGCTCGCCGCCGGTGCGGTGATCGTCGCCCTGCTGGTGGTCGGCGTGTGGGCCCTGGTGACCGGGCTGGGACAGCCGCGCTCCGCGACCGCCGCCGCGACCCCGGCACCCCCGGAACCGACCGTGACCCCGCTGCGCAGCACGGCCCCGCCGGTCCCCTCCCCACCGCCCGGCATGCGCCTGCACGGCGACCCGAGCGGCTTCCGCATCGCCGTCCCGCAGAGGTGGGAGGTCTCCTACGACGAGCACCGCACGATCTTCAACGGCCCGGACGGCAGTCGGCTGATGATCGACCGCACCCCGCAACCCACCGGCGACCCGGTGCGCAACTGGATGCGCGTGGAGCAGTCCGTGAAGTCCACGAAGCGACTCCCCGCCTACCGCCGCATCGCGCTGACCCGCGTACGGACCCCCATCGGCGAGGCCGCGGACTGGGAGTTCACGTACGGGCGCGGCACGAAATACCACGTCAGGGACCGCGGCATCATCGCGGCCGACGGCCAGGACTACGCCATCTACCTGCGCGCACCCTCCAGCGCATGGAAGTCGGCGGAGAGCCTGTGGGACGACATCGCCGACTCCTTCATCCCCGCGACATGAGTGACCTTCGCCACACCGACGTGGCCACCACGAACCGCCGGCCGGCACGCGCCCGCGCGTACGTCGTGCGCGAACGCCACCGCTCCCAGCGGCTCGGCGGGCGACGACGAGGCGTCGACGCGCCGACACGGAAGGCAACGATCCGGTTGAGCCCGCACGGAAGCCCCACCAGTCACCCAGACAAGCCGATATCGTCCGCTTGTGCCCGCTCCGCCTCCACAAGGGTGGGACCCGTTCCCGAGCGCGCGTACGCGGCGACGGCATCCGGATCCACCCCGCGGTCGTGGCTGAGAGATCGCAACGGAGATCGCAACGGAATGCCCAGGGGTGGTGCGTGACCGGACCCCAGACAGCGGACGGCCGGCTGATCGCCGGTCGGTACCGACTGCTGTCCTCCTCAGGTGAACGCGGCCTCGGGACGATTTGGCAGGCGTTCGACGAGGCGCTCGACCGCGAGGTCGTCCTCGACGAGATCGTGCTGCCGCAACGGCTGTCCCGGGCCCGCAGGGCGGAGGTGCGCGCGGGCCTGCTCCGCGCCGCGCGCCTGGCCTCCCGGCTGGAGCACCCGGCCGCCGCCAAGGTGCACGACGTGCTCGAGGAGCAGGGCCAGATCTGGGTGATCTCCGAGCAGGTCCCCGGGCATCCGCTGGCCGAGCTGCTCGGCGAGGGTCCGCTGCCGCCGCGGATGGCCGCCGAGATCGGTGGCGAGCTGCTCGGCGCCCTGGTGGCCGCGCACGCCATCGGCCTGCTGCACGGCGACGTACGGCCCGGCAACGTGTGGATCACCGACGAGGGCCGGGTGGCCCTCACCGGCTTCGGCACCAGCGGCGCCGGCCAGGCCGACGACATCCGCCCGCTCGACGACGCGGCGCCGGAGATCTCCGCGGGCCGGCTGCCCGGCCCGCCCGCCGATCTATTCGGGCTCGGCCGCACCCTGCTGACCGCCGTCGACCCGGCGGCGGCCGCGGCCGCCGGGGGCCTGGCGCCGGAGAACGCGCCGACGGCCGGGCTCTCCGCCGGTGCGCTGCGTGCCGGCCCGGGCCTGCGCGGCCAGCCAGGCGGCCCGCTCGCATGGCTCATCGAGGGCCTGCTGCGCCCCGACCCGGACGAGCGGATGACGGCCTCCCGGGCACGCCGGCACCTGACCGCGGTGGCCACCGGCCGCCCGTTCGAGGAGGTGCCGGACGAGCCGGTGCCCAGCCCGCCCCCCGGCGCCTTCGATCCGGTACGGCCCCAGACCCACGCCGAGCCGCCGTCCAAGCACCGGCGCTCCCTGGTGGGCGCGCTGGTGGTGACGGTGGCGGCGCTCGGCGCGGCGATCGTGGGCTGGACGATGCTCGGCGGTGGCTCCGGCGCCCCGCAGGCGGGCACCACGCCCCCGCCGGGGACGACGTCCCCGAAGGCCAAGCCATCGGCCACCCCCAGCACCGATCCGGCCGCGGACCTGCTGCACCCGTACCGGGACGACTCCGGCTTCGAGGTGGAGCTTCCCGGAAACGACTGGCGGCACGAGGACGTGAAGGACGAGGTCGTCTTCACCCACAAGGAGACCGGGTCGGTGCTGCGCATCCAGACCAACGACGACCCCGGTGCGCTGAACCAGCTCGTCGGGGGCACCCGGCAGCAGCTGGATCGCACCCTCGGCGAGGGCTACCGGCAGGGCCGGGTCCGTACGGTCGCGTACCGCGGCACCCGGGCCGTGGACTGGCGCTTCCTCTGGACCCGCGGCGACAAGACCTACCAGGGCTCGGCGCGCGCGGTCGTGATGGGTGAGAAGGAGGGCTACGTGCTGCTCTGGACCACCGCGGATGACCGCTGGAAGAAGGACTACGACCAGTACCAGTCGATCCTGCAGTCCTTCCAGCCCGCCGGGAAGGACTGACCTGGGCCCTCAGGCCCCGGTACGGCCCCGAGCATGAGGCGAGGCGCCGGTCTCGATGAATCGAGACCGGCGCCTCATAGGGGGCTGAGCCCCAGGTGCGCCCCTGCGCGGGGATCGGATCAGTACCAGCCGTTGGCCTGGGAATGCGACCAGGCGTCACACGGCGAGCCGTAGCGATCCTCGATGTAGCCCAGACCCCATTCGATCTGGGTGGCGGGGTTGGTCTCCCAGTCGTCGCCGGCCGTGGCCATCTTCGAGCCCGGCAGCGCCTGCGGGATTCCGTACGCACCGGAGGAGGGGTTGCTCGCCCGGTGGTTCCAGTTGCTCTCCTTCTCCCAGAGGGAGTCGAGGCAGCCGAACTGGCTCGAGCTCCACCCGTAGTCGCCGAGCATGGACCTGGCCATCGCGCGTGCGGAACCGGCGGGGACGCTGCCGCCGGAGGAGGCGCGCTCACGGCTCGCCCGCTCCAGCGCCTCGCGACGCTTCTTCTCCAGTGCGGCCTTGCGCTTGGCCTCGGCCTTCTTACGCAGTTCCTCGGCGATCTGGTCGCGGACCCGCTGGACCTGCGTGTCATGGGCCCGGTCCGAGAGCGCGGCGCGCTGCGCCGCGTGGTCGGACGGGACGTTCGTCCCGGCGCTCTCGGTGTTCGCCACATTGGCGAACCCGCCCGCGGCCATGGCCTGTTCGGCGGCTGACGGCTCGTCAACGATCGCCTGAACCGCCACGGCGCCGGTGGCGACGAAGGCCGCCGCACCGATCGCCGCCCATGCGCGGAACGAGATCCGGTTCAGTAACAAATTGATCCTTCCGTCGCTCACGCATGCGGGAGTCACGCGTGAGTGGCTTCCACCCCAAGCAGGGACGCCCCAAGGAACGGTCAATGGGGGAGTAAACGCCGGCGGCGTCGCATCGGACGCCCGCAAGACTCGGCGCGGCGTGTGGTCTGCTGCGGGTCACGGCAGCGGGTCGGGGGTCGACCGGATCGCACACGCTGGGGTGCTGATCGGGCTCCACCCTGCCGGTAGGCGGGGGGTGGTTGGCAACTCAAAATGGTGTGACGAAGCCCACGAGATCGCCACCGAAGGGGTATAACAAAGGGGCGGCCTTTGCTATTTCATGGGGTTTAGCAAGTCAAACCACGGTCAAGCAGGCGACATGTGGCCTTAACCACTCCGTTACAAACGAGAGCCACTTGTCAACTCCGCGTAACCAAAACCGGCTGTCCCGATCCGGCCACCCCTCCACACGGCGCCGCACACCCCCACGTCGAACTGGGCATTCGGCGACAAACCCGGCAGCCGGCGGTCAGCGTCCCTGGGGACTGAGCGTGATCGACCACAGCGAGGCGCCCGCCGAGTCGCGCAGGTCCACCCGGAGCTCCCGGGTCTCCGCGTCGATGTTCACCTCGCCGAAGTGCTGGAAGCCCTCCAGCGGCGAGGCGCCCGCCCGCGACGGGACGCGGTGGAAGCGCAGCTCCGGGCCGAACGTGGAGTCCAGCGCGGCGGGCCCGAACGCGCCCGCGTTCAGCGGTCCGGACACGAACTCCCAGAACGGACGGAAGTCGCGGAACGCCGCCCGCTCGGGCGCGTAGTGGTGCGCTGCGGTGTAGTGCACGTCGGTGGTGATCCACACGACGTCGTCCACCTCGCGCCGGTTCAGCTCGCTCAGCACCCAGGCGATCTCCGCCTCCCGCGCGAGCGGCTCGCCGGGCTGCCGGTTGGCCACGCCCTCGATCGCACCGGAGTCGGTGACGACCAGGCCCAGCGGCATGTCCGAGGCGACGACCTTCCACGTCGCCCGGGAGCCGGCCATCGCGTCCACCAGCCAGCGCGCCTGCGCCTCGCCGAGGATCCGCTCGAACGGGGCCGTACCCGGCGAGTTGGGGTCCCGGTAAGTGCGCATGTCCAGCACGAACACGTCCACGTACGGGCCCAGGCTCACCTTGCGGTAGACCCGGCCGTCCACGGCGTCCTTGGGCAGGATCGGCATCCACTCGTGGAAGGCCTGGAACGCGCGCGCGGCCAGTACGTCGACGCGCCGCTCGGTGTAGCGCTCGTCGGTGATGATCTCGCCCGGGTACCAGTTGTTCAGCACCTCGTGGTCGTCCCACTGCGCGATCTGCGGCACCCGCGCGGCGAACGCGCGCAGGTTGTCGTCCAGCAGGTTGTACGCGAAGTTGCCGCGGAACTCCGGCAGCGTCTCGGCGACCTTGGCCTTCGCCGGGGTGACGACGTTGCGCCACACCCGCCCGTCGGGCAACGTCACGGTCTCGGTCAGCGGATTGTCCGCGTAGATCGCGTCACCGCTGTGCACGAAGAAGTCGGGCTCACGCGCGGCCATCGCGGAGAACACTCGCATGCCACCGAGATCCGGATTGATGCCGAAACCCTGCCCGTTCACGTCCCCGGACCACAGGAACCGCACATTCCCCCGCCCCGGCGTACGGAACACGCCGGTCAGCGCCTCACTCGTGGCCTGGCCCTCGACGTCCTCGGCGGTCACCCGGACGTGCACGGTACGGCCCGGTGGCAGGCCACGGAGCCGCATCCGCCCGGTCCCATCGGTGTCCGGCGTCAGCAGCGGCCCCCGCACCCGCCGTGCCCCGCGGAACTCCGGGTTCGACGCGACGTCCACCCACATCCGCGACGGAACATCGGCCCGCGTCCACACCACCGCGCCGTCCCGGCGCGGATCTCCGAGCTGAACCCCATGCGTGAGCCGCGGCCGCCCGCCACGCACCAGCCCCGGCGCGGCCATCGCGGAACCAGTGCCGAGCAGGCTCGCGGCCGCCAGACCGCCCGTGCCCGCGAGGCCGTACCGGAGCAACGAACGACGAGAAAGTCCAGCCACACGCACCTCCGCACACTCCCCGGGCCACAAACGGCGCCCCCGGGGGAGCCGAGCACGCCCCCGGGGGTGGACGCGAGATCAGGACCCGACGTCCTCCAGCATCTCGGTGACCAGCGCGGCGATCGGCGAACGCTCCGACCGCGTCAGCGTGATGTGCGCGAACAGCGGATGCCCCTTGAGCTTCTCCACCACCGCCACCACACCGTCGTGCCGGCCGACGCGCAGATTGTCGCGCTGGGCCACGTCATGCGTCAGCACCACCCGCGATCCGGAACCGATCCGTGACAGGACGGTCAGCAGCACCCCACGCTCGAGCGACTGCGCCTCGTCCACGATCACGAACGAGTCGTGTAGCGAACGACCCCGGATGTGCGTCAACGGCAGCACCTCGAGCATGCCCCGATCCACCACCTCGTCGATCACGTCCTGGGTGGTGAGCGCGGAGAGCGTGTCGTGCACCGCCTGCGACCAGGGGCTCATCTTCTCGTTCTCGCTGCCCGGGAGATAGCCGAGGTCCTGGCCACCGACCGCGTAGAGCGGCCGGAACACCACGACCCGCCGGTGCTGACGCCGTTCCATGACGGCCTCCAGCCCCGCGCACAGCGCCAGCGCGGACTTGCCCGTACCGGCCCGGCCACCCAGCGAGACGATGCCCACGTCCGGATCGAGCAGCAGGTCCAGCGCGATCCGCTGCTCGGCGCTGCGGCCGTGCAGGCCGAACACCTCGCGGTCGCCACGGACCAGCCGTACGGACTTGTCCGGCTGCACCCGGCCCAGCGCGCTGCCCCGCTCGGACAGCAGCCGGACCCCCGTGTGGCAGGGGAGGTCGCGGGTGGCCTCGAGGAGGGCGGATCCCCCCTCGTACAGCTCCTCGAGGTCGGCGGCCGGTACGTCCAGCTCGGCCATGCCGGTCCAGCCGGACTCCAGCACCAGCTCGGCACGGTACTCCTCGGCGGCCAGCCCCACCGACGACGCCTTGATCCGCATCGGCAGGTCCTTGCTGACCAGGACCACGTCGTGGCCCTCGTCGGCGAGGCTGCACGCGACGGTGAGGATCCGGGTGTCGTTGTCGCCCAGCCGGAAGCCGGCGGGCAGGATCGTGGGGTCGCTGTGATTGAGCTCGACGCGGAGCGTTCCCTCCTCGTGTTCGCCGATCGGCAACGGCTGGTCCAGCCGGCCGTGCCGCTGCCGCAGGTCATCGAGCAGCCGAAGCGCCTGGCGGGCGAAGAACCCCAGTTCGGGGTGGTGCCGCTTGGCCTCGAGCTCGGTGACGACGACGATCGGGATGACGACCTCGTGCTCGGCGAACCGCGTTACGGCCGACGGGTCGGCCAGCAGCACGCTGGTGTCGAGCACATAGGTGCGCCGCCGGAGGGCGTCGCCACCGGAGCGACGCTGGGTGGGGACGGCGCGACGACGGGTCGAGGAACTGGCCACTCGTTCTCCCCCGGGCGCCGGAACCGGCGCCCTACATTCGCGGGTGATCGCAGGACCGGGACCGTGCCCCAAGGGGGCCGGTCGCCGGCCCCCCTCGCGTGGAACACGAAGACGGGGCCTCCCGAACGGGCGAACGGGCGTCGCCCGCTGCGTCCGACGCTACGCCTCCCAGAGACGACGGCAAGCACGACACACCGTCCGATAAGGGGACGAACGGCGAAAAGGTGGTGGCCGTCAGGAGCCGAAGCGGCGGTTGCGCGCCGCGTACGAGCGGAGCGCGCGCAGGAAATCGACCTTGCGGAAGTCAGGCCAGTAGGCCTCGCAGAAGTAGAACTCCGAGTGCGCGCACTGCCAGAGCAGGAAGCCGGAGAGCCGCTGCTCTCCCGAGGTCCTGATGACGAGATCAGGGTCGGGCTGGCCGCGCGTGTAGAGATGCTCCGCGATGTGCTCGATGTCGAGGATTTCCGCGAGCTCCTCGATGCTCGTGCCCTTGCTCGCCTGTTCCTGGAGCAACGAGCGCACCGCATCAGCGATCTCACGTCGTCCTCCATACCCCACGGCCACATTCACAATCGGGCCCGGAAAGCCGGATGTGGCCTCGCCCGCATCCTTGAGCGCCCGCGCGGTGACGTCCGGCAGCAGGTCGAGCGCGCCCATGGGGTTCACGTGCCGGCCCTCGCGGACCAGACGTCGCACGGTGTTCTCGATGATGCGGAGCAGCGGGTCGAGCTCCTTGCTGGGGCGGTCGAGGTTCTCCGTGGAGAGCATCCACAGCGTGACGACCTCGACGCCGGCCTCACCGCACCACTGCAGCAGCTCGAATATCTTGTCGGCGCCGCGCTGGTGACCGGTGCTCACGTCGTCCAGCCCCATGGCCTTGGCCCAGCGGCGGTTGCCGTCCAGGATCACGCCCACGTGACGGGGGCCGTCCAGGCGGCCGAGGGAGGTCTCGAGCCGACTCTCGTACACCCGGTACACAAGGTCACGCAGCCCCATGCCGACACCTCCGCAGACGGTCCGCCACGCCACCGTCCGCTGGGCGGACCGCGTGCCCTGCGAACACTTCACCTGCTCATCACGTTATGCGACGCCTGCGCCGGACGGGCCGCGAGCGAGCTGCGATCACATTAACGGTACGGGGCCGCGGTGTCCGCGAGGTTGCGATTCGCCCCCGAGCGTTCCGAGAGCCCCATATGCGGAGATAGCCCGAACCCGGCCCTCTCGCGTACCGTCGTCTCTGCTCGGCACCCCCCTGCCGCATCGGGCGAGAAGTCAGGGTCATCCCGGAGGCGCCGCGGCCGGATGTGCGGCAGGCTGGCGGTGCACGAGCGGAAGGGAACGGATGAGGCGGCCGATCATGGCGCCCGGGGAACCGTACGGGGGGCACGAGTGATCACTCCGCTGGACCTGCTGGCCGACGCCGGCGCGGCCACGGTGGCGTGGGTGGCAGGGCTCTTCGTGGCCATGGAGACCTCGCTGTTCGTCGGGCTGCTGGTGCCCGGCGACGTGGTCGCGGTGCTCGCCGGCGCGGCCATCGACTCCCCCGCCGCGGCGGTGCTCGTCTACTTCGCGGTGGTGGTCGGCGCGCTGGCCGGCGAGTCCGGGGGGTATCTCATCGGCCGGGCGCTCGGGCCGCGGCTGCGCAAGGGGCGGGCGGCGGCCTGGATCGGGGACTCCCGATGGCGCCGCGCGGAACGGCTGGCCAGCGGTTCGGACGGCGGCATCGCGCTGCTCACCGCCCGGTTCGTGCCGTTCATGCACTCGCTGGTGCCGGCCGCGGCCGGCGCGCTGCGGATGCCGTACCGGCGCTTTCTCGCCTGGGAGGCGCTGGCCGCGGCCATCTGGTCGGCGGTCTATCTGACCGCGGGCGCGGTGGCCGGCGCCGCGCTGCGCGACGCCGGCCCGTTCTGGCAGTACGCCTGGGGCGCCTTCGTGGTGCTGCTGGTGCTGGCGATCCGCTGGGTGCGCAAGCGCCTACGCTCCCGCCGCACCCCCGTCCCCGCCACCGCACCACCCCTGGCCCCCGCCGCAGCCACCACCGGCCCCGACGACTCCCCCTGAGCACCCCAAGATCCACAGATTGGGGGAAGGATTTTGTCGGAGAACCCGCAGGTCGGGTCCTCAAAATCCTTCCCCCAATTTGTTGTGGGGCTCAGGCGAGGGCGGCGTCCAGGGTGATGGTGGTGCCGGCCAGGGCCTGGCTGACCGGGCAGCCCTCCTTGGCGGCCTGGGCCGCGGCCTTGAAGTCCTCCTCGGACATGCCGGGGACGACCCCGCGCACGGTGAGGTGGATCCCCGTGATGCCGGTGCCCGGCTGGAGCGTCACGTCGGCGCGGGTGTCGAGCTGCTGCGGGGGGTTGCCGGCCTTGCCCAGGCCGGCGGACAGCGCCATCGAGAAGCAGGAGGAGTGCGCGGCCGCGATGAGCTCCTCCGGGCTGGTCTTGCCGTTCGGCTCCTCCGACCGCGCGGCCCAGCTCACCGGGTAGCTGCCGATCCCCGAGGAGTCGAGGGACACGACCCCCGAACCATCGGTCAGGCCGCCCTTCCACTGCGTGTTCGCGGTACGCGTCGTCGCCACGTCAGTCACCTTCTCCACCTTGGCGTTCATGATCGTCGGGGACGCGACATCCCCGCCGATCATGAGCCTAGACGCCCCGCCGTACGGAGCGCCGCCGCCCTGGGATCCGCGTTGAAAGCCGGGTCGTCCGAAGCACGATTCGGCTCCATCCGAAG
>WHSL01000071.1 GCA_009380095.1 Streptosporangiales bacterium | reverse complement strand
CGAGCTCGGCGTGGACCCCGGACCGGAGCTGCGGCGGCTCCACACCGACCTGCTGACCGGCGGACCCGTGGAGGTGGGCGCGACCCTGAGCGGGATACGGGCCTGAGACCGGCGCTCAGCGGTGGGGGAGATCTCGGTCTCGGTCCGCGGCCGTTCTCCGGGCGGCGATGTCGGCGCGGAGCGCCTTCTTGTCGATCTTGCCGACCTTGGTGGTCTTCAGCTCGTCGACGAGCACCAGATGTTCGGGCCACTTGAACCTGGCCACACCGAGGCGCTCCATGGAGTCGCGGATCTCCTCCAGGGTCACCGTGGCTCCCGGCTTCGCCACGACGTAGAGGCAGACCCGCTCACCGAGCACCGGATCCGGCATCGCGACCGCCGCGGCCTGCCGGACCGATGGGAACCGGTAGACGAGGTTCTCGACCTCCTCGGCGGAGACCTTCTCCCCGCCGCGGTTGATCATGTCCTTGTCCCGGCCCTCGACGATCAGATTTCCCGCCGGTGTCGTACGGCAGATGTCGCCCGACCGGTACCAGCCGTCCTCGGTGAACGCCCGGGAGTTCTGCTCCGCGGCCCGGTAATAGCCGCGTGGAGTGTACGGACCACGGGTCAGCAGCGAGCCGGGTTCGCCGGGTGGCACGTCGACGTCGAGCGCGTCGACGAGGCGTACCTCGTCGGCGGGCGAGAGCGGGCGGCCCTGCGTGGTGCAGATGACCTCGTCGCCGTCGTCGAGCCGCGTGAAGTTCAGCAGACCCTCGGCCATGCCGAACACCTGCTGCAGCGTGGCGCCCAGGGCGGGTCTGATCCTGCGGGCCAGGTTGTCCGCCAGCCGCGCCCCGCCCACCTGCAGGACCCGAAGACTTCCCAGGCCCTGAGCACCGTGCTCGGTAGCGTGTTCCAGCCAGCGTGCCGCGACCGCGGGGACGACCGCCGTGTGGGTGACCCCCTCGGCCGCGATCGCGGCGAAGGCCCGGGCAGGGTCCGGTGAGGACAGCATGACGACCCGGCCGCCGGCCAGCAGCGTGCCGAGAATGCCCGGACAGGCGAGCGGGAAGTTGTGCCCGGCCGGGAGACCGACCAGATAGACCGTGTCCGATCCGATGCCGGTGACCGCGGCCGAGGCGCGGGCGTTGTAGGCGTAGTCGTCGTGCGTCCGCGCGATCAGCTTCGGCAGGCCGGTGGTGCCCCCGGAGAGCAGGAAGACCGCCACGTCACGGCTGCCCGGTCCGATGCCGGCCAGCCGGGCCCGGTCGGCCGCCGGGTCCGGGCCGGGCGCGCACATCGCGCGCAGGTCGACGCTGCCGCGGGCGACGGCGTCGCCCGCGACGAGCACATGCCAGGGGGCATCGGTCACCTCCCGTACCGCCGGAGTCATGTCGTGAGCGAGCCGCTGGTGGTCGAATCCGCGCAGCACGTCGGGTACGGCGATCGCCGTGGCCTCCGCATGGCAGGCCAGGTAGGTCAGCTCCGTACGGCGGTGCGCCGGCAGCGCCATCACCGGCACGACGCCGGCGCGCAGGCAGGCGAGGGTGAGCACCACGAACTCCCAGCCGTTGCCCAGCTGCATGATCAGCCGGTGCCCGGGGGAGAGGCCCAGGTCGAGCAGGCGGACCGCGGTCGCGTCCGCCTGCTCGGACAGCCGGCCGTGCGTGAGGCGGCGGCCGTCGGCCGTGTCGATCAGGGCGGGCGCTTCGGGCGTGCGTTCGGCGACCTCGCGCAGGAGGTCCCCGAGCGGGACTCCCGCCCAGTAGCCCGCCGCCACGTACCGCTCGGCCTCGGCGGCCGGCCAGGGGACCGTGTGATCACCGATCGGGCTGGGCATCATCGGCCTCCCACGAGGTCCGTACGACCGGACAGGACGGCGGTCAGCGCACGGTCACGGTCGATCTCTGGCTCGACCAGCAACGCCGGGAGCCCTTCGATCATCCGGGCCCGTTCGCACACCAGCGTGCGGGTCAGCGGTGTCCCACCGTGTACGGCGACGAGCACCGGCCCGCCGGACGTGGCGAGTCCGGCGAGCCTCTCGTACACCCGGGGCAGCTCCGCCTCGGACTCGGGCGCCGTGATCACCGCACCCCACGGCGCGCTCAGTGGCGACGGCGAGAGCGGCAGGCCGGCCGGGGAGCCGTGGACCCGTGCGGGCGACCCGTCGGCGGCGAAGCCGACCTCGACGAGTCGCGCCGGGGCCGACCACCCATCGGCCGTGAACGGCGTCTCGAGAGGCTCGGCCCCGTGGGCGCTGACCCAGGCGCGATGGGTGGCGCCGACGAAGTCGGGCGCGCGGGCGGCCAGGCGCGCATCGGTGATGCTCCGCGAGAGGAAGTGGTACGCGAACTGCCACGGTTCGAACGCGTCGTGGTACTGGCCGAAATGCTCCCACCACGCCAGGCTGGGCCGGGCCGAGCCCTGGATCTTCCGCACCGACGGCTGCGCGGCGGCCTCGTAGGCGGCCAGCGCTCCGCCCAGGTCGCCCGGGTGCTCGGCGAGCGCACGCGACAGCGCCATCGCGTCCTCCATCGCCATCTTCGTGCCCGAGCCCACGGAGAAGTGTGCGGTGTGCACGGCGTCGCCGAGCAGGGCCACCGGCCGAGGGGTCAGGGTCTGCCACCGCAGGGTACGGCGGGTGCGGAAGCTTCCCCAGCGCGAGTTGTTGCCGAGTAGCCGTCTGCCGTCGATCTGCTCGGCGAACAGGTTCTCCAGGTAGTCCTTGGACACCAGGTCGCTCACCCCGGCCGGCCGGGTGACGTCGAACCCGGCCAGCCCCGCGCGCCGCCAGGTCGCCTCGTCGGTCTCCACGATGAACGTCGAGACGTCTTCGGAGATCGGGTAGCCGTGTACGGCGAACGCGCCGTCCGGGCCTCGTTCGTGCACGAACGTCAGGCCGTCGAAGAGGTAGTCGGTGCCGAACCAGATGAACTTCGCCGTCGCGGTCTCCACCTGCTCGCCGAGGTCCGCCCGGCCGTCCCGGTCGAGTCGCTCGAGGATCTTCGAACCCGCCCCGTCGGCCGCCACGACGAGGTCGTACCCGTCCAGCTCGTCCAGCGTCACCTCGGTGGAGAACCGCAGCCCGGCGCCCGCGTCCCGGGCCTGGGCCTGCATCAGCGATAGCAGGGTCCTGCGGACGATGGCGGCCATGCCGTTGCCGGGGCAGCGGATTCGCTCGCCCTTGATCCGGATCTCGATCTCGTCCCAGTGCCGGCCGTATTTGGTCAGCGCCTCGCGCAGCACCGGGTCCGCCTCGTGGATCCCCGCCAAGGCGTGGTCGGAGAACACGACTCCGAACCCGAACGTGTCGTCGGCCCGGTTGCGCTCGAAAACGGTGATCTCGATCGTGGGATCGGCTCGCCTGATCAGCGTGGCGAAGAACAGCCCGCCGGGACCACCCCCCACGACGGCGACGCGCATCTGACCTCCTTGGCCGACGGCCGACGTGTCATGCGGCCGTCTGGCATTATCCGCCGCGAGGACCGGAATCCCAATCTTGTGCGGACGAAGGCCGCCGATAGAGGGTACTGAGGTACAAGGGACAGGGCGAGGAGGACGTATGAAGGCCGTCCGGCTGCACGAGTACCACCAGATGCCCGTCGTCGAGGAGGTTCCCGAGCCCACCGTCCAGGGTCCGCTCGACGTCATGGTGCGGATCGGTGGCGCCGGCGTGTGCCGTACCGACCTGCACATCGTCGAGGGCCAGTGGGCCGAGGCGATGGACCCGACGCTGCCGTACACGATCGGCCACGAGAACGCGGGCTGGGTGCACGAGGTCGGCTCCGGGGTCACCACCGTCCAGCCGGGCGACACCGTGATCCTGCATCCGTCGCCCACCTGCGGGCTCTGCCACGCCTGCCGTGCCGGGCAGGACATGCACTGCGTCAACAGTTCCTTCCCCGGCCTGGAGCGTGACGGCGGCATGGCCGAGTACCTGCTGACCAAGGAGCGGGCCTGCGTCAAGCTCGACCCGCAGACCCGGCCGGAGGACGTGGCGGCGCTGGCCGACGCGGGCATCACCGCCTACCACGCGGTGCGCAAGGCCATCCCGCTGCTGTATCCGGGGACGACGTGCGTCGTCATCGGCGCGGGCGGGCTCGGCCACATCGGCATCCAGTGCCTGGCCGCGCTCACCGCGACCCGGATCGTCGTGGTGGATCGCAACGCCGACGCGCTCGCGCTCGCCAAGGAGCTCGGCGCGCACGCCGGCGTCCTCGCCGACGGCGGGCAGGTCGAGGCGGTCAAGGACCTGACCAGTGGCCGGGGCGCCGAGGTCGTGCTCGACTTCGTCGCCGAGCAGGGCGCCGAGCAGGACGGTTTCGCCATGACCGCCCGTGCGGGCTCCTACTACGTCATCGGGTACGGCGGGACCGTGCAGATCCCGACGCTCGACATCATCTCCACCGAGCGGAACCTGATCGGCAACATCGTCGGCACGTACAACGACCTCGCCGAGCTGATGGTGCTCGCGCAGGCGGGGAGGGTCACCCTGCACACCCGGACGTACCCGCTGGACGCCGCGGTGGACGCCCTGAAGGACCTCGACGCCGGCCGGGTGCGCGGCCGCGCCATCCTCGTCCCGTAGGAGAACCGGCTCCCTAGCGCTCGGCGTCCTTGGCCAGGTCGTGCGGGCCGGCGGCAGGGTAGCCACCGCTGTCGCGGATGGCCTGGCCCCAGGGCCGAAGGGTCTCGATGAGCGTCTGCAGGTCGTCGCCGAGGGCGTCGACGATCGGCCGGCACTGGCGATCGGTGGCGACCTCGACGGCTTCGCGCTCGGACCGGCCCTGGTCGGTCAGCGCGCCGTCGGCGACGAGGCCGCGACCGATCAGCCGCTCCTCCGCCGCGTCGAGCTGCGCGCCGGACCACGCGCGCGTACGGATGTAGGTGCGCATGGGCAGGCCCCAGTACAGCTCGGTGAGCAGGCCGATCTCGGTGGCGTCGAACCCGGCGCTCGTCCACGCGGCGATGTGCGCGTCGCCTCGGTACTCGCGGAGCATGTCGCCCAGGCGCCAGACGTCCCCGACCGGGTCCCCGGGCAGGCCCAGCGACCGCAGCCCGCTGAACAGAGGCTTGCCCTCAGGTCGCAGCGGCTCCACCGCCCGCTCCAGCAGCGTCCGCGCCTCTCCGAGCCCCTGCGGCTCGTCGCCGAGGATCCGGCTGAGCTGCGCGATGGCACCCTTGGTACGCGCCTCGCAGATCGTCGCGGCATCGGTGACCGACCAGCCGAACGCGACGGCCGGGACGACGACCTCGGGGTTGAACACCCCGAACGCGGCGGCGACCACCTCGCCCGGAACCCGGCCCATCACCGAGCCACGACTGGTGAAGTACGCCGACCCGTCCGGAGAGGCCACGCCCGCCCGCGAACCCGGACTGCCGCCGAACCCGAGCGCCTGGTAGGCCTCATGACATTCCCGCGCGAAGTACACCTGACCGGTCACCGGTTCCAACACCCCGGCAAGCGCACGAGCCGGCTTCGCCACTTTCCTCACCCCATCGAGATCGCCGCCCCCGATCTTCTCCCAGTAGCGCCCCCAACTGTGCCAAAACGTGAGCTTCCGGTCGACGGTCGCGCAGAAGGCCCCGGCCGTTGCCTGATGGGAGCCGGGCAGGGCCGGGGCGGTGTGTCCTGACGAGTGCGCTTTATCCGTTGTGGTCAGCGGGTCAGCTCACCGCGGCGAGAGCGGCCCAGAGTCACCCCGCCGAGGGCGACGGCGATCAGGCCCACGGCGACGGCGAGGTAGCCGCCGACGATCCCGAAGCCGGTGCCGGGGCCGCCTTCGGCGGCGGCCACGACCAGCCCGCCGATGATCACGCCGGCCAGCCCCAGCACCATGCCCACCAACGACCAGAGACGGCCGGAGGTGATGGCGTAGGCACCGACGTCGGGCGACTGGGCCAGGACGTGGCCTCATGCCGAGCACGAAGAGCCGTACCGCGCGCTCGCGGGAGGCGATCTTTCAGGCGGCGATGGAGCTGTGCGCGGAACGCAGCTACGCCGCGGTGACGATGGAGGCGATCGCGACACGCGCCCGGGTCGGAAAGCCGACGCTGTATCGCTGGTGGCCGTCGAAGGGAGTGCTGTTCCTGGAGGCGCTGACCGAACGGTTCGGTGAGCCCTACTTCGTGATCGGCGACACGGGCGACCTCCCCGCCGACCTGCGCAGCTGGCTGCACGGCACTGTATAGCTCCTCGCCGACCCGGTTCTGGGCGACCCTTCTCACCGGGTCGTCGGGTCGGCCCAGCACGACCCCGAACTCGCGGAGATCCTCCACGGGCAGATCCACATCGCCCTCTCCGGCCGCAATCAGGACCGGATCCGTGCCGGACAACGGGACGGCCAAATGGTCGGTTTCGACCCGCTGCTCCTTGAAGACCTGCTCGTGGGGCCGGTCCGGTACCGGGTGTTGATCACGGGCCGGCCGCTCACCCCGGCATACGCCGACACGGTCCTGAACACGGTGCTCGGCGCCGACCCTCCGCCACAGGGCGGCGCTTGACCGGCGTGACCGCCCAACAGGCGCGGGTCAGCCCTTGACGACGCCCAGGGGGACGAGGCGCGCGACACGGCGGGCCAGGCCGTTGCGTTCGGTGACCCGTACGACCTCGTCCACGTCCTTGTACGCCTGCGGGGCCTCCTCGGCGAGGCCGCGCCAGGAGGCCGCCCGCACCTGGATACCGCGGTCCCGCAGGTCGCCGGCCAGCCGTTCACCGTCGACGTTCCGGGCCGCCTGGTGGCGGCTGTGCATCCGTCCCGCGCCGTGCGCGGTGGAGTGGAACGCGACGCCGTCGGCGGTGCCGGCGAGGACGTGGGAGGCGGTGCCCATGGTGCCGGGGACCAGCACGGGCTCCCCGGAGGAGGTGAGGTCGCCCGGGAGGCCGGGATGGCCCGGCGGCAGCGCGCGGGTGGCGCCCTTGCGGTGCACGCACAGCCGTCGCCGGCGCCCGTCCACGTCAAGGTCGCGCCGTACCCCGTGCCCCCGTTCCACCGCGTACGCGGCGCCGCCGCGCAGCACCTCCTCGAGCTCGTCGCGGCCGGTGAGCCGCCATAGCCCGCCACAGCCGGTGCCGCGCGGGGTGAGCCGTCCCAGCTCGTCCATGATCCGGGTCAGCCGCCCGGCCAGGCGTTCCCGGCCGTCGTCGCGGGCCACCAGCAGCCGTACGCCGCAGCAGATGTCGAAGCCGACCCCGCCGGGGGAGACCACACCGCCATCCTCGATGTCGGTGGCGGCGACGCCTCCGATCGGGAAGCCGTAGCCCCAGTGCACGTCCGGCATCGCGTAGGAGGCCGTGACGATGCCGGGCAGCGTCGCCACCCCGGCCACCTGCTCCGGCGACCTGTCGCCGTGGGCGCCGGGCAGCAGCTCGTCCGAGGCGAAGACGACGCCCGGGACCCGCATGCCGTCCGTGCGTTCGATGCGGAACCGGTACGGCGTCTCCGCGACGATCTCCATGATCACTCTCCCCGGCGGTCGGCCTCCGCCCGCGTCCACCTACCCCAGGGGCGCTGTCTCCAGTCGGTACGCCCTCCTTCGGGAGGGCATGCCCGTTTCGGCCGGCCGCGACCGGTGATGGTCAGCTGGGGACGTACCGGTGAGGAGGCGGGGCATGGAGGCCGAGCCGCGGGGGCATCGCACCGTGCCACACACGGCCGACGTGCGGATCGAGGCGTGGGCGCCGACCCGGGAGGAGTGCGTGGCGGAGGCGGTGCGTTCCATGTCGGTACGTTCGCGGACGTCACCGCGGTCCGCCCGGACGCCGAGCACACGCGCCGGTTCGCCGGCGTCTCGGATGAGGACCTGCTGGTGGGCGCGCTGGACGAGGTGATCTACCTGCTGGACACGGCCGGCCGGGTCCCGGCCCGCGTCGTGGTGGAGGCCTCCGCCGAGGGAGTCCGCCTGCGGCTGACGACCGTGGAGGCGGCCCGGGCGGCGCAGACCGGGGCCGTACCCAAGGCGGTGTCGCTGCACGGACTCCGTTTCGGCCGCGGCGCGTCCGGCTGGTCGTGCGCGGTGACGCTCGACGTGTAGGCCGGGGGAGCCGGGCGGATTTGAGGCCTTTTCGCAGGGCAGGACCGTACTGGGGCCGAGTGCGGCGTTGCGCTGGGCCCGCGGAGGGAGGGGGCTTCTATGTCGGCGGGCGATGTGGAGACGTACTACGAGGGCGGCCGGTGGAAGAACCGGCGGCAGGGGCGGACCCGGGCCTTCGGCACCGGGGAGAACAAGGCGGCCGTCCAGGCTCAGGGCCGCGCGGCGGCGATGCGGGACGGCGTCGAGCACATCATCAAACGACGCGACGGCACGATCTCCGCGCGCCACACCTATCCGCGCCGCCGTGATCCTCGAGCGACCAAGGGCTGATCACGGCGCCGCTCCGGCGCCAGGCCTGGAGCGCGGGTTCACGGTCAGGCCGGGGTCCCTGACCGGGGGTGCGAGCGCGGCCTGCTGCTCGGCGCAGAGCTCGGCCAGGGCCTGGGGGGCCGCGCGGCACACGCCGGGGAAGTTGAGGTAACCGTGCGGCATGCCCACGTACTCGGTGAGCCGCGCGGCGACTCCCGCCTCGCGCAGCGCCACGGCGTACCGGATCCCGTCGTCGCGGAGCGGGTCGTGCTCCGCCACCTGGATCAACGCCGGCGGCAGGCCGCTGTGATCCTCGGCGAGCAGCGGCGACACGCGAGGGTCCGCCGGATCGGCGGCACCGAGATAGTGCCGGCGGTAGAAGAACATCTCGCTGTGGGAGAGGATCGGCGCGTCGGCGTTCATCGCCACCGACGAGAAGGGCGGCCGCCCGGTCATCGTCATGTTGGTGACCGGATAGAGCAGCGCCTGGTGGCTGATGGCCGGGCCGCCACGGTCCCACGCGAGCAGGCAGGTCACCGCCGAGAGGTTGCCGCCGGCGCTCTCGCCCATCACCCCGATCGGCCCGCTCGCGCCGAGCGTCTCCGTGTGCTCCGCGGCCCACTCCACGGAGGCGTAGCAGTCCTCCACCGCGGCGGGGAACGGATGGGCCGGCGCGAGCCGGTAGTCCACCGAGACCACGATGGCGCCGGTGGCCGCCACGACCGAGCTGCACAGCCAGTCCGCCGTACGCAGGTCACCGAAGACGAACCCGCCCCCGTGGAAGTTGACGATCAGCGGCGGCCCGCTGGTACGGACCTCATGGGCACGGTAGACGCGCACGGCGATGGCCCCGGCGGGGCCGGGGATCGTCCGGTCCTCGAACTCGACCCCCGGAACGATCGCACCGCAGAGGCGATCGGTCACGAAATGGAGCCCGGCCGCCCGCGACTGCATCGCAACGAGGTCGTCCACCGTCATCGACGCGACCGATGCCACCCGCCGCAACGCCCACCCCAGCAGCCGCGCCCGCCGATCAATCGGTGCCATCCGCGCCTCCTAGCTCCGGACCAGCCCCCGCGCCATGCTGTCGCCAACTACCCCGGTTCGCGACGGAGAAGCGTGCCGCAGGCGGGAGAAGCGGCTCTCGTTGCCGGCGCCGGTCGAGGTGGCCGGCGCGGGGTCAGGAGGTGTGGCGGAGGAGGGCGGGGACGATCTCGTCCCAGGTTCGTCGGGGGAGCTCGTTGCCCGTGTCCGGCAGGATGAGCAGCTCCGCGGCGGGGATCTCGGCGGCGAGCGCGCGGCCGTTGCCGAGCGGGAAGAACGCGTCGTCCTCGCCGTGGACCACAAGGGTCGGCGCGGTGATGCCGCCGAGGCGCTCGCGCCAGCGGGCGCCGCTGTCGAGGGCGGCGAACACCGTCGCCATCTGGTTGGCACGGTGGGCCTTGCCCGGGTCGGAGCCGGCGGGGGTGCGGTCGTAGATCCGTTCGATGCTCTCGCGCGCCTCGGCCTCGTCGAAGGCGGGTCCGGACAGGTGCCGCGCGTTCTCGACCATGAAGGCGACCACGGACGACCGATCCGTCCAGTCGGCGGCGGGCCGATTCATGAAGTGGGCCATCAACTCGGGCGCGTGCTCGGGCAGGTCGGAGTCGCTGGGGCCGGGCGCGGTGGGCCGGGTACCGATGAGCGTGAGGGAAGCCACCCGCTCGGGGTGGTCGAGCGCGAGGAGCTGGGCGATCCAGCCACCGGCGCGGAACCCCACGACGTGCGCGGACGGCAGGCCATAGGCGCCCAGCACTCCGGCGGCGTCCGCGACGAGATCGCGCAGCGTGTAATCGGGAGCCTCGGGGTCCCCGGACGTGGACCGCCCGGTGTCGCGCAGGTCGTAGCGGAGGACGAACCGGCCCTGAGCCGCGAGCCGCGCACACAGGTCGTCGTGCCAGGTGAGCATCGTGTTGCCCACCAGCAGCATCGGCGTATCAGCCGGCTCCCCGAACACCTCGGCGCACAGCTCCACCCCATTGGCCTTGACGAAGGTCTCCATAACGGGTCGGACCGCCGAAACGCCCGAAACTCATCGCTGCCATCCAGGAGGAAGGGGCCGGCGCCGACAGTCGTGATCACCCATTCGGGCCGAAGGCCGCGCCAAGGACGAGAACGCCGATGAGGACGGTGAGCCAGAGTACGGCGCGCTTGCTCGGCGGCGGGCCGCCTCGCAGCAGGGAGATGCCCAGGGGAACGAACGCGGCGCAGAGCCCGCCTGCGGCGATGATGGACTGCGGAATTTGGGTGCCTTTGAGCGTCCCGAGCGCGAGCATCGTCATCAGGCCGAGCGCGACCGAGCGGCCCAGCCTCAGGGCGCCGGAGCGGTAGGCGCCGATGGCCAGCACGATCCAGCCGAAGAAGATGGCTCCGGACAGTGTCCTGAACGGGTGCCAGGACGTCTCGCGCCATGCCAGGTAGTAGGCGTCGATACCGTTGATCACCGCCTGGAGGCCCAGGCTGTCGGTCAGGTGAAAGGCCAGGTGGGCGCCCCAGCTCTCGCCGGTGCCCGCGAGGTCCAGTTGGCTCTCGATCTCGTGGTTGCCGATGCACGGCATCCAGGGCGTGGACGACGCCATCGGCGTGACCATGTCGAACCAGTCGTCCCAGACCTTCTGGTCGCCGTTCGCATAGGCCAGGTCGCCCACCACGAGGTGCAGGGCGGGCGAGAACGATTTCGCCAGGGCGGTGTTCGCGGACGGCTGGTTGGGCGGCTGCCCGAACGAGGTGTCGGTGCCCTGGTCGCCGAAGGCGGTGAAGACGAACGGCTCGGCACGGTCCGGCCCGGTGGTGAAGCGGTACGTCGACGTCCTCGTCTTGTCGTCGTGGCCGATCCGGTACCCGTAACCGCGCGCGGGCTGGAGCCGGTCCAGGCGGACGTGGTGGAAGTAGCCCGGGTAGCCGTCGTACTGCATGGCCTCGGCGAACGCCCGGCGCTCCCCCATCTGCGCGAACGGCGAGCGCACCGGGCCCGGCGTCATCCAGCTGACCGTCATCTCCCGGGCGGCGTCGCCGCCGAAGTTGAGATGGACCTGGCCCACGGGAGTGTCGGCGGAGTACGCCGGCTGCTGCCACAGCAGCGGAGCCGCGCCGGCGATCCCGGCCACGACGGCACTACGGCGCAGGAAATCCCTGCGCGAGACGAACGGACGGACAGGATGTGCGTGACCCAATCTGTCGTAAGTGGGGTCTTCGAGTAGCAGGTGACCACGCCTGAGCGTGGAGCAGTAGGGGATGCCTTCGCCGAAGAGGACCGGCACGGGGCTGACGCACGCCTCGTCGACAAGGTCGAGGTCCAGTGCCTGCTGGCTGACGCCGGCGCTGGCGATTCTTGGTGCCGGCGATCTCACGTGCCCGTGCGATGGCCGGTCCGACGCCGTCGACGAACGTCGTGTTGGGCCACCTTTGGGCGGCGCCGGCTGGTCGCCGATGCGTCACGACGACGACCGGTGAGCCGGAAGGGTCGTTCCAGCCGTTGGCGATGTCGAACAGGCGACGGCCGGAGACGAGCGCCCCGGAGCCCTCGGTCAACTCTCGCAGCGCGGCTGCGCTGTGGTCATCGACCTGGAGCGCGAGGGCCGATGACTTCGGCCGGCGGGACCGGTCTGTTCCGAAAGGAATAAGGGAGGACTCATGGCTGTAGGGATCTTCGCCGGGATTCCGGTCCGGGACTATCAGAGCGCGCTGGACTGGTATCGGCGGTTGTGGGGCGCCGAGCCCGCGTTCTATCCGAACGAGATCGAGGCGGTCTGGCAGCTGGCCGAGGACCGGTACGTCTACATCATCGAGGCCCCGGAACGGGCCGGCGGCGCGGTCGGCATGGTCTGGGTCGACGACCTGGAGGCCGAGGTCGCACGGATCGCCGAGCGAGGCCTGAAGCCGGTCGACGTCGAGAAGCACGGCTCGGTGTGGAAGTACGTGTTCCACGACGCCGACGGCAACGAGACCGGCATCGGTGGCGAGGTGTCACACCGCGAGTGACCCGGTGTGCCCGCCTGCCGTGTGAGCATGATCGGCTCCTTCCGCCCGGAGGCCACCGCCCGGAGGCGGCACGCGACCCGGCTCGCCGGGTCCGCGGTTAATCGTCGCCAGGTCCGTCGCCGGAACGGATCCGCCGTTCGGGGGAGCGGCGACGAAGAACGCGGAATCGCCTCGGCCGGAAGGTGGAGGCGGTCTCACGCCCCGGCCGGGCACCCAGCGCGGACCCGGTGGTGGTCGCCAGCGGCTGCGAGCACCGCCGCGGTCCCCGGCTGGGCGACGAGCTCAGGATCGACGTGCGGCCGCCGGCCGCCGGCCGGACCTCGATCTCGATGGAGTTCGTCGTCCGCGGCGACGCAGGGGAACGCTGGCGACCGGGCACACGACGTACGTCGCGGTGTCCGCGGAACACGGCAAGATCCCGTTGCCCGGCACCCTTGCCCGGGCGGCTGCGGCGCCGGGTGCACGCACTGCACGCGTTCACCGTGCCGCTCCCGGGCACCGGCCCCGCGGAGGACTCCGCCGTGCTGACCGCGATCGCGGCCGCGTGCCGGGACCGGGAGCGGCTCCGCTTCGACTACCTCGACCATGACGGCGCGTTAACTCGGCGCGACGTCGAGCCGTACCGGCTGGTCCACGGTGGCCGGCGGTGGTACCTGGTGGCCAGGGACGTCACCAGAGCCGACTGGCGGACGTTCCGGGTCGACCGGATTACCCCGCGGACGCCGAACGGGCCGCGGTTCACGCCACGGCCCGAGCCGCAGGACGGCGTGGCCGAGCATATCCGCAAGGGAGTCGGCACCGCCGCGTGGCGCTACCGGGCCCGGGTGCGCTGCTTCGCCTCCGCCGAGGCGCTGGCGGAGCGGCTGCCACCGGCCATCGAGGTGGAGCCGCGGGACGACGGCACGTGCGTGCTCGCGGTGAAGTCCGGTGACGTCGCGATGCTCGCCGCCTATGTGGGCATGCTCGACGTGGACTTCGAGGTGATCGACGCTCCCGAGCTCGTCGCCCAGTTGCGGGTGCTGGCCCGGCGCTACGCCCGGGCGGCGGGATCCCTCGAGTAGGTCTAGCCGTTTCCTGCAGGTGGTGGGCAAGATCCGGCTCGCTTCCGATCTTCACGCGGTTCGCCTGAGGGTGGTCACGCGATGGTGGCGAGATCGCGGCGACGCCCCTCGGGCGCGAGCAGGACCCCGACGAGACAGGCTGCCAGCACGACGATCCAGGCCACGCCGAGGGCCGTGATGCTGCCCGTCGCGGCGATCACCGCACTCGCGACGACGGGGGTGAAGCCGGCGCCGATGGCCGAGGCGGTTTGGAAGCAGATCGAGGCACCGGTGAACCGCGTGGCGGTCGAGAACAACTCGGCGAGGAAGCCCGCGAGCGGCCCGAGGATGATGCCCTGGATGGCCTGACTGACGCCGACGCCGATGGCGAACGTCGTGACGGTCCCGGCCTGGATCAGCAGGAGTACCGGGTACGCCCAGATGATCGCCAGGATGATGCCGGCCATCAGCACGGGCTTGCGGCCGAAGCGGTCCGACGCACGCGCGCTGATCATCGTGGTGAGGAAGAGAATGAACGCGGACATGGTCTTCGCGTTGAGCACACCGGTGCGGCCCGCGCCGGCCTCGACCGCGTAGTTGACCGCCCACACGGTCACCACGCCCGAGATGGTGAGCTGACTCAGCGCCGCGAGAATGCCGAGCACCAGGTTCTTGGGGCTCCGGGTGAGCACCTCGACGAGCGGCAGCCGGCGCTTCTTCGCCTCGTTCTCCAGCTTCTCGAAGACCGGACTCTCGGCGACCTTCAGACGGACGAACATGCCGAGGGTGACCAGGACGATGCTGAACACGAACGGGATGCGCCATCCCCAGCTGAAGAACTGGTCGTCGGGAAGCAGGCTGACGAGCGCGACCGAACCACTCGCGAGCGCCGAGCCCGCCGGGGCGCCGAGGTTGGCGAACGAGGCGGCGAACCCACGCTTCCCGCCGGGTGCGTGCTCCAGGGCGATCAGCATCGCTCCACCCCACTCGCCGCCGACCGCCAGCCCCTGGATCACGCGCAGGCAGACCAGCAGGATCGGGGCGGCGGCACCGATCTGGGAGCTCGGCGGCAACAGGCCGATCGCGGCCGTGGCGGTGCCCATCATCAACATGGACGTGACGAGCACGCCCTTGCGGCCGAGCCGGTCGCCGAAGTGCCCGAAGATGATGCCGCCCAGCGGACGTGCCACGTAACCGGCGGCCAGCGTTGTGAACGAGGCGAACGCCGCCACCGCAGGAGGGACGTTCGGGAAGAAGACGACGGGGAAGACGACCGCCGCCGTCGTGGCGTACAGGAGGAAGTCGTAGAACTCGATCGCACTCCCGGCGAAGCTGGACCCGAGGACGCGCCGCATGTTCTTGCTGGTGAGACTCCCGTCCTGCTGCGGGACGTTCTCCGGCGTAGTGGACATCGATGTCATCGCTGAGCCTTCTTTCGGAAGGGCCGATTCCAGCGACCACTGTCGACGATGCCCAGGTCGTGACACAATGATTAATACTTCGATAACTTCTTGAGGAGATGTGAACTGTCCGGATTCACGCTCCGCCAGCTCGAGTTCTTCGTCGCAGCGGTCGACGAGGGATCGGTCACCGCGGCCGCACGCCGCCTGCACGTCTCGCCGGGCGGCATCTCGGTCGCCCTGAGTGAGCTCGAATCGGCTCTGAAGGTGCAGCTCACCGTGCGCCGGCGCGGGAAGGGCGTGTCGGTGACCCCGGCCGGACGATGGGTCTACGAACACGCTCAGGAGATGCTGGACCGTTCGGCCGACATCGGTGCGGTGGCGCGGATCGTCCGCGGCGAGCTGGCCGGACCGCTGCGCGTCGGATGCTTCACGACGCTCTCCCCGTGGATGTTCCCCCGGGTGGCGCTGCACTTCACGGAGAACCATCCGGGAGTCGACCTCCATCTGGTCGAAGGGCAGTCGGCCGAACTGCAGCAGCGCATGCGGGACGGCGAGCTCGACGTCACGTTCATGTACTCCAACCACCTGGACGCGGACGTGGCCGGTGAGATCATCGCGCCCGTACGTGTCCGGCTGGCGGTGGCGGCGGGGCATCGACTCGCCTCGTGGGAGACGGTCCCGCTGCGCGAGCTGCGGGAGGAGCCGGCCATCCTGCTCGCCCTGCAACCCGCCGGCGGGCATGTCGAGGCGATGCTGCGAGCCGCCGGCTTCGAGCCGGACGTACGGTGGCGCAGCTCGAACGTCGAGACGATCCGCGCCATGGTCGCGCGCGGACTGGGTTACACGGTGATCATGGGCCGGCCGCACGGGGACATGACCTACGAGGGTCTGCCGCTCGCCTACCGCAACATCTCCGACGAGCTCCCGGCGAACAACGTCGTGGTGGCGTACCCGCAGGGGGCCGTCCCCACGGCGAAGACCAAGACGCTGATCGCCTTCTGCAAGGAGGCCTTCGGTTCCGAGGGGTACTCGGTCCTCTGAGTCACGACGTCAGACGAAGCGGCATGAGATGGTCCCCATCGGCCCATAGTCGGCCAACATGGTGTCCCCCTTCTCGACCCAGACGGGACGGGTGAAGGAGCCCGCGAGGATGATCTCGCCGGCCTCCAGGCGATCGCCGTGCTGGTACGTCTTGTTCGCGAGCCACGCGACCCCCGCCGCGGGGTGGTTCAGGACCGCGGCGGCCACGCCCGTCTCCTCGATCGTCTCGTTGCGGTAGAGGAGGGCCGACACCCACCGCAGATCGACCGCATCGGGGCCGGTCGGGTTGCCTCCGAGCACGAGCCCGCCGTAGGCGGCGTTGTCGGCGATGGTGTCGACGATCGTACGGCCCTCGAGCTCGATGTGGGAGTTGAGCACCTCCAGCGCGGGCGTCACGTACTCCGTCGCGCGCATCACGTCGAACAGCGTGCAGTGCGGTCCTTCCAGCGGCTCCTTCAGGACGAACGCGAGCTCGACCTCGATGCGGACGTTGGAGAACCTGTCGTGCGGGATGTGCGCGCCGTTCTCCCACACGGTGTCGTCGAACATGACGCCGTAGTCGGGCTCCGTGATGCCGGTCGAGGCCTGCATGGCACGCGAGGTGAGCCCGATCTTGCGGCCGACGAGGCGGCGTCCGGCCGCGAGCTTCTTCTCCTTCCACACCGCCTGGATGGCATAGGAGTCCTCGACCGTGGCCTCGGGGAACCGCGCGGTGATGCGACGGATCACTCCCCGCGTCCGCTCCGCCTCCGCGAGCTCCTCCGCGAGGGACGTGATGGTGTCCTTCGTCAGCATCGTGACTCTTCCGCTCAGAGTTGGTTGCCCAGCTTGTACTCGCCCTGCTCGTGATCGGACGTCCCCTCGGCGTCGTCCTTGCGGGTGTAGGAGAAGCCGTCGGCGCCGATCGTGACCGCCATCTCGCTCGCGTCGGTTCGGGCGACGACGGGACGGGGCTCGCCGTCGAGGTCGAGTACGAGCGAGGCGTCGGTATACCAGCTG
Organism: Streptosporangiales bacterium; assembly: GCA_009380095.1. Taxonomy (GTDB): domain Bacteria; phylum Actinomycetota; class Actinomycetes; order Streptosporangiales; family Streptosporangiaceae; genus WHSL01. The sequence goes on along the minus strand of WHSL01000071.1, from coordinate 8,755 downwards.
GGCACGACGGGGTTGCCCCACCAGTCGCGGCGCTGGTTGTCGTGCACGTCCCAGGTGACGACGGGGTTGTCGGGGTCGCCCGTGTAGTAGTCCTGGGTGTAGATCTCGACGCGGTGGCCGTCGGGGTCGCGCAGGTACAGGTAGAACGCGTTCGAGACGCCGTGGCGGCCGGGGCCGCGCTCGATGGCGTCGGAGCGGCGCAGTGCCCCGAGCTTGTCGCAGACGGCGAGGATGTTGTGCTTCTCGTGCGTGGCGAACGCGACGTGGTGCATGCGGGGACCGTCGCCGCCGGTGGCCGCGGTGTCGTGGACGGTCGGCTTGCGGCGCATCCATGCGGCGTAGACGACGCCGTCGGAGTCCTGGATGTCCTCCGTGACGCGGAACCCGAGGTCCTGGTAGTGCCGGACGGCCTTGGGCACGTCGGGCGTGACCTGGTTGAAGTGGTCGAGGCGTACGAGGGCGCCGGGCGTGTAGAGGTCGTAACGCCAGGCGAGGCGCTCGACGTGCTCGACGGCGTGGAAGAACTCGTACGGGAAGCCGAGCGGGTCCTGCACGCGTACGGAGTCACCGATGCCCTTGACGAAACCGTCCTCGCGCCGCTCGACCCGGCATCCCAGCTCCGAGTAGAAGGCGACGGCCTTGTCGAGGTCCTCGGGGGTGCGGACGCGGTAGGAGAACGCCGCGACGGCGGCCACCGGCCCCTGGCGCAGCACGAGGTTGTGGTGGATGAACTCCTCGAGGGTGCGGAGGTAGATCGCCTCCTCGTCCTCCTCGGTGACGGTCAGGCCCAGCACGTCGACGTAGAACTCGCGGGAGGCGGCGAGGTCGGTGACGACGAGCTCCATGGAGGCACAGCGCACGATGTCGGGCGCGGGCGAGGAGGGCGTGGGGACGGGAGAGGAGGTCGGGGTACGGTCGGCGGTCATGTCGGTCTCCTGTGCTCCTACTTGCCGAAGGTGGGGCTGTGGGCCTTGCCGAGCGCGATGTGCACGGCCTGCTGGTCGGTGTAGAAGTCGATCGAGCGGTAGCCGCCCTCGTGCCCGAGGCCCGACGCCTTGACGCCGCCGAACGGGGTGCGCAGGTCGCGGACGTTGTTGGAGTTGAGCCACACCATGCCCGACTCGATGGCCTGGGCGAAGTTGTGCGCGCGCTTGAGGTCGTTCGTCCAGACGTACGCGGCGAGGCCGTACTTCGTGTCGTTCGCGAGCGCGAGGGCCTCCTCGTCCGTGTCGAAGGGTGTGATCGCGACGACCGGGCCGAAGATCTCCTCCTGGAAGATGCGGGCGCCGGGGGCGACGTCGGCGAACACGGTCGGGGCGACGAAGTTGCCGGACTCGAAGCCCTCGGGGCGTCCGCCTCCCGCCACGAGGCGGCCCTCGCCCTTGCCGATCTCGACGTAGCCCATGACCTTCTCGAAGTGCTCGGGGTGCACGAGCGCGCCGACCTCGGTGGCGGGGTCGTGCGGGTAGCCGACCTTCACGCGCTTCGCCTGCGCGGCGTACCGCTCGACGAACGCGTCGTACACCTCACGCTGGACGAGGATGCGGCTGCCGGCCGTACAGCGCTCGCCGTTCAGTGAGAAGACACCGAAGATCGTCGCGTCGATGGCGGCGTCGAGGTCGGCGTCGGCGAAGACGACGGCGGGCGACTTGCCGCCGAGCTCCATCGACAGGCCCTTGAGGTGGGGTGCGGCGTTGGCGAAGATGATCTGCCCCGTACGGCTCTCGCCGGTGAACGAGATGAGCGGCACGCCGGGGTGCCGCACGAGCGCGTCGCCGGCGTCCTCACCGAGGCCGTTGACGAGGTTGAAGACGCCCTGGGGGAGCCCGGCCTCCTCGAAGATCCTTGCCCACAGCGACGCCGACAACGGGGTGAACTCGGCCGGCTTGAGCACGACGGTGTTGCCGGTCGCGAGGGCGGGGCCGAGCTTCCAGCTCTCCAGCATGAAGGGCGTGTTCCACGGCGTGATGAGACCCGCGACGCCGGTCGGCTTGCGGTTGACGTAGTTGATCTGGCGGCCGGGGACTTTGAACGTGTCGTCGGCCTGCGCGACGATCAGGTCGGCGAAGAACCGGAAGTTCTCGGCCGCGCGGCGCGCCTGGCCGAGCGCCTGCGTGATCGGCAGACCCGAGTCGAACGACTCGAGCTCCGCGAGGCGGGCGTCGCGGGACTCGACGATGTCGGCGATGCGGTGCAGTACGCGGGAGCGCTCGCGCGGCAGCATGCGCGGCCACGGGCCGTCGGTGAACGCACGGCGGGCCGCCGCGACGGCGCGGTCGATGTCGGCCTCCTTGCCGGCCGCGGCCTGCACGTACACCTCGTTCGAGACGGGGTCGAGCACGTCGAACGTGTCGCCGTCGAGCGAGTCGGCGAACTCGCCGTCGATGTAGTGCCGGATGCGCGTGGGCAGGTCGGCGGGGAGGTGCCGGGCGGATGCCGCTGTGTCGGTCATCGGATGCTTCCCGTTCGAAGGTGGTGTGAGATCGGACGTGGAGCAGGCCTCAGGCCTCGGCCTCTGTGGCCGCTTCGTACTTCGCGCGCCATTCCGCGTTCATCGGGAACAGGCCGTCGACGGGGTGACCCGCCGCGACCTGCTCGGCGATCCACCCGTCCTCGCCCTCCTGGGCCAGCGCGGCGTCGGCCACCTCCTCGGCGATCGCCGGGGGGATCACGATGACACCGTCGTCGTCGCCCACGATGATGTCCCCGGGCTGGACCGTGGCGCCGCCGCAGGCGATCGCGAGATCGGTGTCCCACGGCACGTGCCTGCGGCCGAGTACGGCGGGGTGCGGACCCTGGCTGAAGACGGGCAGGCCGATGCCGGCGACCGTCGCGTGGTCGCGTACGCCGCCGTCCGTGACGATGCCCGCCGCGCCGCGTGCGAGAGCGCGGAGGGCGAGCACGTCGCCGAGAGTGCCGGAGCCGCGCTCGCCGCGCGCCTCGATGACGATGACCTCGCCCTCCCGTACGGCGTCGAACGTGCGCTTCTGCGCGTTGTAGCCACCCCCGTGGCTGCGGAAGAGGTCCTCGCGGTTCGGGACGAAGCGCAGCGTCTTCGCGACGCCGACGAGCTTCGTGCCCGGCCGGGCCGCGTGCACACCGTCGATCGTGACGTTGTCGAGCCCGCGCTTGCGCAGCTGCTGCGACAGCCCGGCGACGGGCGCCTCGAGCAGCTTGTCACGCAGCTCGGGGGAGAGGACCGAGGCGGTGGCGGCGGGAAGCCCCGCCGCTTCGCGCGAGCCCCACGCCTCCTCGCGCTGCAGGTCGTCGACCGAGGGGAGCGAACCGACGGCGGGATCGAAGCCGCCGGGACCGTCGACCACCCGGCTCGTCAGCCGGCCCGAGCTCGGTCCGCCCGGCGCGTCCACCTCGACCTCGACGACGTCTCCGGGAGTGGCCACCGACGCGCCGGCCGGAGTCCCGGTGAGGATGACGTCGCCGGTCTCGAGGGTGAGGTGCTGGGAGAGGTCGGCGATGATCTGGGCGAACGGGAACAAGAGGCCGGAGGTCTCACCCTCCTGGACGAGCTCGCCGTTCAGCCACGTCCGTACGCGCAGCGCGGCCGGGTCGACCGTACGCGCGTCGATGAGCTCAGGGCCGACGGGTGTGTAGCCGTCGCGGCCCTTGTTGCGTACGTTCGCCCCCTTGTCGTTGGCGCGCAGGTCGTACAGCCCCCAGTCGTTCGACGCCGTCACCCATGCCACGTGACTCCAGGCCTCGGCGGGGGAGACGCCGCGCGCGGGTGAGCCGATGACGAGCGCGATCTCGCCCTCGAAGGCGAGCAACTCGGTGCCCTCGGGACGCTCGACCGCGTCGCCCGAGGCGCCCAGGGAGCTCGACGGCTTCAGAAAGTACGAAGGGGCGGCGGGACGGCGGCCGCGCTGTGCCGCGCGCGACTCGTGGCTGACGTGGACGGCGATGATCTTCCCCGGCCGGCCGGGAAGGGCGCCGTGTGCGGGTGCGGTGCTCATAGTGTGACCTTCGTACGTCGACAGGGATCTCAGTGGGTGGAGGCGCCGAGCCGGGCGGCGAAGGCGGCGACATCCGATGGCAGCGCCGTCCCTCGCCACGCCACGTGCTGATCGCAACGAGCTATCACGAAGGGCGTCGTGTACGCGGGGTCCGCAACGCCTTCGGGAAACCTGACCACGGTGACGGGCAGGCCGGCGGCGCGGGCCTCCTCCGCCCAGCCCTCCGCGGCGTCGAAGTGATCGAGCGCCACGAGGGTGTACCACGGGCCGAGGTGGTCGTACAGCGACGAACCGTCCGCGAGCCAGTGGTGCGGGAGGCGGCAGCCCGGAACGGTGGAGGGCGTGTACGTACCCATCGTGTACCCCGGTGCCGGGCCGTCAGCGACGATGATGGGGCTGTTCGCATAGCTGTACCCGAAGTTGAGGCCCGCGGCCGCGAACTGCTGGACGTTCAGCTCGTACGCGAGCCTCCCGAAGGCCTCGCGGGCCGCATCCCCGTCGGGGCCGTCGGCCTCGAGGTCGGCGGGCACATCGGTGTCGGAGATCTTCCGCAGGTGGGACATCGCGAAGCGGGACACCTGGTCCGTGATCGGCTGGCGTTCGGCCTCGTAGGCGTCCAGGATCGACTCGTCCGCCCAGCCGGTGATCACGGCGCTCAGCAGCCACGACAGGTTCAGCCCATCGGCGATGCCCGCGTTCATGCCGTAGCCGCCGTACGGCACCCAGAGATGTGCGGCGTCACCGGCGATGAAGATGCGGCCTTCGCGGAACCTGTCCGCCACGAGACGGCGGGCGACCCAGTCCTCACGGGAGACGAGCTCGAAGGACGTGTCGTCGGAGAGCCCGAGGATGTCGCGGATCGCACGGTCGCGGTCGACCTCCTCGCGCTCGGCCTCCTCGGCGCTCAGGTACGTGTGGATCAGGAACGTCTCGACGCCGTCGATGGAGTAGACGTGACCGTTGCGGCGGCCGTTGTAGACGTAGTATCCCCACGCCTTCCCCGCCGGCATGTGCTCGTACAGGTCCGGCATCCTGATGCACGTCGACTGGACACGCTGCAGCACGGGGTCACCGTGGAACGTCGACCCGATGGTCCTCCGTACGAGCGAACGACCACCGTCGGCGCCGATGAGATAGCGGCCGCGAAGGGTCGTCCTCTCCTCCGAGCCCACCGGGACGATCTCCACCGTCACGCCGTCCTCGTCCTGAGCGACCGCGACGGCCTTGACCTCGTTGCGAAGTCTCACATGCTTCAGGGAGGCCACGTGCCTCTCGAGAACCGGCTCAAGGAACCGCTGGTTCACGCGATGCGCCGGCTCGGCGGCCGCCCAGGTGGTGTCGGGGCCCTCGCCGGTTCCGTCGCGGCGTGCGGAGGCGGAGGGGATCGGGATGCGGCCGAACTCCATGCCCGTCACCGAGGTGAGGAAGACGACGTCCTGCGGGTGGCCGGAGGGCAGGCCGGCCGAGCGCACCTCGTCGGCCAGCCCGAAGCGGCGAAACGTCTCCATCGTGCGAGCCGCCACGTGGTTGCACTTGACGTTCGGTGGGGCGAGGTAGGGATCCTCCTCGGCGACGATCGTCGAGACTCCGCGCGAGTCCAGCTCCATTGCGGCCAGCAGGCCGACAGGTCCTCCGCCGACGATGATGACATCGGCGTCGAAGGTGGCGGAGTTGGTCACGTATGCGACTCCTAACGATCAGCGGATACCCGGGCAGCCCTTCAGCGTCGAGTGTGCGACGGGGTCGCTAAATCAGGCAATGACAACTATCGTGTTTGATAGTTCAAGGAGACTAAAGTGAATGGGGCGTCGGCGCTCTCGCTCAGGCAGCTGCAGTATTTCTGCGCCGTCGTCGAGAGCGGATCGGTCACCGAGGCGGCGAGGCGGCTGCACGTGTCCGCCGGCGGTGTCTCGCTCGCCATCACGCAGCTCGAGGAGCTCCTCGACGTCCAGCTCACGCTGCGCACGCGAGGCAAGGGCGTCGAGATCACCGATGCCGGGCGAAGCGTCTACGACAACGCGCAAGTGATCGCCCGCAGCCTCGAGGACATTCTGGAGCTGGCCGGGACCATCCGCGGCGAACTGAGCGGCCCGCTGCGGGTCGGGATCTTCACGACGCTGTCCCCGTGGCTGTTCCCGCAGATGGCGGAGTACTTCGCGAAGCACCACCCGGCGATCGATCTCCTTCTGGAGGAAGGAGCATCGGCGGCGCTGCAGACCCTCCTGACCGAGGGGAGGCTGGATGCGGCCCTCCTGTACGAGAACCACATCGTGGCCGAGGTCGATGTTCTCCGTCTCGCCCCGGTTCGGCTACAGCTCGCCGTCTCACCGAGTCATCCGCTGGCCGGCCAGGACAAGGTGGAGCTGAGTGCCCTGCGTGACGAGTACGCCGTGCTTCTCGCCATGCGGCCGGCCACCGATCACGTCGAGGAGATCCTGCGTAACGCCGGCATCACGCCGCGAGTGCGCTGGCGGAGTGCGAACGTCGAGACGATCCGCTCGCTCGTCGCGCGAGGCCTCGGCTACACGATCATCATGGGCCGTCCGCACGGCGACCTGACGTACGACGGGAAGCCGATCGTCTACCGTCCCATCGCGGATGAGATCCCCGCGAACCACATCGTGCTCGCCACGGCGCCCGCCGCGCGGCGCACCGCCCGGATGGAGGCGCTGCGGGCGTACTGCCGTGAAGCGGTCTCGGGGCACTTCGCGACCCTTTCGCCCTGATGGCGAAGGGGAGGCGCGCCCTCCGCGGGTGACGGCGAGCGGAGAAGTTCAGAAATCCTGAACTGCGTAGCCGGATATTTGGGATTGCCGCAATCCCAATGGTGGGAGCAGGGTGGTGCAACCGGTCGCGCGGCCAGACATCACGCGATCGGCGATCCCCGCCTTCGCCAACGCCCCCCGCTGACCGCGCCGTCGCGGCCGTACCTGAAGGTCTCCATGAACTCCTCCGAGAACCTCGCGGTCACACAGCCGGACCGATCCGACTCCCTGTGGCACGGCCCGATGCGGCGCATTCTGCTGTCCAGCTTCAGCGGAAGCGTGATCGAGTTCTACGACTCATCCTGTACGTCATCGCGGCCTCGGTCGTCTTCCCCTACGTCTTCTTCAGCAACCTTTCGCCGACCATGGCGACCATCGCGTCCTTCGTCACGCTCGCCGTCGGGTACGTCGGTCGGCCGCTCGGAGGCGTGATCTTCGGCCACTTCGGCGACAAGCTCGGCCGCAAGGGCGTGCTCGTCACCACCATGCTCCTCATGGGCATCTCGACCATGGCGATCGGGTTCCTTCCCCCGGCCGCACTCGTCGGTGTCACGGTGCCGATCCTCGATGTCCTGCGCCGCTACCCGCGGCAGGCCGCGCTCGGCATCATCGTCGCGATCAGCCAGCTGACGATCGACGGCGTCGCCACCTCGTGGGCGGTCAACCACACCGTGGAGCTCGGTGTTGATAGCACGACCGTCCTGAACCTGAAGATCCTCGGCTCGGTCGCCCTCCTCATCGCAGCCGTCATCAGCGCCCGGTTGAGCGACCGTTGGGGGCGCCGTCTGCCCCTCGCCGCCGGAATCGTCGCGGCGCTGATCTTCATGTTCCCGATGCTCAACCTGATCCAGACGGGAACCGCGGGGGGCTTCGCCGCCGCCGTCATCATCGGCCAGTTCATCCAGGGCTTCATCCTGGGTCCGCTCGCCGCGTTCCTGGCGGAGCTGTTCCCCACGCGCCTTCGCTTCACCGGTGCCTCGCTGTGCTTCCAGACCGCCGCGGCGCTCGGCTCAGTGCCGCACTCCAGGCGCTCGCCGAGCGCCTCGGCGCGCCCGTCATCGTCACCCGGAACGGCAAGGGCGCCATCAGTGACCGGCACCCGCTCGCCCTGTCGCGCCTGGCCGGCACGGAGGTCCTCGAGAACGCGGATGTCGTGCTCGCCGTCGGCACCCGCTTCATCACCATGACCGGACAGCCGGTCATCCGGCCCGGACGCCACCGCCTCATCGCGATCAACGCGGACCCCGCCGATGTGCGCGCGCCGCGCGAGTTCGAGGTCGCCATCATCGCCGACGCCAAGCTCGCGCTGGAGACGATCACCAACGCCCTGCCCGATGACAAGCGTGAAGCGCCGGCGCTCGACGCCTACCGTAAGCGCGAACGTGACGCCTTGAGCGTGATCGCGCCTCAGGTCGAGTGGCTGCAGGCGATCCGCAAGGCCATGCCGGACGACGGCATCCTCATCGAAGAGCTCACGCAGGTCGGCTACGCGGCCCGCCTGGCGTTCCCCGTGTACCAGGCGGGAACCTACGTGACCCCCGGCTACCAGGGCACGCTCGGCTACGGCTTCCCGACCGGCCTCGGCGCCGCCGTCGCAGCCAAGGGCCGACAGGTCGTCTCGATCAACGGTGACGGCGGCTTCGGCTGGGCGCTGCAGGAACTATCCACCGCCGCCAAATACAACATCGGACTCGTGACCGTGGTGTTCCGCAACGACACGTTCGGCAACGTCCAGCGCATCCAAACCGAAACGTTCGGCCGAACCATCGGCGTCAACCTCAAGAACCCAGACTTCGCGGCCCTGGCCAAGGAGTTCGGCATCGAGGGGGAGCGAGTCACCACACCGGAAGACCTCAGGGACACGATCCGCAACGCCCGCAGGACGGACGCACCACTACTCATCGAAGTGCCACTCGGCGACGTCCCCTCACCCTGGAAACTCCTGGCAGAACCCTCCATCAACTGAGAACACCCGCCAGGCCCAACACCAAAGCGCGCCGACCCGAGGATCCGTGGTGG
>WHSL01000346.1 GCA_009380095.1 Streptosporangiales bacterium | reverse complement strand
GCCCCGTCCCGTCGTCGAACAGCTCGATCCGCAGGTCGGCGGCGGTGGGGTCCTCCTTGAGCAGCGGCTCTCCTCGTCGTACACGCTCGCGAACCGGCAGGCCACCTCGGCGTGCCGGCGCGCGACCCGGTCGAAGGCGGGGTGGTAGGAGCGCGCCACCCAGCGCCAGATCGCGGGGTGCAGGGCCCCGGCGCGGTAGACGCCGGTGAGCGCCCACGAGTACGCCTGGAGCCGCAGCCGCCGTACGCCTTCGCGGAACGTGAGCGGGCCGAGGCGGCAGCTGATCCGTGCCGCGGGGGCGGCGGTTTCCTGAGTCCGAGTAGCCGTCATGGCCGGCCTTGGTGTTCGGTGGAGATCGATGCACGAACCTTACGGATCTCCGTGCAGGCCGGGACGTGGACGCACCAATCGGCCGGCCGTGAACCATGTCGGGCGTCTGCGCGTTGAGCGGGTGAGATCGTCGTGCCGGGAGGCCGGCCGGGGTCCTGCTCCGCGGACGGAGGCGGAGCGGGACCCCGGTCCCCGGGAGGGGGGTACGGGGACCGGGGTCAGGGGGATGGCGGAGGAGAGTGCCGGTCCTCGTCGTAGAGGATCGTGGTGACCGAACGGGTGGTCTCGTCGGTGGGGTTCACGTACCGGTGCGGGAGCGCCGACGGGAAGTGCATGCTGTCGCCCGGACCCAGGTGGTAGCACTCGAAGCCGACGTAGATGTCCAGCCGCCCGCTGAGCACCACCACCATCTCCGAGCCCGGATGCCGATAGAGCGTACGGCTCGACTCGGCGCGCGGCCCGTACACCAGCTCGAGGAACTCCAGGTCGTTGAGCGCCGTGGGGGTGAGGCGCTCCCACCGCACCCCGCTGGCGATGTCGATCACCGCGCGCTCGGCGCGCCGTACGACGAAGCGCTCCTCGTGTGCGACCGGCCGGCCGTCCGCGGCCGGCGCGCCCGGGTCCGCGGGCGCCTCCGCCCCGGCGCCATCCGGCGGGGTCTCCCGGAAGAACGCGTCGACCGGGAGCTCCAGCGCCTCGGCCATCGCGAACAGGGTGGACACCGAGGGGCGTGACCGCCCCTGCTCGATCTGGCTGATCAGGCTGGACGTCACCCCCACACTGCGGGCCAGGTCGGAGACGCGCATGCCGCGCTCGGCCCGGTAGGCCGCGAGCCGCCGGCCGATGCCGTCGGCGGGGTCTTCGCCGGTGGTGGCCCGGCGCCGGGATCGGCCGGCGGGGGCGGACCTGCCGTCTGAGGTGCCGCTGATCTCAGTCATCGCGATTAATGATACTTCACGGGTTAACAGGGTCGTAAAGCCATGTTACGTTCCGGACCACGACCGACCTCCCTCAGTTAACCATCACTAATCTCGAGGGCAAGGGAGACCCAGGCGTGAAGGAAGCCTTCGCGGGACTCAGCAGTGACTGGAAAGAGGGCATCAACTGGGCCGAAGTACGGTCCTGGCGGCTGAACCGGGCCCGGGAGGCCATGCGCCGGCACGGCCTCGGCGCGCTCCTTCTCATGTACGACGAGAACATGCGGTACGTCTCCTCGACGTACACGCCCGGCTGGAACCGCCTCAAGCCCGGCCTGCGCTACGTGGTGCTCTGCGAGGGCCAGGAGCCGATCGTCTACGAACAGGGCGACATCGGCATCCACCTCAAGGAGCACAACCCCTGGATCCCGCCGCAGAATATCCGGCACTCCTACTCCTGGATCAAGGGCGCGGTCGGCCCCGCCTCCCAGCAGCAGGTCGGCAAGTTCGTCGAGGCGTTGATCGGCGACCTGGAGAACGCCGGCGTACGGGACCGTCCGCTCGGCGTGGACTTCATCGACATCAACATGCTGCGCGAGTTCGAACGCGCCGGGGTCAGCTGGACCGATGGCATGTCGCCGATGATGGAGGCGCGGGCGATCAAGAGCCCCGACGAGCAGAAGGCGTCCCGCATCGTCGGCGCCATCTGCGACACCTTGCACTACGAGTACACGCAGTTCCTGAAGCCCGGGCTGACCGAGAACGAGGTCGCGGCGTTCGGCTTCGAGTACCTCTACAGCATCCCCGGGATGGAGGACGTGGAGGACGTCATCGTGTCCTCGGGGCCGAACGCCTGGCCCAACTGGCGCAACTTCTCCGACCGCATCATCCGGCCGGGGGAGCTCGTCATCATCGACCTGGCGGCGCTGACCTGGAACGGGTTCAAGTCCTGCGTCTACCGCACGTACTGCGTCGGCGGCACCCCCACCGACGAGATGAAGCAGTACTACGACATCGCGCACGGGTGGCTGTGGGACGCGATCGAGACCGTACGGCCCGGGGTCACCACCGCGGACATCGCCGCCAAGTGGCCGTCGGCGCGGGAGGCCTGGGGGTACGAGGAGGAGGACCAGGCGGCCGCCAACCTGTGGGGGCACGGGCTCGGGCTCGCCCAGTACGACCGTCCGGTGATCTCCCGGATCTGGTCGCTGGACCACCCCGAGGAGATCCACCCGGGCATGGTCTTCGCGCTGGAGACCCAGCACGGCAAGACGCACGAGTTCGGTGTGCGCCTCGAGGAGATGCTGCTGGTCACCGAGACCGGCCACGAGCTCCTCTCCACCTACAAGTCCAACGAGATCATCAGCGTGGGGTGACCCATGCCATCCCTCCTCCCTCTCACCCCCATCGCGGCGGGCTCGGGTCGGCGAGTCGGCGAGCCGGCGGTCGCCGGGGCGAAGGCGGCCATGTTGGCGCGGGCTCGGGCGGCGGGGTTGCCGGCGGCGCCCGGGTGGGTGTTGCCGGTGGGCGCCGGTTCCGCCGCCTTGCGGGCGGGCGTGGAGGCGCTGGCCCGTGGGGACGTCGGCGGGGCGCGTCCCGCCGCGCTCGGTGTGCGGGTCGGTGACGGTCTTCGGGAGGTGCTCGCGGAGGCTGTGCGGGATCTCGGCGGGCGGGTGATCGTACGGTCCTCCAGTCCGCTGGAGGGTGATCTGCGCTGGTCCGGTGCGTTCGCGTCGCTCGGTGAGGTGGGGCCTGAGGACGTGTCCGCGGCGGTGCGGAGCTGCTGGGCGTCGGCGTTCGCCGTCGACCCGCTGGCCCGCGCCGAGGGCTGCGGCCTGGCTCCGGACCGGCTCGGCCTCGCGGTGCTCATCCAGCCCGAGCTGACCTTCGCGGCGGGCGGCACGGCCCGCCTCACCTCGGACGACACCGTGGAGATCCACGGCGTCGCCGGGCACCCCGCCCCGCTCCTCTCGGGCTGGACCGACGCGGAACCCCTGGAGGACGACGTGGAGCGGCGGGTCGCGGCGCTAATACGGGCCACGTACGCCGCGCTCGGCACCGACCACCTCGAATGGGGCCTGACCCGCGACGCGGTCGTCCTGCTCCAGGCATCCCACACGCTGCCGGATGCACCTTATAAGTCGCAGACCATGGCCGGCACTACGGAGACGCCCCCGGCCGACGGACTGCTCGCGGAGCGCGGGCCGGTCGCGGATGGCGGGCCGGTCGCGGATGGCGGGGCGGTCGCGGAAGAGGGGCCGGTCGCGAGTGGCCGGGCGGTTGTGGGTGGCGGGGCGGTTGTGGGTGGCGGGGCGGTCGTGGGTGGCTCGGCGGTCGTAAGTGGCCGGGCGGTCGTGGGTGGCGGTGCGTTGCAGGGTGCGGCGGAGGTGTTGGCGCGGGGGCGGCGGGTGAGTGGGACGCGGTGCGTGCCGGGGGGCGCGTACGGACCGCTCAGGTATGTGCGGCCGCACGAGCCGGCGCCGCCGGGGGGCGGGCACATCCTGCTC
>WHSL01000028.1 GCA_009380095.1 Streptosporangiales bacterium | reverse complement strand
CTCGGCGATCGGGCTGCGGGGAGCCCGCCGGGGAGTGAATCGGCCCCTGGCAGGCATCCCCGCTCCCCAGCCGACTCCCCAGGCCGCTCCCCGGCCGACTCCCCGGCCGGTGCCCCAGCCGGCCCCCCGGCCGACGCCCCCGGGGCGGGGGAGCGGGAGGTGGTGACTCGGGTGCTGGAGTTCGCCGCCACCGAGGTGGTGCCGCGGCTGGGCCGGACCACCGACGAGCTCGATCACGTGCTGCATGCGCTGGGCGGCGGCTTCGTACCGCCCGGCCCCAGCGGGTCCCCGCTCCGCGGACTCATCAACGTGCTGCCGACCGGCCGCAACTTCTACTCGGTGGACCCGCGCGCCGTCCCCAGCCGGCTCGCCTGGGAGACCGGCCAGGCCATGGCCGACTCGCTGCTGGAGCGCTACCGCGACGAGCACGGCACCTGGCCGCGCTCGGTCGGCCTGTCCGTGTGGGGCACCAGTGCCATGCGCACCGCCGGGGACGACGTGGCCGAGGTGCTGGCGCTGCTCGGCGTACGCCCCGAGTGGGACGAGGCGTCCCGCCGGGTCACCCGCCTGGAACCCGTACCACTCGCCGAGCTGGGCCGGCCGCGGATCGACGTGACCGTACGCATCAGCGGCTTCTTCCGCGACGCCTTCCCGCACGTGGTGGCCATGCTGGACGACGCGGTCCGGCTCGTCGCCGGCCTCGACGAGGACGCCGAGGACAACCACATCCGTGCGCACGTCACAGCCGACAAGGAGCGGCACGGGGACGAGCGCCGCGCCACGATGCGCGTCTTCGGCTCCGCGCCCGGCGCGTACGGGGCCGGCCTGCTGCCTCTGATCGACAGCCGGAACTGGCGCGACGACGCCGACCTGGCCGAGGTGTACGCCGTGTGGGGCGGCTTCGCCTACGGCCGCGACCTGGACGGCGTGCCCGCCCGGCCCGACATGGAGAGCGCGTACCGCCGCATCGCGGTGGCGGCCAAGAACGTCGACACCCGCGAGCACGACATCGCCGACTCCGACGACTACTTCCAGTACCACGGCGGGATGATCGCCACCGTCCGCGCGCTCACCGGCCGGGCCCCGGCGGCGTACGTCGGGGACAGCACGCGGCCGGACGCCGTACGGACCCGGACGCTCTCGGAGGAGACCTCGCGGATCTTCCGGGCCCGGGTGGTCAACCCGAAGTGGCTGGCCGCGATGCGCCGGCACGGATACAAGGGGGCCTTCGAGCTCGCCGCCACCGTCGACTACCTGTTCGGCTACGACGCGACGACGGGTGTGCTGGCGGACTGGATGTACGACAAGCTCACCGAGACGTACGTGCTGGATGCGGAGAACCAGGCGTTTCTCCGCGAGTCCAACCCGTGGGCGCTGCACGGCATCGCGGAGCGCCTGCTGGAGGCGGCGGAGCGGGGCATGTGGGAGCACCCGGACGAGGCGGTGCTGCGCGGCCTGCAAGAGGTCTACCTCAAGGCCGAGGGCGACCTGGAGGACGACACCAGCCGTTGAGCCAGCTCCGGCCGACCCGCCCAGTGCAGGTGTAGGTACGACGCGGTGAGCAGGGGGCCGCCGAACCCGTCGGCGCCCCCCTCCGCCCAGCGGAACAGTGGCGGCTCGCCGGAGTCCACGGCGGTCCGGTGGAACTCGTGGCCGCGGAACCGCTGTCCCTCCTCGGTGAGCAGCGACGGGCGTACGGCCACGGCCTCCCGGTAGCCGAGCGTGAGGTTCTCGGTCATCCGGGCCCGGGCGGGGATGCGGCCGGCCATCCGGCTGCCGTCCAGGTCCTCGCACAGGTAGAGCAGACCGGCGCATTCCGCCACGATCGGGCCGTCGAAGGCCGCGACCTGCCTCAACAGCGGCGCGTTCCCCGCGAGCTCGGCCGCATACATCTCGGGGAAGCCACCGCCGATGACGATCGCACCCGTCCCCTCGGGCAACGCCTCGTCCCGCAGCGGGTCGAACACCGCGACCTCGGCCCCGGCCGCCCGCAACAGCTCCACATGCTCGGCATAACCGAAGGTGAACGCCGCCCCACCCGCGACGGCGACGACCGGCCTGGCCACGACCTCGCCCTCGCGGGCCTCCGCACCGTGCGGCCGGCCCGCGTCAGCGAGGCTGGGGCGGCTCGAGGCGGGCTCGGGGAGGGCGCGGGCGGGATCCCAGGGTTCCGTGTGTAGTGGCGGGGCGGTGGCGGCCAGGCGTACCAGGGCGTCCAGGTCGCATGAGCGGGTGACGAGGTCGCCCAGCCGGGTGACCGCCGCCGCGGCGTCGGTGGCGCGCTCGGCGGCGGGGATCAGGCCCAGGTGGCGTGAGGGTGTGGCCACCGCGTCGTCGCGCCGGATTGCGCCGAGCACCGGTACCCCGCACTCGGCCAGCGCCGCGCGGCACACCTCCTCGTGCCGGTCTGAACCGACCCGGTTGAGTACCACCCCGCCCAGCCGTACCGCCGGGTCGAAGGTGGCGAAGCCGTGCACCACGGCCGCCACCGACCGGCTCTGCCGGGCGGCGTCCACCACCAGCACCACGGGGGCGTCCAGCAGCCGGGCGACGTGCGCGGTGGACGCGAAGCCGGTGTCGCCCCGGCCGTCGAACAGGCCCATCACGCCCTCGACGACCGCGATGTCGCAGCCGGTGGCGCCATGCAGGAACAGCGGCGCCACCGTCTCCTCGCCGGTGAGCCAGGGGTCCAGGTTGCGCCCCGGCCGCCCGCAGGCCAGCGCGTGATACCCCGGGTCGATGTAGTCGGGGCCGACCTTGTGCGGCGAGACCCTCAGCCCGCGGGCGCGCAGCGCCGCCATCAGCCCGGTGGCCACGGTCGTCTTGCCGCTCCCGGAGGACGGCGCGGCGACGACGAGCCGGGGAACTACCACTCGATGCCCTTCTGGCCCTTCTGCCCCGCGTCCATCGGATGCCGGACCTTGCCCATCTCCGTGACCAGATCGGCCGCCTCGACCAGCGCCGGCGGAGCGTCCCGGCCGGTGATCACGACGTGCTGGTTGCCGGGCCGCTCGGTGAGCGCCGCGACGACGTCGTCGAGGTCGAGCCAGCCCCACTTCAGCGGGTACGTGAACTCGTCCAGCACATAGAACCGGTACGTCTCCGCGGCCAGATCCCGCTTGATCTGCTCCCAGCCCTCGCGCGCGTCCGCCGCGTGGTCGGTCTCCGTACCGGGGCGCTGGATCCACGACCAGCCCTCGCCCATCTTGTGCCACGCCACCGAGCCGCCCTCACCGCTCGCGCCGAGCACCCGCAGCGCCTGCTCCTCACCGACCCGCCACTTCGCCGACTTCACGAACTGGAACACGCCGACCGGCCAGCCCTGGTTCCACGCGCGCAGCGCCATCCCGAACGCCGCGGTGGACTTCCCCTTGCCCGGCCCGGTGTGCACCATCAGCAGCGCGCGGTTCCGGCGCTGGCGGGTGGTGAGCCCGTCGTCGGGCACCATGGACGGCTTTCCCTGCGGCATCTCAGCCCGCCTTCCTGTGGTCGCGGACGACCGTGTCGAGTTCGGTGAGCTCCGCCAGCGGCGCGAGGCGCGCGCCGAGCCGGGCCGCGAGCACGCCGGCCAGGCCGAGCCGGACCGGGCCGGCCTCGCAGTCCACGACCACGGCGGCCGTGCCCGCGAGCAGGGACGCCGCCCGGTTCACGTCGCCGCCCGCGGTGGCGCGGCCGTCCGTCACCACGACGAGCAGCGGGCGCCGCCCGGGATCCCGGAACCGCTCGGTGTGCAGCACCTCGGCCGCCTTGACCAGCCCCGCCGCCAGCGGTGTACGGCCTCCGGTGGGCAGCGCGCGGAGCCGGGCCGCGCCCGTCTCCACCGAGGAGGTCGGGGGGAGGGCCAGCTCCGCACCGGTACCGCGGAAGGTGATCAGCCCGACCTTGTCGCGCCGCTGGTAGGCGTCCAGCAGCAGGCTCAGTACGGCCGTCTTCACGGTGGCCATCCGGCGGCGCGCCGCCATCGAGCCACTCGCGTCCACGACGAACAGCACGAGGTTGCCCTCGCGGCCCTCGCGGACCACCTCGCGCAGGTCGTCGCGGCGCAGCAGCAGGCCGGGCCCGGTACGGCCCCGGTCGCGCTGGCGCGGTGCCGCGGCCAGCAGGGTGGCGGTCACATGCAGGTCGCGGGCGGAGCCGCGCGGGCGTCGGGAGCCGGTGGCGCGGCCCCGCCGGGTCCGCGACCGAGACCGCCGTCCCGGTGCCCCCTCGCCGTCACCGAGCCCCGGCACCTGCAGCAACGGCACTCGATGCGGTGCTCCTGCCACGGCCACCCGCACCCGGCCGGCCGTTCCCGCTCCCTCCCCGGGACCGCCGACGTCGGCGTCCGGCCCGCCCGCCCTCTCTCCGGGCGCGTGGACCCCGCCCGGGCCGTCCGCGGAGTCCGCTTCGCCCGCGCCCTCTCCTGCGAGGGAGCGGCCGTCCGTTCCTGCGGGGGCGCGGCCGTCCGTACCCTCGGGCCCGCCGCCGGGTTCGGAATCGGGGTCACCGGGGCCGCCGCCCGGTCCGGAATCGGCGTTGCCGCAGCCGCCCGGCGGGTCGTCGTCGCCGTCGTCCTCGGCGGTCTTGCGGAGCAACTCGTCGAGAAGGTCCTCGTCCAGGCCGGGGGCGTCGAAGGGGTCGCGGCGCCGCCGGTGCGGCAGCGCCAGCCGCGCGGCGGCCCGTACGTCATCCGTGGTCACCGCGTCCCGGCCCTGCCAGGCCGCGTGCGCGATGGCGGTGTTGGCCGTTACCAGGTCGGCCCGCATCCCGTCCACCTCGAACGCCGCGCAGACCGCGGCGATCTGCCGCAGCCGCGCGTCCGGCAGCCGGACGCGGGACAGCGCGTCACGGGCCGTACGGATCCGCGACGCCAGGCCGGCCTCCTCGGCGGCCCAGCGGGCGGCGAACGCTTCGGGATCGGCCTCGAAGGCCAGCCGCCGGCGCACCACCTCGGCCCGCTCCTCCGGGTCGCGGGACGCCGCCACCTCCACGGTCAGCCCGAACCGGTCGAGCAGCTGCGGGCGCAGCTCGCCCTCCTCCGGGTTCATGGTGCCGACCAGCAGGAACCGGGCCGCGTGCCGGACCGAGACCGACTCCCGCTCCACATAGCAGGTGCCCATCGCGGCGGCGTCGAGCAGCAGGTCCACCAGGTGGTCGTGGAGCAGGTTGACCTCGTCCACGTACAGCACCCCGCGGTGCGCGGCGGCCAGCAGCCCCGGCTCGAACGCCTTCACCCCCTCGGTGAGCGCCCGCTCCACGTCCAGCGAACCGGCGAGCCGGTCCTCCGAGGCGCCGACGGGCAGCTCGACCAGCGCGGCCGGGCGCCGTACGCCGTGGTCGCCATCTCGGTGCGGCCCGTCCGGGCACTCCGGGTCGGGCGCGGCTGGGTCGCAGGCGAAGCGGCAGCCGGGCAGCACGTCCACCGGCGGCAGCTGCGCGGCGAGGGCACGGACGATGGTGGACTTGGCCGTGCCCTTCTCGCCGCGGACCAGCACGCCGCCGGAGCGCGGCGAGACCGCGTTGAGCACCAGCGCCAGCTTCAGGTCGGCGAGGCCGACCACAGCGCTGAACGGATAGGTGGCGGTCAATGCGTGGCCTTCCGGTTGGCAGGGGCGACCGCCGGCGGTCGCCGGAAACGGTCGAGGGCGGGGGCCGGACGCGCAGCTCAGCCGAGCATCGTGCCCGTCGGCGCGGCGGCGGCGCGCCGGCCGGCGGCACGGTCGCTGAGCAGGCCGAACAGCACCCCGAAGACCGTCCAGAAGACGACCTGGGTACCGAGCGAGCTCACCCGGAACTCCCACAGCAGCGTGGCCGGGAAGTCCTTCGGCACCTCGTTGACCGCCGGGAGCAGCAGCCACGCGGCCACCACCGGGACCAGGAACGCCACACCCGCCGCGATCCAGCGCTCCCACGGACCGGCGGTGACCGTCCGCGCGGTCGCCACCGCGACCCCGGCGGCGGCCAGCCCCACCACGACCATCAGCAGATACAGGACCGTACGGACGCTGATCGTTTCCGGGTCGCCCACCGCCGGCGGGTTCGCCGGGTACTTCACGAACGGGACCAGCACGATCGCCACGACGGCCGCGCCCGCCGCGGCCAGGGCGAGCGCGCCGTCGCCGCGCGGGCCGACCCGGCCGCGCAGCGCCGCGTACACCAGCGCGAAGATGCCGCCGGTGGAGAGCCCGAAGAGGCCGGTGGCGAGGAACAGCCCCGCCTTCTGCCCGCCCCGGCTGACCAGGGCCTCCTCGCCGTGCCCGTGCGCGCCCGCGGCGTCGTGGGTGCCGTGTGCGTGTGCGGCCTCGTCGGCGGCCGCGGCCTCCTCCAGCGCGATCGCGGCCTCGACGTGGGGTTCCCCGAAGAAGAAGGCGAACCCGCCCGCGGCCAGCCCGGCCAGGAGACCCACCAGCAGCCCCCTGACCAGCAGCGTGCGTACCACGCCGGCGCTCAGTGGCAGGGCACGCCGAGCAGGTGCCGCCCGTCGTGCATCAGCTCGTGGAGGTAGGAGCCGGCCTGCGAGACCGCGCCCTCGTCCATCAGCGTGAGGTACGCGATCAGCAGCAGGAACGGCACGAGCAGCAGCCACGGCCGGATGCGGGGAAGGGGGATGGTGGTCGGAGTGGACAGTCCACTCATCAGAAGCCTCCTCAGGGATGACGCGTCCCGGTCAGTGAGGTCACGCCCCCTCAGGCGACCTGGCTCCCGGGGTCGATGCCCCGGATACAGTGGCGCGTCCGCACCGGCTTCTCACCGGATTTCCCCTGCGAGGGAGTGAAATCCCCCGGAACCTATCACCCCTCCGGTTCGCGTCAACAGGCACCCCGCCGGCTTCGCCCTCACTGGCCGATGCGTCCGTCGATTCGTTCGCGCAGCAGGTCGACGTGGCCCATGTGGCGGCCGTACTCCCAGATCATCCCGACCAGCGCCTCGCGCAGCGACATCTGCCCGCCACCGGTGCCGTGCCGGTTCAAGGGATCGTCGCCGGTGATGTCGAGGCTGGGCGCCTCGGCCACGAACCGGGTGGCGAAGTCCACCTCCGCACGCCATGCCTCCCACGCCTCCGCGACCACGCGGGGGTCGGCGACGGCACCGTCGAAATCACCGTCGAAATCACCGTCGGGGTCGGTCTCGGAGCGGAACAGCCGGGGCGCGTCCTGCCCCGCCATCGTCTCCCGGAACGTCGCCCGCTCGATCTCGGCCAAGTGCCGTACGAGCCCGAGCAGCGACATCGTGGACGGCTCGACGGAGCGCCGCGCCATGGCCTCGGCATCGAGACCCGCGCATTTCATCTCCAAGGTGAGGCGAGCACTGCGCAGGGCCTCCACCAGCGTGGTGTGCTCGTCGCCCAAGGTCGGGCCGTGCTCACGCGGGTCGTCGTCGGACGGCCTGCCGTCCGCGGTGAACATGTCGGCTCGCCGGGTCTTCGCCATGACCGCAATCATCACATCGCGCCCAGCGGCCTTCCAACGATTAACGCCCGCGCACACCTCACGCGGGAACCCCTTCGACGACGCTGAAGCCGTTGGCGGCCGGGATGATCCGGCTCAGCCGCATGCCCGCGCGGTGGACCAGCTCGGCCAGCTCGGCCCGCGTACGCTGCTTCCCGCCGGACGTCATGACCAGCATCGCCAGATCCGCCCAGATCTGCATGGGGTCGTTGCCGCCCGGCCCCTCGGACAGCACGAACTCGCCCAGCAGCACCCGCCGGCGGTCGTTCATCGCGACCTTGCAGTTGGCCAGGATCCGTACGGCCTCGTCGTCGCCCCAGTCGTGCACGACGTTGCACAGCACGTACGCGTCGCCGTCGGCCGGGATCGTGTCGAACGGGCCGTAGTCGTACGCCTCGGCCAGCGGCAGCACGATGGTGCGGGACATCGAGGTCATCGCGTCGTTCAGCACCGCCGCGTCCTCGGGATGCTCGGCGAAGTGGTCGAACAGCGTCCGCCCGGTGACGGCGTCGTACGTCGAGCCGCCCAGCCGCACGCTGTCGGTGAGCCCGGCCCACACCTCGCGGTGGAACGCCCGCCCGTGCAGCAGCGCCCAGCCGCGCAACGAGCCGGGATGGTCCTCCCGTAGCAGCTCGCCGAGCTCGGTCAGCGCGAAGCGGCGGCCGTCGAGCTCGGCGGCGGTGGTGATGGCCTGCGACACCCAGGCGCCGACGATCAGGTCGAACAGCCGCACCGGGGCGGGAATGACGGCTTCCGTCATCGTTCCGGTCCTTCCGCATCAGGGAACACGTACGTGAAACCCTGGCGACCAGGCCGGACGGGCGCATGCCCGGCAGCGCACGGGAGTTGACCGAGCGCGCACGGGTCAGGCGCGGGCCCCGAGCCGATAGTCGCGCGGCGCCACCCCGTACGCGTCCCGGAAGGCCCGGCTGAAGTGCGCCGCGCTCGCGAACCCCCAGCGCACCGCGATCGCGGCGATGGGGCACTGGCGGTGCGCCGGGTCCAGCATCTCCTTGCGGCAGCGCTCCAGCCGCCGGTGCCGGATCCAGCCGCCGACCGTGGTCCGCTCCGTCGAGGCGCGGGCGATCGTCCCGCACAGGGCGGAGATCGGTTCGCCGAGGGCGAGCGGGGAGGCGGTCAGCCTGGCGACCTCGCCCTGCGGCAGCGGGACGAGCCGGCGCGGGATGCGTACCGAGACGAACGACACCGCCGCCTGCGACGGCAGCACGCAGCGGGCGGGCCGGTCGTCGTCGATGACCACGGAGCCGCCCGCGCCGAGGAGGGTCCTGCGCGTCGCTGACCACGCGCCGCCAGTACTCGAGCCGGACGGGCGGAGGCACGTCCGTCGTCCGGTACTCGGTCCGTTGCCGCGGGGACATGCCTCAAGCATGCACCGGGCCGCCCGCGTCCATCCAGCTCGTCGCGTTGTCGGGGTGTTCCCGCCGGTATCCGTAGAGCCAGGTGACGTAGCCGTAGTCGGTGTCCTCGCGCCGGGCGAGCAGCGCGTCCCGGAGCAGGGCGGTGATGCCGTCGGCGTGCACGATCTCGCCCATCCGCCGGGCCCAGCGCTGGGCGGTCGCCGTACGGGGCAGCCGCTCGCGCTCGTACGCGGCGAAGGCCGCGTCCACGTCGGCCGGGTGGCCGGCCAGGCACTCCGCGAGTACGGCCGCGTCCTCCAGCGCCATGCACGCGCCCTGCGCGAGGTACTGGACCATCGGATGCGCCGCGTCGCCGAGGAGGGTGGCGCGGCCCCGGGTCCAGCGCTCCACCGGTGGCCGGTCGCGGAGGATCCAGCGGCGGTCCCGGCCGATCAGCCGCAGGCCGTCGCGGACGTGCGCCGTCTTGTCCCCGAAACACCGCTCCAGCTCCTCCGGCGGGCCCCACCCGTCCGGGTCGCCGTTCCGCTCCGCCTCGAACACGGCGACCTGGTTGAACAGCGCGCCGCCGCGCAGCGGGTACTGGATGAGGTGGATCCCGGGGCCGACCCACCAGGTCACGTTGCCCGTGCCGGCGTGCGCGGAGACGGCCTCGATGTCGATCGTGCCGCGGTAGGCGACGTGCCCGACATAGTCGGGCTCGCCGTCGCCCACCGTGTGCCCGCGCACCACGGACCAGATGCCGTCGGCGCCGATCAGCGCGCCGGTCTCGTACGTGGTGCCGTCCGCGCAGGTGGCGACGGCCGTCTCGCCGTCCCCGCGCACGCTCGTGACGTGGCGTGACGTCTCCAGCGTGACCCGGTCGTGGTTCCGGCAGCCGGTGAGCAGGGCGTCCAGGAGGTCGCTGCGGTGGGTGACGACGTACGGGTACCCGAAGGTCTCGCGGAACTCCGGGCCGAAGTCGAGGGTGGTGATGGGCTCGCCGCCGACCGCGTCCATCATCACGGCCTTCGGCGGCCGTACGGCGTCCGCCAGCACGGCGTCGAGCACGCCGAGCCCGTCGAGCACGCGCAGCGCGTTGGGGGCCAGCTGGATGCCGGCGCCGATCTCGCCGAACTCCTCCGCCCGCTCGATCACGTGGCTGTCCAGGCCGGCGTTCGCCAGCGCCAGCGCCGTGGCGATCCCGCCGATCCCGCCGCCCACGATCAGGTGCGGGACGCGTTTCCGGGGTGCGGCCATGGCCCCTTCCAGCGGGTCGAAGACGTACCGGCCAGGCCTCAGATCGTAATTGGGACCGTCCGCCCGGCGCTACACGGGGGCCTCGGCGCCGTCGAGCCCGGGGGCGCGCTCGGCGGCGTCCTGACGGGCGATCTGCCGGAACAGAGCGGGAGTGGCGGCCAGGCAGGCGACGGCGCCGACGGCCACCCAGAGGGCGGGCGCGTACACGGTGACCTTGGCCGTGGCCCAGGTCATCAGCGCCGGGGTGAAGCCGGCGAAGAAGACGGCGGCCACGTTGTGGCTGAGCGCCAGACCGGTGGCGCGGACCGCGACCGGGAAGACGCGCGGCAGCGTGGACGATGCCGCGCTGCCGGGTCTCGGCGAGGATCTCGTCCACGATCCGCCCGCGCGCCCCGTGCAGCCAGTCCTTGTCGACGCTGCGGATCTCCGCCCAGAGCCGCGCCTGGTTGGTGATCACCCCCATCGAGCCGGGCGAGGACTCGATGTGCCCCGAGGTCGCCACGCCGTGTACGGGAGCCCCGCACCCCACGCGTTCCACGGCCAGCACGGCCGCCGCCGCGGACACCAGCGCGTCGTGCCGCTCGGGCATCGGGGTGGTGCCCGCGTGGCCCGTACGGCCCGCGAAGTTCACCAGCATCCGGTCGATGCCCGCGATGGCGGTGACCACGCCGATGCTCTTCTCCGACCGTTCCAGCAGCGGCCCCTGCTCGACGTGGAGCTCAACGTACGCGTGCACGCCGCCGGGGCGCCACGCCTGCCGCAGCGCCCGCTCCGGGTCCAGGCCGAAGCGGGTCATGGCCTCGCCGAGGCGCGGGTTCGTCCGGGTGGCGGCCCGGCAGCCGTCCCACGATGTTTCCCGCGCCGTCGGTCCGCGGCTCCAGCCCGGCATCGGCCATCTGGCGGAACACCCAGTCGCGGGAGGCGCGGTACGGCTCGGAGAACACCTCCCGGCTCCAGCCCGGGCGGGTGGAGTCGCGGAACTCCGCCAGCTCCGCGATCCGGCCCGCCAGCCGGGCGGAGTCCGGGACCAGCGCGTCGAGGTCAGGCATGGGGGTCCTCCTGGGAGTCGGAGTCCGATGTGGTCCACGCGGGGTCCAGGCCGTGTTCGAGGCGCTTGCCGAGCTCGTCGGCCGCCGCGCGCAGCAGCAGGATCGGCTCGGCGGGGTCGGCGAGTTCGCCGTCGGTCCCGACCAGGGACAGGGCGCACACGCAGCGCCCGCCGGCGGTCACCGGGACGCCCACGGCCGCCATGCCGGGGGTGACCCAGCCGCGGGTGACGTGGTGACCCTGCCGGCGGATCGTCTCGAGCTCCGTAGCCAGCGTGTCGGCGGCGGGAGTGGCGGCGGTGAAGCGCTGTGGGCGGCCGTTCAGCACCTGCCGCCGTACGGGCTCCGGCGCCGGCGCCAGCAGCGGGGTCGCGCTGGCGCCCGCGTGCAGGGGAAGGATCTCGCCGGGGTGGAACGCCACGTACCCGCTGCCGCTGCGCCTTGTGTCCAGGCACAACGCGGCCGTATGCACCCGTACGGTGAGCGCCACGCTCAGCCCGCTCTCCCGCCGCAGCCGGTTCAGCGTCGGGCCGGCGAGGTCGAGCAGGTGCTCGGGGCGGTCGGCCGAGCGGTCCGCGAGCCGCCCGCTCGGCAGCAGCCGGTGGTCCACCTCGGCGAGGTAGCCGGCCTTCTTCAGCGAGGTCACGTACCGGTGTCGCCGGTGGGGGTGAGAGCCGTGATGTCGGCGTCGTACCCGGGCTGGAGGCGGCCCTTGCGGTGGCCGATGCCGTACCGGTCGGCGGGTGCCGAGGTTAGCGCGTCGACGGCGGCGGCGAACGCGCGGCCCGGGCCGTACCGCCTTAGCGCCTCGCCGAGCGTGACCGCAACGAGCGTCTCGGTGCCCGGCACGCCCGAGTGGTTGTCCAGGATCCGCTCGTGGGTCTTCATCTCGATGGACCACGGGGCGTGGTCGGAGGAGATCACCGTGGCCAGGCCGGAGGCCACCGCGTCCCACATGGCCTCGCGCTCGGCCGCGCCGCGCAGCGGTGGGTTGATCTTCAGCACGCCGCCCTGCCGGACCATGTCGTCCTCGGTGAAGAGCAGGTAGTGCGGGCAGGTCTCGAACGTGATGTCCACGCCCTGCCGCTGATACCACCGGACCAGCTCGGTGGAGCGCCCCAGCGAGAGGTGGCACAGGTGCAGTGCGTTGCCCTGGTGCGCGGCGATCTCCATCGCGGTGAGCACGCCGAGCGTCTCTGAGACGGGCGGGCGCGTACGGCCGTGCACGCGCGGGTCTGTCGAGCCCCGGTTGGCCTCATCGGCGAGCAGGGTCTTGATGATCTCGTTGTTCTCCGCGTGTACGCAGAGCGTGGAGCCGGCCTCGCCGACCGCCTTGGCCACGTCGAGCAGCTCCGCGTCGCCGATCCGCGAGAACCGGTACGGGTCGGTGTCGTAGGTCATGGTTTCGCATGTCCCCAAGCTGATTCCCGTGAAATGAGAACGATCACCTCCCGATGTGCGGCCGGGCTGGGATCACGGGTGGTGGGGGAGGGGGCAGTCGCCGCAGAGGCCGCCGCCGGGGACGCGGTAGTAGAGGCAGCAGCTGCGGCGGCGGAAGGTGAGGTCCGGGCCGGTGAGGTGGCCGGTGTCGCGGAGATCCCCGATCTTCAGGAGATCGGCCGTCAGCCGGGTGAGCGGCTCGCGTACGTCCGGCCGTTCGCGCAGGAGCAGCTGTGCGGAGCCGGCCAGGGCCGAGGAGGCGTTGCCGTTCAGCAGGCCGGGGGCGAGCTTCACCCTTAGGCCGGCGGCGAGCGGTTGGAGGTGGTCCTTGACGACCACGTCGTACACGAGCCGCGCGCACGCGTCGCCGCGCGGGGCCAGGAATCCTGTGGTGGAGGGCAGTAGCAACTCGGTGCCGCGCGGCCGCCGCCGCAGCCCGCGCAGGTCGGGTACGACGCCGTGCAGCAGCGCGCAGGCCAGCACCGGCGACCACAAGCGCGCGGCATGCCCCAGCTGAGCGATCGACGCCGCCACCCGCCGTTCGGAAACACCCAGGTAGTCGGCGTGATGCTCGACCAGCGGAGCGAGGCCCTCGGCATATCCCTCGGCCACGGCCTGCCAGGAACCGTCCCCCGCACCCACGCCGACCGAGAAATACGACCCGATCCGCCCGACATCGACCAGCGCGTCCGCCACGGTGTTCGGCGACGCGGGCGGCGCAGGTGGCTGTGCTGGCGTCATCCGGTCACCCTGCCCGAGCGGCGCGGGTCTGTCAGTGGGGTCGGGGCCGCCGCTGGTGGTGCTGTTCTTCACGCCCCAGGCGGCGAACCCGAAGGGGCTGACGCGGCTCTATCTGCTCCGGATGCTGCGGCCGTTCACCGAGCGGTTCACCGTGCACGTGCTGAACCGGCGGCCCGGCCTGCCGCCCGGCACCACGATGGGGGAGCTCGCCGCGCACTACGCCGGCGCTCGCCCGGACCCTGCTCCGGGGCGTGCTGTGGCTGGCCGACGGGCGCCGGGACCGTACGGACGCCGCCACCATGCTCGCTGCCGAGGACGGCTTCGACCTGCTCGGGCGGCTGCGCGACATCACCGCCCCCACCCTGCTGATCCACGGCGACCGGGACGCCGTCTACCCCTCGGACCTGGCCCGCGCGACGACCGACGGCATCCCGGACGCCCGCCTCATCGTCTACCCCGGCAAGGACCACGCCGGGCAGGGATCGTGCCGGCGGACGAGGCGGAGAGCGTCATCCTCACGCTGTCCCGCATCTACACCGACACGCTCGGCCCGTGGGTGCAGTACCTGTTCCTGTTCGGCGCGATCGCCGTGCTGTTCTCCACGCACATCACCTCCAGCGCGGCGGTGCCGCGGCTGTGGACCAACACGCTCGGCCTGCTCGGCGGCGTCGACTGGTCCGACCCGGTGGCGCGGAAGCGGTGCTTGCGGATCCTCACGTTCATCCTGCCGAGCCTGTGGGCGGTGATGTTCCTCTTCGTCCGGTCGCCGCTGGTGATGTTCCAGATCGGCGCGATCGCCACCGGGGTCTTCCTGCTCGCCGTGCTCGTCGCCGTGTGGCGGCTGCGGACCACCAGGTCGCCCCGCGGTTCAAGGGCAGCGCCTGGGTGACCGTCGCGCTCACGCTGAGCAGCGCCGGCATCTCGCTGCTCGGCGTCTACACCGTCCTGGAGGTCTTCGGCCTCGGCTTCGGGGAGTGAGCCGTACGCCCCGTCAGTCGAGCAGGCGCAGGTCGGCCTGGACGATCGTGGCGGTGACGAGCAGCTCGGTGATGAGGTTGTGGTTGAGCGTGTTGCCGATCGGCGGCGCGATCTCCTCCTCGCGCAGCCCGGGCACCCGGGTGCTCAGCCGCTTCCGTACGTCGGTGACGATGTGCGCCGCCTTCTTGGCGGTCCACCGCTCCTTGGGCCGCAGGCGGGACAGCTCGGCCGCCGCCTGAGCCCAGGTCAGCGGCTGTGGCTGCGGCTCCTGCCGGAGGTAGCGCTGGCTGAGGCAGACCAGCACCAGATGCTCGTCCGGGGTCAGCTCCCAGCCGGTGGAGCTGCTGGTCTCCACCTCGTGCCGGATCTGCGCGCGCGGCGTCATCCGGCGCGTGGCGATCCGCACCTCGAGCAGGTGCTCCTCGCCGGGGGCCACGACGAACAGCGGCGTGTACCCGGCGGGGAGCTCGGCCCGGTGCCCGCCGAGCACGAGCCGGCCGCCGGGGAACCGGATGGGGAGCTTGCCCGCGTTGCCGAGCACCCAGCGGTCGCCCTCGCGGGTGATGGTGCCGTGCCGGCGGCTCACGTGCGGGTCGTGTACGCCGACGCAGACGTGCACGTCCGGCTCGCAGCGGCCGAACACGAGCTCGAAGCCGGCGTCCGGCGCGACCCGCATGCCGCCGCCCACGCCCATCACGAACAGCGTCCCGGGCTCCGCGGGGGGAAGCCGCCCGTGCGCGAGGCTGCCGAAGTCGCCGGGCAGCAGCCCGACCTTGCTCTGCGATCTCGGTGATCCGGTCATGGGTGGTCCGATCACTTCTTCTTCGGGAAGGTCCGCCAGGATTCGATCTGCGCGCAGTCGCGCAGGCCGAACCGCTTCGCCGCCGGACCGACCGCCTGGGTCGTCTCGTCGAGCACACCCACCTGCATCGCGATCAGCAGGTCCATGCCGGGCTGCGCGTACCGGGACATGTTGCTCGTCTTCAACATCGCCTTGTCGAACTCGTCGAGTTTGCCGAGCCACGCGTTCAGCTCGGCCTGGCCGGTCTCCGGCTTCGGCATGGACCGCACCGTGTCCCGCAGGTCCTTGATCAGCTTCCGCCGCTCGCCGAACTTCTTCAGGTCGTCCTCGCCGCCGATGGACTCGCCGAAGCCGAGGTCCCCGCCGAACCGCTCGCTGATCGTGCGGCACTTCTCGTCCGCCGCCTCGACCAGCTCCTCCTTCGCGGTGGCGCAGCCACCGAGGGCGAGCACGGCGAGCGCGGCGCCGGCCAGCGCCACCGGGGCGCGGTACGGACGGCCCGTACGGCCGATCGTGGTCATCTGTGCTCCCCGCTCAGGATCCGTACAGCGCGAGGCCGTCGCTGCCGCTGGCCTTGTCGTTGTCGTCGTCGAGGGCCTTGCGCTCGAAGCGGACCACGGCGCCCTTGGGGCTCATCTTCTCCACCGTGAACGTGACCCCGTTGGCGAGGCTGACGTAGCCGGTGCCCGCGAGGTAGCCGTTGACCGGGCCGAGCTGGGTGCGGAGCACTGTGAAGGTCAGCTGGTTGGGCGGGGAGTGGGTGAGGTGGAGCTGGTAGATGCCGTACCGCTGCTGCACCGGGACGTCGACGTCGCCGCGGATGATGACCTGGCAGTCGGCCTTCTTGCAGGCCTTCAGGTCCGTGCCGTCCTTCGCGATGAGCGCGGTGGGCGTGGGCGTGGGCTTCGGCGCGGCCGCCTTCTTCGCGGGCTTCGCGGTGGGGGAGGGCGAGGCGCCGGAACCGGCGCCGATCAACGAGCAGGCGGGCAGCAGGGCGACCGCGACCAGCGGTATCGCGAGCTTGCCTCTGGAGACTTGGCGCATGACCTGATTCCTAACAGGGCCGTTCCGGGAGGGGTCCCGAGTCGCCGGTGGCGGGCTCCCGAAGGCTGCGCTCCGTCTTCGCCCCGATGCACCCGGTGCAGAGAATAACCGGCGGGGGCCTCCCTGCCGAGACCGGCTATTCGGCGGCGGGCGCCGCCAACGGGCTCCCGGCCGCCTGGCGGCCGTCCTGAAGGGCCGGGACCAGGAGCATGGCGAGGGCGCCGGCCACGGCGGGGATGGCGAACCCGTAGAAGTCGGCCTCGATGCCCCAGCCGGAGGCGAGGATGAACCCGCCGTAGATCGGCCCGCAGATGGCGCCGAGCCGGCCGACGCCCAGCGCCCAGCCCAGCCCCGTCGCCCGCATCCGCGCCGGGTAGAAGTTGGCGGTGTACGCGTTGACCAGCACCGTGGTCCCGATCGTGCACGCGCCGGCGATCGCGACGAGCGCGAACAGCAGGACGCTCGGCAGGCGGAGGCTCATCAGGAAGATGGCGACGGCCGCGACGGCGAACATGCCGGCCGTCACGGGCTTGGAGCCGAGCCGGTCCGCCACCATGCCGAGCAGCGGCGTGCCGATGATGGCGCCGAGGTTCAGCACCAGCAGGAACGCGAGCGCCGACCCCAGCGGGTAGCCGGCCTGGCGCATGATCTGCGCGAGCCAGGTGTTGAGCCCGTACACCAGCAGCAGGCCGGCGGCCGTGCCGAGCCAGAAGAGCAGCGTGCCGGTGAGGAAGCGGCGCGCGAACAGCGACCTGATCGCGCCCACCGGCCCCTCCTTGGCCTGTCCCGGCGCCTCCTCCGGGGCGCCCGGCGAGGTCGGTCACCTGCCGATGATCATCGCGCCGATCAGCATGCCGATCAGCGCGAACGAGCCGATCCCGCCGATCTCGGCGGCGCTGAGCGTCCACTCGGCGGAGCCGTCCGACAGCGTCGGGACGATGATGCGCTTCCGCCCGGTGCTGGAGCTCATCGCGACGGGCACCTTCGGCGCCGGCAGCACGTTCCCCCTCGACCTGCCGCCCGAGGACGTCATGGTCGAAATCTTCCGGCGCCACGAGGAGACGGTGCGGGCGGCGCTGCCCGCCGAGCGGCTGCTCGTCTTCGACGTCCGCGAGGGCTGGGAGCCGCTCTGCCGGTTCCTCGAGGTGCCGGTGCCGGAGGAGCCGTTCCCGCACCTCAACGAGGGCGAGACCATGCGGCGGACGCTCGAGGAGGTGGCCGTCCGCGGCGTCATCCCGAATCCGTTCGAGCAGCGGTAGCCCGCTCCCGATAGGGTCCCGGGGGTGCGGCTGGCGGTCGGGTGTGCGATGTGGACGCTGCGGGCGTGGCAGGGGCGGCTGATGCCGCATCCGCTGCCCCCGGAGGAGCGGCTGGCCGCGTACGCGAGCTGGTGCGACGCGGTCGAGGGCAACACCACGTTCTACGCCACGCCGGACCGCGCCACCGTCGCGACGTGGGCCGCACAGACCGAGCCGGACTTCCGGTTCCTGCCGAAGCTGCCCCGGGAGATCACGCACGTGCGGCGGCTCGGCGGTGGCGAGGCGGAGCTGCGTGCGTTCCTCGACGCGATCGAGCCGCTCGGGTCCCGTACGCACGCCCTCTGGGTGCAGCTCCCCGGCGCGTTCGCCCCCGGTGACCTGGGCGCGCTCGCCGCCTTCCTGCACCGGCTGCCGCGCGGCCACCGCTGCGCGGTCGAGGTACGGCACCCCGCCTTCTTCACGGACCCGCGCGCGGAGGCGGGGCTGGAGCGGGTGCTCGCCGGGGCCGGCGCGGAGTGGATCCCGTTCGACACGACGACGTTCTTCTCCACCCCGCCGTCCACCGACGCCGAACGCGAGGCGTGGACCAAGAAGCCCCGCGTGGCCCGTCGCGCCCGCGCGCTCACCGACCGGCCCATCGTCCGCTACCTGGGCCGGGACGACCCGGAGCGGACCGCCGAGGGCTGGCGCCCGTGGGTCCGTACGGTCGCGGACTGGCTGCGCGAGGGCCACTCGCCCACCGTGTTCATCCACACCCCGGACAACGCGGACGCCCCCGTACTGGCCCGCCGCTTCCACGACGCCGTACGGGCCCTCGTACCCGCCCTCCACCCCCTCCCCAACCCCCTCCCCACGGGCCCACCCACCCTCTTCTGACCCCAAGATCAACAAATTGATCTTGGGGTGGGGGTTGACGGGGGTGGCCGGGCGGCAGAAAGTGTTTCTTCATTGCAGAAGATCGTGGGAGTGGGGGGGCTCCCGGACAGCTCTGTCGCCTCGCCCAGGGAGAGCGCATGTCCGTCCACGTCATCGGCGTGCTGGCGCTGATAGCCATCTTCGTCATCGGGACCGTACGCCCCGTCAACATCGGTGCCCTCGCCCTCATCGCAACCGTGCTGATCGGCGGCCTCGTCGTCGGTGAGGACTTCGACCAGGCCCTGTCCGGCTTCCCGCCCGACCTGTTCCTGCTGCTCGTCGGCGTCACGTACCTCTTCGGCCTGGCGGCGGTGAACGGCACCATCGAGTGGGTGATCGACCGGGCGGTCGGCCTGCTCGGCGACCGTCCGCTGCTGGTCCCGTGGGTGATCTTCGTGTTCTCCGCCGTGCCCACGCTGGCCGGCGCGCTCGGCCCGGCCGGCGTCGCCATGCTCGCCCCGCTCTGCCTGCGCCTGGGGGACCGGTACGGCATCGACCGCAGGATGACCGCGCTGATGGTCATGCACGGCTCCTGCTTCGGGAACTTCTCCCCGTTCGGCGGCCTGACCATCATCCTCCAGCAGGGCGCGGAGAAGGCCGGGGTGGAGTTCAACGTCGCCGCCCTGTTCCTCGGCAACGCCGCGTACAACCTCGCCCTGGCCGTAGTGATCTTCCTACTCTTCGGCGGGCGCAAGCTGATCCGCCAGGCGCGCGAGGGCTACGTCGCGGTCGCGGCACCCCCGGCGGGCGGCCCCGGGGCCGCGCTGGCGACGAGCACCGGCGTCCCGGAGCGGACCCCGCTCCGCACCGACCAGGTCGCGACGCTGCTGGTCATCCTCGCCGTGGCGGTCAGCGCGATCGGCTTCGGCCTGGAGATCGGCCTGCTCGCACTGGTCGGCGCGGCGCTGCTGCACGCGGTCTTCTCCGGCCGGTTCACCGGCGGGGAGAAGCTCATCGTCTGGCCCGTGGTGCTGCTGATCTGCGGCGTCGTCACCTTCGTCGGCGCGCTGCAGCGGTACGGGACCATCGACGTCGTCGGCGGGGGCATCGCCGGCCTCGGCGTCCCGCTGCTGGCCGCGTTCCTGATCTGCCTGGTCGCCGCGGTCAGCTCCGCGTTCGCCTCCAGCGCCGGGCTGCTCGGGGTGCTGCTCCCGCTCTCGGTGCCCTTCCTCGCCCAGGGCGACGTCGGAGTGACCGGGATGGTCGTGGCCCTGGCGATCTCGGCCACCGTGGTGGACGCCTCCCCGTTCTCCTCGGTCGGCGCGCTCACCCTGGCCAGCGCCCCCGAGGAGCACCGCAGGTCGCAGTTCCGGGTGATGTTCGCGTGGTCGATGGCCATGGCGGTCACCGCGCCCATCGTGAGCTGGCTCGTCTTCATCGTGCCGGCGAGTGTCTGAGAGGACGATCGATGCAGTTGCCCTTCGACGCGGCGGCCGTGCGGCGGGGGATGATCCCGGCGCACATCTACAACGACGCGGAGGTGTTCGCCCTCGAACGGGAACGGCTGTTCAGCCGCGCCTGGGTCTTCGTCGGCCACGTCTCGGAGATCCCGGACCCGGGCGACTACGTCGTACGGCAGGTGCTCGCCGACTCGTTCATCGTAGCCCGCGGCGAGGACGGCGAGGTCCGCGCCATGTTCAACATGTGCCTGCACCGCGGCATGCAGGTCTGCCGGGCGGAGATGGGCAACGCGTCGCACTTCCGCTGCCCGTACCACGGCTGGTCGTACCGGAACGACGGGCGGCTCGCCGGGCTGCCGTTCCACCGGGACGCGTACGGCGGCGAGGAGGGCTTCCCGCGCCAGGGCCGGACGCTGCTGCCCGCGCCCGCGCTGGACACCTACAACGGGCTGATCTTCATCAGCCTCGACGAGGACGCCCCGCCGCTCCGCGCGTACCTCGGCGACTTCGCCTTCTACCTCGACTACTACACCCGCCAGTCGCCGACGGGCATCGAGCTGTCGGGCCCGCAGCGCTGGCGGATCAAGGCCAATTGGAAGATCGGCGCGGAGAACTTCGCCGGGGACATGTACCACACCCCGCACACCCACACGAGCGTGGTGGAGATCGGGCTGTTCCGCGAGCCCAAGGCGGAGAAGCGCAAGGACGGCGCCACGTACTGGGCGGGCAACGGGGGCGGCACCACGTACAAGCTGCCGCCCGGCTCGCTGGAGGAACGGCTCTCCCACGTCGGCTATCCGGATCCGATGATCGAGACCATGAAGAAGACCTGGTCGCGCGGGCAGCTCGACGTCGTCGGGCGGGACGGCTTCATGGTCTCCGCGGCCTCGCTGTTCCCCAACCTGAGCCTGGTGCACAACTGGCCGCGGGTGGAGGAGTCGGACGACGTGCTGCCGTTCATCTCGATCCGTACGTGGCAGCCGATCGGGCCGGACGAGACCGAGGTGCTGTCCTGGTTCGCGGTGGACGCGGGCGCGCCGGAGGACTTCAAGGCGCTGTCGTACAAGGCCTATCTCATGTGCTTCGGCAGCACCGGCATGTTCGAGCAGGACGACGTGGAGAACTGGGTGTCGCTGACGCACACCGCCGGCGGCTCGATGGCCCGCCGGCTCCAACTCAACAGCCGGATGGGCCTGCGACCCGACGACACGCCGCTGGTGCCGGCGCTGCCGCCGGAGGAGTTCGCCGGCCCTGGCGAGGCCCGCGTCGGGTACGGCGAGTACAACCAGCGCCACCTGCTGAACCGCTGGCTGGACCACCTGGAGCGGGAGGTGAGCGCATGACCCGCGCAACGGAGTCCCGGCTCGGTGGGCACGCCTCCACGATCGAGCGCACCGGCGACAGCCTCCCGTACGGCGACGAACGGCACCTCACCGCGCACCGCTGGCTGGTCGACGAGGCGTACCTGCTCGACGCCCAGGACTACGACGCCTGGCTCGCCCTGGTCACGGACGACGTGCACTACCTGATGCCGGTACGGGTCACCACCGCGCGGGCCGCGGGCTACGACGTATCCCCGGGGATGGCCCACTTCGACGAGAACAGGTACTCGCTGAGCCGGCGCGTGGCGCGCTTCCAGACCGAGCACGCGTGGACCGAGGACCCGCCGTCCCGGCTGCGGCACCACATCACCAACGTGCGCACGTTCGCCACGCCCGACCCGGATCATCTCGTCGCCGACTCCGCGGTGCTGCTCTACCGCAGCCGCGGGGACGTACGGGAGCCGGCGTTGATCTCGGCGGGCCGCGAGGACCTGCTCCGCCGCCAGGACGGCCGCTGGCTGCTGGCCCGCCGCCGGATCCTGGTGGACGACGCGGTGCTGCGCACCCAGAACCTGGCGATCTTCCTATGAGCGAGGAACCCGTCATCGAGCTGGGCAATGAGTTCGCCGAGATCCGGGTGAGCCTGATCCGGACCCGCAACGGGGCGAGACTGCTCGTCGAGTCGCCCAAGTCCGGCCACCGGGTGGCCCTGTGCCCCTTCGAGGTCGAGGCTCTGACCTGGCAGAACACCGCGACGTTCAGCGCGATGATCGGCAAGCCGGGGCAGCCGCTGATCGAGGAGGATCCCGCGTGACCGGCTGGCTGGAGGGTCGCCGCGCGCTCGTCGTGGGGGCCGGCTCGGGGATCGGCCGGGCCGTGCTGGACGCCTTCCGCGCCGAGGGCGCGCGGGTGGCCGCGCTTGAGCTGGACCCGGCCAAGTCCGCGCGGCTCGCCGAGGAGCTGCCCGGCGTTCCCGTCGTGACCGGCGACGCGTCCACGCGTGCCGCCAACGAGGAGGCGGTGGAGGCGGCGCTCGGCGCGTACGGGGGCCTCGACGTGCTCGTCTGCTGCGTCGGGGTGTTCGACTTCTACCGCGGCCTGGGGGAGCTGGCGGCCGGCGACCTGGACGCCGCGTTCGACGAGATGTTCCGGGTCAACGTGCGCAGTCACCTGCACGGGGTGAAGGCCGCGCTGCCTGCGCTCCGCGAGGCCCGCGGCTGCGTCATCCTCACCGAGTCCACCTCGGCGTACCGGCCCGGCCGCGGCGGCGTGCTCTACGTGGCGTCGAAGCACGCGGTCCGCGGGCTGGTCGCCGCGCTGGCGCACGAGCTGGCGCCGGAGATCCGGGTCAACGGGGTGGCGCCGGGCGGCACGCTCGGCACCGATCTGCGCGGGCTCGGCGCGCTCGGGCAGCGCGGCCGGCGGCTCGACGACGGCCCGGACCGTGCCGCGGGGCTCGCGGACCGGACGCCGCTGCGGGTGGCGCTGTCCGGCGCCGACCACGCGGGCAGCTACGTGTTCCTGGCCTCGGACCGCGCCCGCGGCATCACCGGAGACGTCGTGCACACCGATGGCGGAACGGGAGTGAGGACAGGGTGACCGACCCCAGTACGGAACTGGCGCCGCTGCGCGCGGAGATCGCGGACGCCTGCCGGGTGCTCGCCTCGCGCGGCCTGGCCGACGGGCACCTCGGCCATGTCAGCCTGCGGATCGACGCGGACCGGCTGCTCGTCCGGTGCCGCGGACCGCGGGAACGCGGCCTCGCCTGGACCACGGCCGGCGACGTCCGGCTCGTCACGCTGGACGGCGAGACCGGCGCCCCCGGTGAGCTGGACGGGTGGAGCCCGCCCAACGAGCTGCCGCTGCACACCGAGGTGCTGCGGTCCCGCCCCGACGTGGGCGCGGTGGTGCACGCGCATCCGCCGGAGGTGGTCGCCGCCGACCTCGCGGGGCTGCGGATCCGCCCGATCGTGGGCGCGTACGACATCCCGGGCGCCCGGCTCGCGGCCGGCGGGGTGCCGGTCCACCCGCGCGGCGTACTGATCCGGAACCGGCGGCTCGCCGCGGAGATGGTGCAGG
Source organism: Streptosporangiales bacterium (assembly GCA_009380095.1). Classification (GTDB taxonomy): domain Bacteria; phylum Actinomycetota; class Actinomycetes; order Streptosporangiales; family Streptosporangiaceae; genus WHSL01. Next base: position 16,975 of record WHSL01000028.1, on the reverse strand, counting down.
CGCTCGGCGACCGCCCGGTCGTGCTGCTGCGCGGGCACGGCCTGACCGCCACCGGCGAGGACGTACCGGAGGCGGTGCTGCGTGCGGTGTCGGTGGACCGGATCGCGCGGCTCTCGCTGACGGTGGTGAGCGCCGGCGGGGAGCTGCGCGACCTGCCCGCCGAGGACCTGGCCGAGCTGCCCGACCTCGGTGCCGGGTTCAACCGCGGCACGGCCTGGCGGCACGAGCTGGCCCGGCTCTCCTGACGTGCCAGACTTCGAACATGGAGCGAACCGAGGGCTACCCGTCCCCTCCGGAGTACGGTGCCGCGCCGCAGTATCCGATCGAATCGGTCGACAACGCGCTCCGGGTGCTGCTCCTGCTGGGGGAGCGGCCGAACCTGCGGCTCACCGACGTCAGCCGCCACTTGGGCGTGGCCTCCTCCACCGCGCACCGGCTGCTCGCCATGCTGCAGTACCGCGGGTTCGTCCGGCAGGACGGCGAGACCCGCGGCTACCTGCCGGGCCCGACGCTGGACGGGCTCGCGCTCGGCGTGCTGCGCCGGCTGGACGTACGGACCCTGGCCCGGCCCGTGCTGGAGCGGCTCAAGGACGAGCTGGGGGAGACCGTGCACCTCGGCCGCCTCGAGGGCGGGGACGTGCACTTCATCGACTCCATCGAGAGCGATCGGGCGCTGCGGGTCGGCGGGCGGCTCGGGCTCTCCGTACCGGCGCACTGCACGTCCAGCGGCAAGGCCATGCTGGCCACGCTGCCGGACGAGCGGCTGCACCGGCTCTACTCCAGCGAGCGGCTGCCGCGGCTCACGCCGAACTCCATCGCCACCCGTACCGACCTGCTCAAGGAGCTGGCCGAGGTACGGCGCCGCGGCCACGCCACCAGCGACGAGGAGAGCGAGGAGGGCGTCGCCTCGATCAGCGTCGCACTGCAGCCGGGGCGCTCCACGCCGCTGGCGATCACCGCGTCCGCGCCGGTCAGCCGGATGTCGGCGGCGACGCGGCGGCACATCCTGACCGAACTGGAGAAGGCGGCGGAGGAGATCAACCCGCTGCTGCTCTGAGCGGAGGCATGATTTTCCATGGGTGACGCGCTCCGCGACCTCGTCGCGACCTCGTCCCGGATCCTCGCCGCGGAGGGCCACGGCGACCTCATCTGGGGGCACGCGTCCGCGCGGGACCCGCGGGGGAGGGGCGTATGGATCAAGGCCGCCGAGTGGGGTCTGGAGGAGGTGACGCCCGCGCGGGTGCATCTCGTCGACCCCGGCGGCGCCGTCCTGGAGGGGGGCGGGGCGCGGCACAGCGAGTACCCGATCCACACCGAGGTCATGGCGGCGCGGCCCGACGTGGGCGGCGTGGTGCACACGCATCCGCCGCACGCGGTGGCGCTGGCCGCAGCCGGGGAGCCGCTGCTGCCGGTGAGCCACGCGGCCAACCTCTTCGTGCCGCCGACGGTGCCGCGGTTCACCCAGACGGCGGACCTCATCCTCACCTCGGAGCTGGGGCGCGCGGTGGCCACGAGGCTCGGTGAGGCGCGGGCGTTGTTCCTCGTCAACCACGGCATCGTCACCGTGGGGCGGACGCTGCGGGAGGCCACCGTGGCGGCGGTGGTGCTGGAGCGGGCCTGCGCCCAGCAACTGCTCACGACTGCCGCCGACGGCCGGCCCACCTGGTCGTCCCCCGAGGAGTCCCTGGCCAAGCGGGAGCACATCTACAACGAGCGGGCCCAGGAGGCCGTCTGGGACTACCTGGTCCGCCGCCTCGATGTCGGCGGTGCCTTCCGGTCTGCATAATGACGGCCGTGGACGAGCGGAGGCGGCCGTTCCGGCGACGGCGGTGGCGCTCGGTGCGGACGTGCTGGAGACTTCACGGACCTGAACGGCTGCGCGAGCTCGTCGCCCTCGGCGGCGACGGCATCATGACCGACCGCCCCGACCTGCTCAAGCAGGTCCTCGGCCGCTAGGAGACCTGCATATGCACGTGACGCCACGGGAGTCGGAGCGGCTGTTGCTGCACGCCGGGGCGTCCCTGGCGCGGCGGCGGCTGGAGCGGGGGGCGCGGCTGGGGGCGGCCGAGGCGGTGGCGCTGGTCTGCGACGAGATCTGCGAGTGGGCGTGGGACGGGGTGCCGTACGCGGAGGTCGTGCGGCGGGCGCGGGAGGTGGTGCCGCCCGACCGGCTCGTCGAGGGGATCCCGGGGGCGGTGCCGTCGCTGCAGGTGGAGGCGCTGTTCCCGTACGGGACCGTGCTCGTGCACGTGGACGCGCCGTTCGGGCCCGCCGATCCGCACGGACCCGGCGCGGTGGCCGCCGCCGAGGGCGAGGTGGAGCTGGCGCCGGGCCGCGACCGGGCCACGGCGGTTCTGCACAACACGGGCGACCGGCCGGTGTGGGTGTCCTCCCACATGCCGCTGGACACGCTGAACCCCGCCCTCCAGGTCGGCCTCGACGCGCCCGGCCGGTACCGGCTCGACGTGCCCGCCGGCACCGCCGTCCGCGTGGCCCCCGGCGAGCGGCGCGAGGTCGGCGTCGTCCGGCTCGGCGGCGAGGCAGCGTCATGAGCGCGGCGCGGCATGCCGGCACTCCCACGCGGCGGAGCCGCGGCCGGCGGGGAGGCACCGCATGAGCCGGCTCACGCGCCGCGAGTACGCGCGGCTGTACGGCCCGACCACCGGGGACCGGATCAGGCTCGCCGACACCGCCCTGTGGGTGGAGGTCGAGCACGACGACACCGAGCCCGGCGAGGAGATGCTCGGCGGCTGCGGCAAGACGGCACGGCATGGCGCCCTGGTCTCCGGCGCGGCGGGCCGCGACTCCGCGCTCGACATGGTCGTGCTGGGGGTCGTACTGATCGACCCACTGCTCGGCGTGCGCAAGACGAACATCGGCATCAAGGAGGGCCGCATCGTCGGCGTCGGCCGCGCCGGCAACCCGGGCGTCCAGGACGGCGTCACCCTCGAGGTGGACGCCCACACCGCGATGATCACCGGTGAGGGCATGATCGCCACGCCCGGGATCGTCGACTCGCACGTGCACCTGTCCAACGCCGAGCTGGTGCCCGCGGCGCTGGCGGCGGGCGTCACCACCCTGGTGGGCATGGGCATGGGCGGCGTCTGGGACGTCGGCGCCAATCCGCGCGCCAACCTGCACGCGCTGATCGACGGCTGGGCCCAGGTGCCGGTGAACGCGGCGTTCCTGGCCCGCGGCTCGTCCACCGAGCCGGCGCTGCTGGAGCGGGCGGTGCTCGCCGGGTGCGGCGGCTTCAAGATCCACGAGGACTGGGGCGCCACGCCGCCCGTGGTGGACACCTGCCTGAGCCTCGCGGACGCCGTGGACCTGCCGGTCGCGCTGCACACCGACACGCTGAACGAGTCCGGCTACCTGAGCGACACGCTCGCCGCGGTGGACGGGCGGACCGTGCACGCCTACCACGTGGAGGGCGGCGGCGGGCACCCCGACCTGCTGACCATCGTCGGCGAGGAGAACGTGCTCACCTCCTCGACCACGCCGACCCTGCCGCTCACCCCCGCCACGGTGGCCGAGCTGCTGCCGATGACGATGACCGTGCACCGCGCCCACGCCGCGCTGCCCAGCGACCACGCCATCGCCGCGAGCAGGATCCGCGAGCACGCCATCGCCGCCGAGAACCGGCTGCACGACGACGGCGCGATCGCCATCATCAACTCCGACGCGCTCGGCATGGGGCGGATCGGCGAGGTCGGGCGCCGTACCTGGCAGCTCGCGCACGTGCAGGCCACGCTGGCTGGAGAGACCGGGCCGGAGACGGCCAACAACGCCCGCGTACTGCGTTACCTGGCCAAGCTCACGCACAACCCGGCCGTGGCGCACGGCATCGCCGCGCACGTGGGGTCCGTACGGCCCGGCCTGCTCGCCGACCTCGTGCTGTGGCAGCCCGCCTGGTTCGGCGCGCAGCCGGAGCTGGTGGTGAAGTCGGGCTTCGTGGCCTGGGGCGCGGCCGGCTCCGGGTCCGGCTCGACGCGGCTCACCCAGCCGCGCCGGATGTTGCCGTTCTACGGCGGGCTCGGCGACGCGCCGGCCCGCCTCGCGCACGTGTTCGTGAGCGCGTCCTGCCTGGCCGACAGCGCCGCGCGGGCCGCGCTCCCGCCCGGACGCCGGTACGCGCCGATCTCCGGCAGCCGCGGGCTCGGCAGCGCCGACATGCTGCACAACACCGCCACACCGAGCGTGCAGGTCGCGCCGGAGCCGGTGCCGGTCCGCGTGGACGGGAAGGAGATCCCGTTGCACCACGCGACCGAGCTCCCGCTCACCCGCCTTCACCACCTGGCTTGATCTTGGTCAAGGTTGCGTCAAGCGGCGGGTCATAGTCGGCCAAGACCGGTCAGGGCTTGGCCAACGCGCGGGATGACACGCGCGGGAACGTGGCAAGGACTCGTGTGGCGTACGGGGCCTCATCCGAGGCCGCACCGACGAGAGCAGAAAGATCATGGGTTTAGACGTCGCTGTCATGCCACTGGTCCTGCACATCTCGCTCGCCGGGCTCGCCCCGGCACCCGGCGGGCCCATCGGAGTCCTGCCGCGGGCGGCGAAGCCCGCCGGGAGCGAGGCCAACGAGCCCCGCGGGCTACGCGGGCACGCCCGCAACGTTCCGTACAGCCTGCGCGTACGGCTGCCGGACCGGCTGCGCCACGCGCAGGCCGTGGGCCTGCTGGAGGCGGAGGGCGTACGGGTGCGCTCCTCCGGCGGCTGCGCCGACCGGGAGTCCGCGTCGTGCACGTCCCTGGAGATGATGCGGCCGGCGACGCTGGCCCTGGTCATCGATCTCAAGCGGCGTAGCGGCTGCGCGATCGACGTGACCGGGGGCACCGAGGCCGGACACGCCCAGAGCGACTACAGCCACGCCAACGGCTACAAGATCGACATCGCCCACAGCGCCTGCGTCGACCGCTACATCACCGGCACGTACCCGCCGGACGGCGTACGCGGCGACGGCGCCACCCTGCACCACGCGCCCACCGGCGCCATCTACGCCTCAGAGCCAAGCCACTGGGACATCTTCACGCCTTAACCAAGATCAACAAGTTGGGTAAAGGATTTTGCGGGGGCGACCTGCGGGTTCTTCTACAAATTCCTTCCCCCAATTTGTGGGGCGCGGTCCAGTACGCGGTCGGGGCGGATCGGGAGGTCGCGGAAGCGGACGCCGGTGGCGTGGTGGACGGCGTTGCCGATGGCGGCGGCCGTGCCCACGATGCCGATCTCGCCGATGCCCTTGCTGCCCATCGGGTTGAGGTGCGGATCGTCCTCCTCGATCCACCGCGCGTCGATGTTCGCGACGTCGGCGTTGGCGGGCACGTGGTACTGCGCGAGGTCGTGGTTGAGGAAGCCGCCGAACTCCGCGTCCGGCACGCTCTCCTCCAGCAGCGCCATCGCCAGCCCCATCGTCATGCCGCCGATGAACTGCGACCGCGCGGTCTTGGCGTTGATGATGCGGCCGGCCGCGAACACGCCGAGCAGCCGCGGCACCCGGATCTCGCCGGTCCCCGGATCCACCCGGACCTCGGCGAACTGCGCGCCGAAGGCGTGCCGCGCGTACGCCGCGTCGGCCTTGATGTCGTCGGCCGTGTCGTACCGGGCCTCGATCCCGTCCTCGGGGACCTCGCCGCCCGCGCCGTCCAGCCGCTCCCGCAGCCGTACGCAGGCCATGGCCACCGCCGAGCCCCAGGACGCCGTCCCCATCGACCCGCCCGCCAGCGAGGCGGTGGGCAGCGCGCTGTCCCCGATCCGTACGTCCACCCGCTCCGGCGGGACGCCGAGCGCGTCCGCGGCGATCTGGGTGAGCGCCGTACGGGACCCGGTGCCGATGTCCGCGGCGGCGATCCGTACGGTGAACCGCCCGTCCGCGGTGGCGCGGGCGGTCGCCTCCGAGGGCCGCCGCCGCGCTGGGTACGTGGACGCGGCCACCCCGGTGCCGACCAGCCACCGCCCGTCCCGCCGTACGCCGGGCGCCGGGTCGCGGCCGGCCCAGCCGAACCACGCGGCCCCCTCGCGAAGGCAGGCCACGACGTTGCGGGAGCTCCACGGCAGCCCGCTCTCCGGGTCCTCCTCCGGTTCGTTACGGACGCGCAGCTCGATCGGGTCCAGCCCGCAGGCGACGGCCAGCTCGTCCATGGCGGACTCCAGCGCGTACATGCCGGGGCACTCGCCGGGGGCCCGCATCCACGACGGCGTCGCCACGTCGAGCGCCACCACCCGGTGCGTGGTCAGCCGGTTCGGCGCGGCATACATCATCCGCGACGGCACCGCGGTCTGCTCGGCGAACTCCTTCAGCGTGGAGGTCTGCTCCTCGACCTCGTGGGCGAGCGCGGTCATCCGCCCGGAGGCGTCCGCGCCGAGCCGGACCCGCTGGATCGACGGCGTACGGTACCCGGTCACGGCGAACATGTGCTGCCGGGTCAGCGCCACCTTGGCGGGCCGTCCCACGGCGCGCGCGGCCAGCGCGGCGAGCACGATCTGCGGCCGCGGCGTGCCCTTGGACCCGAAGCCGCCGCCCACGTGCGGCGAGACCACCCGGACCTGCCCGGGCTCCAGGCCGAACGCCGCGGCCAGCATGTCCCTGGCCGTCGAGGAGCCCTGGTTGGAGTCGTAGGCGGTGAGCCGGTCGCCGGACCAGACGGCGAGCGTGGCGTGCGGCTCCATGGCGTTGTTGTGGTACGCGGGCGTGGTGTACGTCGTGTCGACGGTGACCGCGGCGTCGCCCAGCGCGGCCTCCACGTCGCCCTGTTCGCTGACGGCGGGGAAGGACGGGTTCACCTTCTCGGGCACGTACGCCTCGGGATGGTCCGGCCGCAGCAGCACGTCGTGCGGCTCGGCGTCGTAGCCGACGTGGACCAGCCGCGCCGCCTCGGCCGCCGCCTCCAGCGTGTCGGCGACCACCGCCGCCACCATCTGGCCGCGGTAGGAGACCCGGTCGCTGGAGAAGATCCGCAGCTCGGGGTCGTTCCCGGCCAGCGGCGGCGCGTTCCGGAAGGACAGCACGGTGAGCACCCCGGGTACGGCCAGCGCGTCGCCAGGGTCGATGCCGGTGATGGTGCCTCGGGCGATCGCGGCCGGCACCGGCACCACGTACGCGATGTCGTCGGCCGGGTACTCGTAGGCGTAGCGGGCCAGGCCGGTGACCTTGTCCCGGCCCTCCACCCGGTCCAGCGCGGTCCCGGTGACCCGCTCGATGTCCGTGGTCATGGCGTGCCCCCCGAGGCGTCCGCGCCCGTGCCGTCCCGGAGCTCGGCGAGGGTGCGTACGATCAGCTCGCGTGCCAGCGGCACCTTGTAACCGTTGTCCCGCAGCGGCCGCGCCGCGGCGAGCTCCGCGTCGGCGGCGGCGCGGAACGCGTCGTCGGTGGCCGGGCCGCCGCGCAGCTCCTCCTCGGCCGCCTCCGCCCGCCACGGCACGTGCGCCACGCCGCCCAGCGCGATCCGGCAGTCGCGGACCGCGCCGTCCTCGGCGTCGAGCGCGGCGGCCACCGAGACCAGCGCGAACGCGAACGACGCACGCTCCCGTACCTTGCGGTACCGGGAGCGCGCGGCGAGCTCCAGCGGCGGCAGCTCCACGGCCGTGATCAGATCGCCCGGGTCCAGCACGGTGTCCCGGTCCGGCTCGTCGCCGGGCAGCCGGTGCAGGCCCGGCATCGGTACGATCCGCTCGCCGGCCCGGCCCCGCACGTGCACGGTCGCGCCCAGCGCGGTCAGCGCCACCGCCATGTCCGACGGGTGGGTCGCCACGCAGTGCTCGGAGTGCCCCAGGATCGCCAGGTTGCGGTGGTCGCCCTCGACGGCGGGGCACCCGGAGCCGGAGCGCCGCTTGTTGCACGGCTTGGTGACGTCCTGGAAGTAGCCGCACCGGGTGCGCTGCAGCAGGTTGCCGCCGACGGTGGCCTGGTTGCGCAGCTGCCCGGAGGCGCCGGCGAGCAGCGCGGCGGCGAGCACCGGGTAGTCCCGCCGGACGGCTGGGTCCGCGGCGAGGTCGCTGTTGCGCACCGCCGCCCCGATCCTCAGCCCGCCGCCGGGCGCCTCCTCCACACGGTCGTACGGCAGCCGCGTCACGTCGATGAGCAGCCCGGGCTCGGCCACCCCGAGCCGCATCAGGTCGACGAGGTTGGTCCCGCCGCCGAGGTACATGGCCCACTCGGGCTCGCGGGCGTAGCCCGCCACGGCCTGGTCGGCGTCGATGGCGCGGACGAACGTGAACGGCCTCATCCGGCGACCTCCCCGATCGCCGCGACGATGTTCGGGTACGCGCCGCAGCGGCACAGGTTCCCGCTCATCCGCTCCCGGATCTCCGCCTCGTCCAGCACCGGCGCGTCGTCGGCCAGGTCGGCGGTGACCGCGCTGGCGCGTCCCTTGGCCGCCTCGGCGAGCATGCCCACCGCCGAGCAGAGCTGCCCGGGCGTGCAGTAGCCGCACTGGAAGGCGTCGCGCTCGATGAATGCGGCTTGGAGGGGGTGCAGCCGCGTCCCGTCGGTGAGCCCCTCCACGGTCACGACCTCCGCCTGGTCCACGGTCACCGCGAGGATCAGGCAGGCGTTGACCCGGCGCCCGTCCAGCAGCACCGTGCAGGCGCCGCACTGTCCGTGGTCGCAGCCCTTCTTCGCGCCGGTCAGGCCGAGTCGTTCACGCAGCACGTCGAGCAGCGACGCGCGGTTGTCCACCTTGATGCGCTCCACCGCGCCGTTCACCGACACGGTGACGTCGGTACGCGCGGGTGGCCGGGCGGCCGTGCGCTGGGCCCCGCCGGCCGTCCCTTTCGAGGGCACGTCCATGGTCGCGCCCCTTCCCCGAACGGGGCGCCGTTATGCAGTGGCCCTGCCCGATTCGCGGAGAACGGGGCGCCGCGCCTCAGGGCCGCCGGCCCACGCCGGTGGCGAACTCCCGCACCCGCCCGCGGCCCCCGGTCGCGGCCGACAGCGGCGGAGTGTCCATGCCGGCCCCGTCGCGCAGCCCGTCGAGGAACTCGCGCACCGCGTCCAGCGCGTCGTGCCGCGGCGACCAGCCCAGCTCCTGCCGCGCCCGGCCCGTGTCCATCAGCGGCAGCCGCAGCACCGCGTCGAACAGCTCCGGCGCGGCGGGCACCAGGTGCATCCGCCAGGCGGCCGCGAGCAGTCCGCGCAGCGGCCCCGACGGCGTACGCACCGGCCGTGCCCCGAGCAGCCCGGCCAGCTGCGCGAGGTCCAGCGGCGGCTCGGCGGCGATGTTGAACGCGCCGCGCACGTCGCGGAGGAGCGCCTGCCGGTACGCCTCCGCCACGTCGTCGGTGTGCACGGCCTGGAAGGTCAGGTCCGCCGGCCCGGGCAGCACCGGGATCAGCGCGGAGTCCACGAGCCGGTTCGGCAGCAGCGGACCGGCGAACAGCCGGCGCTGCTCGCTCGCGGCCTCGCGCTTGAAGCTGAACGCGGGGCGCAGCCGTACCACCCGCATCCCCGGATGCTCCGCCTCGAAGCCGTCCAGGTACCGCTCCAGGTAGGCCTTCTCCCGGGTGTAGGCCGCGGCCGGCCAGCCGTGCGCCGGCCAGTCCTCGGCGACCCGCCGGCCGCGCGGGCCGGGGGAGTAGGCGCCGACCGAGGAGGCGTAGACGAGTACGGGCACCTCGGCGTCGGCCGCGCAGCGGAACACCCGTATCCCGCCCATCACGTTGGTCCGCCAGGTCGCCACCGGGTCGTGCGTGGGCTGGAACAGCCAGCCCAGGTGCACGACCGCGTCCGCGCTGTGCAGATGAGGCGTGATGTCGTCGGTGGTGATGTCGGCGGTGACCCACTCCGTACGGTCCGGCCGCCACGCCGGGCGGCGGCGGGCCATCCCCAGGATCGAGGTGACCCGATCGTCGTCGAGCAGGTTCCGGATGAGGCTGGTGCCGACGTTCCCCGTGGCCCCAACGATGACGACTCGCATGCCTCCCGCGCTTCCCCCGCCCGGGCGGGCCAAACGGCCCGTCAGGCGGAACGGGCGAGCCGGTCCCGGCCCGCGAACCAGGCGATCGTGGCGCGCAGGCCGTCCTCGAGACCGACCCGCGGCTCCCAGCCGAGCAGTGATCGCGCCAGCGCCGTGTCCGGACGGCGTACGGCCGGGTCGTCCTCGGGGCGCTCGAGGAAGCGGATGCGCGAGCGGGACCCGGTGAGCTGGATGATCAGCTCGGCCAGCTCCAGCATCGTGGTCTCCTCGGGCCCGCCGATGTTCATCGGCCCCGGGTGCGCCGAGTCCGCCAGCGCGAGGATGCCGCGTACGGTGTCGTCGACGTGGCAGATCGACCGCGTCTGTGTGCCGTCGCCGGTGACCGTGAGTGGCGTCCCGGCCAGGGCCTGCCGGATGAACGTGGGCACCGCCCGGCCGTCCCGGGCCCGCATGCGCGGGCCGTACGTGTTGAAGATCCGTACTATCGCCGTGCGCGCCCCGCGGTCCCGGCGGAACGCCTCGGTGAGCGCCTCGGCGTAGCGCTTGGCCTCGTCGTACACGCTGCGCGGCCCGATCGGGTTCACGTTCCCCCAGTACGACTCCGGCTGCGGATGTCGCGCCGGGTCGCCGTACACCTCCGAGGTGGAGGCGAGCACGAACCGTGCCCCCTTCCGCTCGGCGAGCCGCAGCGCGTGCAGGGTGCCCTCGCTCCCGGCCCGCAGCGTCTCGATCGGCAGTCGCCGGTAGTCCACCGGGGACGCGGCCGAGGCCAGGTGGAAGACCAGGCCGACCGGGCCGCGCGGGTCCAGCGGCGGTGAGGTGACGTCGCGCCTCAGGAATCGGAACCCGGGGCGCTCGAGTAAGTGCGCGATGTTGGCGTCGTCCCCGGTCACCAGGTTGTCCACGCAGACGACCGGGGTCTCCCGGGCCAGCAGCGCCTCGCACAGGTGCGAGCCGAGGAAGCCGGCCCCTCCGGTGACGATTGCGGCGGGCGTGTTCATCCGGCCGCCCCCCTTGTACCGGATACCACGTTCGTACCGGACACCGCGTTCCTCATGGTCTCCTCACCCCCGAACGGCTCGGGGACCGCACGCCGTTCCGGCGGACGGGCTCCCCGAGCGAGCAGCAGCCCGCGCAGCCGGTACGCGACCGCGGCGGGCGGAATGATCAGGCTGGTGACCAGCATCCGCAGCACCTCGTCGCGGGTGCGCGGACCTGGCCGGATACGGGCGAGCGCGAACTCGGCGGTCAGCCCCGCCCAGGCGGCCGCGGCGACCCACCCCGGAGCGCCGCCCCACCGGCGCGGCGGCACCGCCGACCGGCCCGGGCGTGCCCACGACCGGCCCGGCCGCGTCCCCCGCGGGCCCGGCCGCCGCGCCCCCCGGCGGGCGGCCGCGCGCGCGATCGGCCAGGCGAGTGCGGCGACCCCGCAGGCGGTCGCGGCGACGTGCCGGGGAAAGCATCCCCGGGCGGAGCCGGTGCGCTCGCGCCAGTCCGCCCCGTGCAGGCGCCGCATCAGTACGTCGTCGGCGTTGCCGCGCTGCGCCCGTACGGACGCCCAGAAGCCCGCGGCGTGCGGCGGATGGGTCACCCCCCGCGACCCCCGGACCAGCCGGTACCCGGAGTCGAGCAGGCGCAGTGCCAGGTCCGTGTCCTCCCGGTAGGCCCGGCGGAAGCGCTCGTCGAACCCCCCGATCCCGGCGAGCGCGGTCCGCCGGAAGGCCATGTCCGCGGTGATCCACGGCGCGACGGCGAGCCCGGCCGTGCCGCGTTCCGCGTCGGTCGGCCGCCGGTGCTCCGGCAGCGGGACCCGTACGTTCCCCTGGGACCCGGCCACGTCGTCCGGCAGTCGCGCCAGGTCGGCGGCGAGCCGGGCGGCCCAGTCCGGCGCGGGCACCACGTCGTCGTCCAGGAACGCGATCCACGGAGCCGTCGCGGCCCGCCACCCCGTGTTGCGCGCCGCGGCCGGCCCTCGCCCGCCGGAGCGCAGCACCCGGACACCGCTCCCGATCCGCGCGACCCGCGCGTCCGGGAGGCCGAGCGGCGGCCGTCCATCGGCCGCGGGCCGGTCGTCGACCACGACGATCTCCTCCGGAGGCGGCCCGGCCCCGGCCGCGAGCGCCTCGATCAGGCGTCGCAGCCCGGGCCGCCCCGTCGTCGGAACGACCACGGCGTAGCGTGGCGCGGGCCCGGTCACGAGCGGAACACCCGCGCCTTCCGGACCACATACGGCCCCATCGCCAGCAGGTCCACCGGCGCGGAGCCGAGGATCTCCAGGGCGTCGCGCGGATCGTCGGCCATCGGCCGGCCGGCCGTGTTGAGACTGGTGTTGATCACCACCGGCAGCCCGGTGCGCCGCCGGAACTCCTCCAGGAGCCCGCCCAGCAGCGGCTGCTCGTCGCGGTCCACCGTCTGGATCCGCGCCGTGCCGTCGGTGTGCACCACGGCCGGGATCCGTTCCCGCCAGGCCTCCCGGACCCGGTGCACGAAGAGCATGTACGGGCTGGGCAGCGGGCCGTCGAACAGGTCGTCCGCCTGCTCCCGCAGCACCATCGGCGCGATCGGCCGGAACCGCTCCCGCCCCTTGACGTCGTTCAGCCGGTCGAGGTTGTGCGGATGACCGGGGTGCGCGAGCAGCGACCGGTGGCCGAGCGCCCGCGGCCCGAACTCGCTGCGGCCCTGGAACCAGGCCACGATGCCGTCCTCGGCCAGCGCCTCCGCCACCGTTGCGGGCAGGTCGGCGGGCTTCTCGTACGGAACGCCGGCGCGATCCAGCCACGCCGCCAGCTCCGCCGGCGACCATTCCCGCCCCAGGCCGGCTCCCGGCATCGGCGCGGCCGGCTCGCCCGCCTCCGCCGCCACGTGCAGGGCGGCCCCGAGCGCGGTGCCGGCGTCGCCGGCCGCGGGCTGCACCCAGATGTCCTCGTACGGCCCCTCGGCGGCGAGCCGGGAGTTGGCCACGCAGTTGAGCGCGACGCCGCCGGCCATGGTGAGCCGCCGTGAGCCGGTACGCGCGTGCAGGTCCGCGGCCAGCTCGAGCAGCACCTCCTCCAGCCGGGTCTGCACTCCGGCCGCCAGGTCGGCGTGGTCCGGTGTGGGGTCGTCGGCGGGGTCGCGGGGCTTGGTGAGCGAGGCCCAGTCGATCGGCTCGGTGCGGAAGCCGCCGTCCCCGGTGGTGCGCACCCGCTCGCGCAGCACGTCGAGGAAGCGCGGTGTGCCGTGCGCGGCCAGCGCCATCACCTTGTACTCGTCGCTGGAGCGCAGGAAGCCGAGATGTTCGGTCAGCTCCTCGTACAGCAGCCCGAGCGAGTGCGGCAGCTCCTGGGCGGCGTGCGGGGTGAGCCGTCCGTCGCGGTAGGTGCCGGAGAGGTGCGAGTGCGCCTCGCCGCGGCCGTCCAGGACCAGGACGTCCGCGTCCCCGTCCACGCCGTACGGCGCGGCGAGCCCGGCGGAGGCGGCGTGCGCCACGTGGTGCGGGACGTACTCGAAGCGTGCGGCCTCGATGCCGGGGAGCACGGCGGCCAGGAAGCGCTGGGCGCGGCGCGCGTACGTGGTGCGCAGCTCCTCCCAGCCGTCCTCGGGGTCCGCGAGGCGGAGCTCGGCCAGCCGTGGGTCGTAGGAGTACGCGACGGCGTCGACCTGCGTGGGTTCCAGCCCGGCCCGGTGCAGGCACCAGCGCGCCGCGGCGGCCGGCATCTCCCAGGCGGAGAACGGGACCGGGCGCTTGCCGTGCTTACGCCGGCTGAACCGCTCCTCCTCCGCCGCGGCGACGACCCGGCCGTCCGCGACGATCGCGGCGGCCGGGTCATGGAAGATCGCGTTGATGCCGAGCACCCGCATACCCATGCACTTCGGCTAACCGGGAGAAGCGGATTGAAACGGTTCTCCCGGTTTCACGGGTGCTCGCGGGGTAGGCGGGAGGCCTGTCCCGGTGGGTGGCCGAGGAGAGGGGGACGCATGCGTGCGGTCGTGTGGCACGGTACGCGGGACGTCGGCGTGGAGACCGTCGCCGACCCCCGCATCGAGGAGCCGACGGACGCCGTCATCCAGGTCACCCGGAGCGGCATCTGCGGCTCCGACCTGCACCTCTACGACCACGGCTCCACGATGGCGATGCGCGACGGGGACATCCTCGGACACGAGGCGGCCGGCATCGTGGTGGAGACCGGGTCCGAGGTACCGAACCTCGAGCGCGGCGACCGCGTCTCGGTGCCGTTCAACATCTCCTGCGGTCACTGCTTCATGTGCCGGCGCGGGCTGTTCTCCCAGTGCGAGACCACCCGCGCGATGGGCGAGCGCAAGGGCGCGTCCCTGTTCGGCTACACCCACATGTACGGCGGCGTGCCCGGCGCGCAGGCCGAGTACCTGCGGGTGCCCCAGGCCCACTTCGGCCCGATCGTGCTGGACGACGCGATCTCCGACGAGGCCGCCATGCTGCTCGCCGATGTGCTTCCGACGGCCTGGCAGGCCGTCGACTATGCCGACGTGCCCATCGGGGGCACGCTCGCCGTGTACGGGCTGGGACCGGTCGGGCAGATGTGCGTACGCGTCGCCCGGCACCGCGGCATCGACCGCGTGATCGGCCTGGACCCGTACCCCGACCGGCGCCGGGCCGCCGACGAACACGGTGCCGTCAGCGTGGACGTGACGGCGGCCGACCCGGTCGAGGTGATCAGGGACGCCACCCAGGGGCGCGGCGCCGACGGGGTGATCGACGCGGTCGGCATGGACGCCGAGGGCTCCACGGCCGACCGCGCCCTGCAGGCCACCCGGCTCCGCCCGGACCGGATCGCCGCGCTGGAGCAGGCGCTGGGCTCGGTCCGCCGGGGCGGCACCGTCTCGGTGATCGGCGTGTACGCGGGCTGGATGGGCCGCTTCCCCGTCGGCGACCTGTTCGACCGGCAGGTCACGCTGCGCTGGGGGCAGGCCAACGTACGGCGCTGGACCGCGGACATCCTGGACGCGCTCCGCGCCTCCCCGCCGCTGGACGTCACCGGCCTGGTCACGCACGCCCCGCCGCTGGACGAGGCCCCGGAGTGGTACGAGCACTTCCGCGACAAGGACCCCGGCGTGGTCAAGGTCGGCCTCACTCCACGGTGAGCACGGCCGCCGCCGCGGACACCATGTCTCGGCTCCAATCTCATCCCGGGGACCGCGGTGCGGTGCCGGGCCCTGGCGTCGGCGGTGGTCCGCGGGGTCACAGGTAGCCCCAGCGACGGAGCTGATCGACGATCTCCCGTGCCGCGTCCGGCGGGTCGGCGTCGACGCGGCGTGGCGGCTCACGTTCCGCCCCTGCGCCGAGCAGGTCCAGCACCCGCTCCCGGGGGGTGGTTCCGGCGGGTGGGGGCAGGGCCCGGGCCCGCGGGCGGAACGGTGCGGTGCGCGGGGGTGTCTCGGGTTCGGCCGCGGCCGCGGCCGGGGCCGCCGGGACGACCTCGATGGTGGCCTCGCGGGCGTGCAGCAGGGCGGGGAGCGCGGCCCGGCGAGGGCGGGCGGCGGTGCCCTCGACGGACAGCACCATGGGGGAGCGGACGCGCAGGCGTTCCCTGCGGCCGCGGTCCAGGCGGCGCTCGGCTCGTACGACCCCGGGGTCGGTGTCGGGCTCGACCTTGACGAGGCCGAGTGCCTGGGCGCGGTCGCCGGCCGCGGCGAGCAGCGCGGGGACGGCTCCGGTGCCGCCGTCGTCGCTGTAGTCGCCGCAGAGCACGATGTCGCAGGTGGTCAGTGCGGCGGCCAGCGCCTCGGCGCTGCGGCGCACGGAGGCGGCGGTGCCGGGCGTGCCCGGCGCGACCTCGGCGCGGATGGCCCTGGTGGTGCCCATGGCCAGCGCGTCGCGCAGCACGGCATCGGCCGCCCCGGCCTGCTCGGCGGGGGCCGCGCAGACGGCGAGCACGGTGATGGGGCGCCCCCGCCCGGCACCGGCCGCGGCGTCGGCCACTCCGCCGGCCCCGGGCTCGGCGGAGCTCCGGGTCTCGGTGGGGCTCCGGGTCTCGGTGGCCGGCGGGTCATCGGGGCCGGGATCGGCGGCGGTCCAGGCCTCGCGGAGGCGGAGGGCGATCTCCAGCGCGGCGAGGTCGGCGGCGCCGGCCCGCGCGGGCGCGTGGGGGGTGGAGACCGCGCCGGTGAGCGGGTCCACGTCGACGTGCCGGGGGACCGGCTTGAGCGCGACCCCGATCCTGATCTCCGCGCGTGCCGGGGCGCTCACGAGTACCTCAGCACGACGCCGTGCCCGCCCTCGGGGTAGCTCCAGGAGATGGCGCCCTCGTTGTCGCAGACCATGTAGCAGGTGCCGCACTCGAAGCACTGCTCGTAGTTGAACAGGATGCCGCCGTCGGAGGTCGGCACGAACAGGTCGGCCGGGCACGCCGTGACGCAGTCCCGCGTCGTACAGCTGCGGCAGACGTCGGAGTCGACCACGATGTGCGGCTTCTCGGCCACGTCGAAGTCGACCGTGGCCATCCGGTCCTCGAAGCTGATCTCCGCCAGCGGAACGTCACTCATCCGAAGCTCCTGAGTCCCTTCCAGCCGTCCCGGGCCAGGTCGCGCAGGCGGACCCCGTGCCGCCCGGCCGAGCGCCGCAGCAGTCGGCGCAGACCGGGCTTGGGCTCGGGGTTGTCCACGGTGAACATTTTCTCGACCAGGTCGCAGACCATGGCGGGGTAGCGCTGCTGCACCCGCTCGCCGAGGATCAGCTCGGGCGCCTTGCGCAGCTTCTTGTGGTCGCGCAGCACGAAGTTGCGCTCGATCCTGCGGCGGTAGCCGGACAGCCCGGCGCGGCTCACGTCCCCGGCCCGTACGGCCTCGTCCGCGGCCTCGCCGGCCGCGGCCCCGCCGGCCAGCGCGAAGTTGACGCCCTCCAGCCAGATCCCGGCCGCCAGGCACATCGCGGCCGCGTCGCCGGCGACGAGCATGCCGTCCCCGGCCAGCTCGGGCATGGCGTCGTACCCGCCCTCCGGGATGAGGTGCGCCGAGTACTCCTTCAGCTCCCCGCCCGCCACCAGCGGGGCGATCGCCGGGTGCCGCTTGAACGCCGCGATCACCTCCTCCGGGCGCTTGCGGGACTT
>WHSL01000345.1 GCA_009380095.1 Streptosporangiales bacterium | reverse complement strand
TCAAGGTCCGGGGTGTAGACGAGCAACCCGGCCGCGGACGCCAGGACACGTACGTAGTCCTGGCCGAACTTGCCCTGATGGTTCCTGGAATCGAGCACACGTGACCCCGCGAGACGGTAGCGGGGACGAATGGTGAACGACCGTCAGCCTATGCCGCGCCCGTCCACTCCTCGGCGGCTTCCTTCTCGCTGGCCGCCTCAGGCCACCGAAACCCTCCCCGAACCACGGCGATGGAAGAGAATGCGGTTGCGGTCAGGTGGTGTCGCTTCAAAGATCGGGGACATGAGGCCGCCGGAACGCATCGTTCTCGACCCCGACCTGCTGTTGCGCCGATTGACGCCGGAGGACGCGTCGGCTGCGCATCGAGCCGTGGCGGAGTCTTTCGAGATTCTGCATCCGTGGATGCCGTGGGCGGCCGAGTGGCCGAAGCCCGCTGATCAGGAGGCGTTCGTAGCGTCGTCCATCAGCGAGTGGGAGTCCGGTACGTCCTACGTCTACGGGATCTTCGACGCGGGGGACGCGGCGTGGGTCGGAACCGTGGGCCTGCATGCCCGCGTGGGCCCGGGTGCCTTCGAGATCGGTTACTGGCTCCACACCGACCACACCGGGAAGGGCATGGCGACCAGGGCGGCGCGGGCGCTCAGCGAGGTCGCGCTCGCGCTCCCCGGGGTCGACCGGGTCGAGATCCGCTGCGATGAGGCCAACACCAGCAGCAGGGCCATCCCGGAGCGGCTCGGCTTTCGCCTGGACCGCATCGAGGAACACACGCCCGACGCGCCCGGAGAGAGCGGCCGCCGGATGATCTGGATCAAGGACGAGACCTGATCGGCGGGCCGGAGGCCGCTCTCGGGATGGTGAGGGCCGCTCAGGCCGGGTCGGTGAACTTCGGGGGGCGCTTCTCGAAGCCGGCAGTTACGGATTCGACCTGGTTGGGGGTGCCGATCAGGGCGCGGATCTCCTTCTGCTCCGCGGCGAGGCCGGTCTCCAGGTCGACGTGGCCGGTGAGGTTCAGCAGGCGCTTGGAGGCGCGTACGGCGTCGGGGCTGCGGCCGGCGATGGCGCGGGCCAGGTCAGCTCGTACCCTCCGTCGACGCTGAGGACCTGTCCGGTGAGCCAAGCGGTGTGGGAGTCCGCGAGGCGAAGGATCCAGGTGGCGACCTCGGCCGCCTCGCCGCGGCGGCCCAGCGGAATGCGCGCGGCCTCAGCGGCCTTGATCTCGTCGACCGCCGCTGGTGGCAGGCCCGCCGCCGCGAGGGCCTCGCTCTCGGTCGGGCCGGGAGCGACCGCGTTCACCCGGATTCCGTCGGGGGCCAGCTCCAGGGCCCAGCTTCGAGTGAACTGCTCCAGTGCGGCCTTGGAGGCGGCATAGTGGGCGATGCCGGCCATGGGCCGATGCCCGAACGTGCTGGAGACGTTCACGATCGTCCCCCGTACCGCGCGCAGGTGCTCCAACGCGGCGGAAGCGATCAGGCTGGGCGCGGTGACGTTGACGGCCAGCAGGTCGGCGATGCGGGAGGCGCTCACGCTTTCCAGCGGCATCAGCGCGGTCACGCCCGCGTTGTTGACCACCACGTCGATGCGGCCCCACCGGCCGGCCGCGGCCTCCACGATCGACTCGGCCGCGCTGTCGCCGCGGAGGTCGGCGGGGAACGCGGTGATGTTCGGGTGCAGGTCCGCGGTGGCCGAGAGGGCGTCGGCCCGGCGGCCCGCGCCGAGCACGCGGGCTCCGGCGTCGGCGAAGGCGGCCGCGGTGGCGCGCCCGATACCGGAGCCTCCCCGGTCACGATCACGACCTGGCCTTCGAAGTTGCTCGTGGGCTCCGGCATGGTCCCCCTCATTCGATGTTCGACGAACATAGAATGATAGCGTGTGGCCGTGAAGAACGCCCACCATCCGGCGCCCGCCGAGATCAGCCTCACCCGCGTGCTGACCGCCCTGGGCGACCCCATCCGGCTCGGGTTGGTGAGGCTGCTGTCCGACGACCGCGAACGCGGCTGGGGTGAGCTGAGGGCGCCGATCGCCAAATCCACCCTCAGCCACCACCTGAAGGTCCTCCGCGACGCCGGGATCACCCGGACCCGCCAAGAAGGCACCCGCTGCTACGTCCGCCTCCGCCGCGCCGACCTCGACGCCCGCTTTCCGGGCCTCCTGACCACCCTGCTGACCGCCGCCGGCGTCGACCACATCGGCGCGGACGTCACCGCCGTCGCCCCACCTCCGCCCGCGTCGTCACCCGCCGGCGAGTAGGACCCCGGCCTGAACGGCGTGAACCTTGCGCGACAAGCTCCGCCAAGGGGGCGTCCGCAATGACGATCGGCCAACGACTCAGCCGAGGGGCTATGCACAACTGCGGTCAACCTCAATACGGAAGAGTGGGCGATTTGCCTGGGACGCCGTCCTGCCAGATGCAAGGGGATGTAGCTCCGAAGGACATCGATCCGTCGGTACTCCACTCCACGCCGATCTCGAAGTCGTCTGGCTTGGTGTAGCCGTGGATGCTGGGCTGGTTCTCATCGAGGCCCTCGGCGCTATCGATGGAGTGGCCCTGTCGCTTCCAATACTCCATGATCTGCCGCGCGATGTCGGCGTTCTTCGCCTCCGGGATGTCCTCCAGCCAGTACGCGCGGCTGACAACGATGCGATCCTCAGAACCGCCATCCGCAGGATCGATACAATTGTGCAGATCAGATGTTGGCTGATTGATTCGCGCCAACCGCGGTTTGGGGTCGAGTTGCTCTGCGGTGGCCTTGGCGAAGTCCTCGATCCGCTTCTCCGCCTGGGCTTGGGTGATCGTGGGTTTGTCGTCGCCCATGTTTCCTCCGAACAGGCCACAGCCCGTGAGAACAAGCGCCATGAGTGATGCGGAGATCATGGTGTTGACAGCCCTGTTTTGGGTCAAGGTGGATTTCCGCGTCATTTCGCTTGTGGCTCCTGCCCGACGACGGTAATACGCCCGAGGTTCTCCATCGACTTCGAGAAACGGTTCCAGTATCCGCCGTGTCCGTTGGATTCGGTGTAGAAGACCTGGGCGCCGAAGTCGGGGCTGATCGGCTTCGTTCCGAACGGTCCATCCTCCCCGAAGATGAGGTCTGGAGTTGGTCCTGCTTCGAGCAGTTCACGTGGGTCTCGCGGGGGTAGCCAGCGTGCCACGGGGTCATCGGCGGCCGCGCCGACGAACACGTGGCTGGGGTGTACCCCGAGATCACGTGCGTGGTCGACGCTGACCCCAGGGCTGCCGAGCAGGATGAAGTCATCGGCGAGCTTTGGGTACTCGACGGCGGTCTTGCCCGCAGCCAGTGAGCCGTAGCTGTGCGCCATCAGCGTGGTGTGCGCGGGCTTCGGTGCAGTGCGTGACGCCTCCAGGCCACGCATGAACCCACCCAGCGGCTGAATGGCCTGATCGGCGAGGCCCTCGAACATGGTCCGGTGAAAGTTGCCTACCTGCGGCGGCCGGTAGTCGTACCAGTAGATAGACGCGGTTGTCTGATCACGTGCCAGACGACGAGACGTATCTCCGAGAAGCTCTGCTCGTTGCATGTTCAGCTTGTTGCCGGCCTGAGTGGTGCCGAAGCCGGGGACGAAGGTGACGACGTTATCGGCTGTGTCGGGGTTGTCGAAGGACACGATGCACTTGCCCAGGTCCTGAGTGTCGAAGCCGAGCAGCAGGACGGGTGGCCCAGTGCCGGCCTTCGCCTGCTCATCTCCGAGTTTCAGCCTGGCGTACAGCGTGTTGATGCCGTCGAGTTGTTGCTTGATGTGGTGGTAGTCCGTGTCGCGGCGGGCGATTCCGTCCAGGCCGGTCT
>WHSL01000305.1 GCA_009380095.1 Streptosporangiales bacterium | reverse complement strand
GCCGTCGGCCCGGGCGCCGGCGCCGCCGGGCGGAGCGCTACCGGGGTAGGTCGGGCTGGTGGCTGGAAGACGACATCGATTGGCAGGTTAGGCCGTTCCGGTCACGGTCCGGTGGATCTAGCGTCGGGCCCATGCCGATGAACCGTATGCATCAGCGTCTGTGCAGCTCCGCCGAGTGGGCCCAGGGCGTCAAGGACCAGCTGCTGCCGTGGGCGCTAAACGGCGTCGACCTCGGCGACGACGTCCTGGAGATCGGCCCCGGCTACGGCGCGACGACCCGCGTCCTCATCGACCGCGCACCGCGCCTCACCGCGATCGAGCTCGACCCGGCCCTGGCCAGAGACCTCGACACCGAACTGCGCGAACGCGCCACGATCGTCACCGGCAGCGGCGCCGAGCTCCCGTTCCCGGACGCCTCCTTCAGCGCGGTGGTCTGCTTCACGATGCTGCACCACATCCCCACCCGCGCCGAGCAGGACGCGGTGTTCGCGGAGGCCTGCCGCGTCCTCAAGCCGGGCGGCGTCTTCGCGGGCAGCGACAGCCAGCCGTCCCTGCGGTTCCGCTTCCTGCACCTCGGCGACACGATGACCGTCGTCGACCCCCGCACCGCCCCCGCCCGCCTCGAACGCGCCGGCTTCACGTCCGTCCGCGTCGACCTCGCCCCCAAGCCCAAGAGAGCCCTCCGCTTCGCCGCCCACAAGCCCGGCCGACCCGGTCGGGACGGCTAGGGCTCCACGGCCTCGGCCGGAGCGGTCTCGGCCGGAGCGAGCCTCGAGGCGGCCGCCGTACGGCCCGCGCGAACGGCGCCGCGGTGCAGGGCGATCAACCCCAGGCCGAGCAGGACGAAGCAGGCGGCCAGCGCGATCGCCATGCGCACGACCCCGCCGTACCCGAAGATGTCCACATCCAGAAACGGATAGGGATAGCGCTTCCATGCGTCCGGAGGCAGCATGACGCCCCGGACCAGGACGAAGATCAGGTACGCCAGCGGGTAGGCCAGCCACGCGAGGGCGGCCGCCCACCTCGGCGGGCGGGCATTCCGGTCGAAGACCAGCCAGTCGATCACGACCACGACCGGTGTCACGTAGTGCAGGAGAAGGTTGCCCAGCCCGAAGCCGGAGAGCGAGAGGTGCTCGAACGGGCTGGACCCGCCCATCCGCAGGAAGTGCCAGATCAGCCCCGTCACCACGAGGTAGAGCGTCACCGCCCCCTTGACCTCGGCGGAAGCCGGCCCTCGCCGCACCACTCGCCAGCCGTAGTAGCCCGCGAGCAGCAGATTGCTCTGCACGGTGAAGAGCACGAGTGGATTCAGCGGGTCGTCGTCCAGCGCCATCCAGGTGTAGCCCAGCCCCACCACCGCCGCCAGGATCCCCACTGAGCGGAACATCGTCGCCCACGACACAGAGAGCACCATCGCACGGATCCCGCACCCCATGCGACGGGCTCGGCCCATCCCGGGATAAGTCCGGCGGGTCCCTCAGCCCGCGGCCGGGTCGAGGGCGGCGGCCTCGGCGCGGAGGGCGCGTCCGCGGTGGGCGTGCCGGAGCAGGTCGGCGCTGAGTACGACGAGCGCCACCCAGACGATCACGAAACCGATCCAGCGGCCGGTGGACATGTGCTCCCCGAACACCAGCCAGCCGACCAGGAACTGCATGATCGGCGCGATGTACTGCAACATGGCGAGCGTGGTCATCCGCACCCGGATCGCGCACGCGCCGAAGAACAGCAGCGGCAGCGCGGTGAGGATGCCGACGCCCACCATCAACAGGCTGTGGACGCCGGAGATGTGCCCGAACGTGCCGGTTCCCATGGCCTGCATGGCGATGAGCACACCCAGCGCGGGCAGGAACAGCGCGACCGTCTCCGCGCTGAGCGCCTCGGGGCCGTCCAGCTTGATGAGCTTCTTCATCAGCGCGTACGTACCGAACACGGCGGCGAGGATCAGGCCGATCCAGGGCAGCGACCCGTAGTCGACGGTGAGGACGAGCACGGCGGCCGTGCCGAGGCCGACCGCCGCCCACTGTGCCGGGCGCAGCCGCTCCCGGAAGACGAGTACGGCGAACGCCACGTTGACCAGCGGACTGATGAAGTATCCCAGCGAGGCGTCGACGGTGTGCCCGGTGTTCACGGCGAAGATGAACGTGCCCCAGTTGGCGGTGATCAGCAGGGCCGCGATCACCACCAGGAGCATCCGGCGCGGGCTGTCGACCAGCGCGCGGACCCACCGCCAGTTCCGTCGGACGACGAGGATCACCAGCACCGTGGCCAGCGACCAGACCATCCGCTGCGCGAGGATCTCGACCGACCCCGAGGGCCGCAACAGAGGGAGGTAGAGCGGGAACAATCCCCAGAGAACGTACGCTGCTATTCCATAGACGATGCCTCGCCTGGAATCGGACACGACGATCAACCTACGTCTGCCCTGGTGGCGTTGTCTAATTGGTTCGGCCGACCACGTGAGGAGATGCCGTGGGCCTGCTCGGGTTCGACAAGACGCGCATGGTGAGCAGGGAGAAGGCGCTGTCCGGCCGCGAGGAGCGCATGCCGGTCCCGGAACGGCACACCGTTCTCGACACGCCGCTCGAGGGGCCGTACCCGGAGGGCACCGAGGTCGCCGAGTTCGGGCTCGGGTGCTTCTGGGGGGCGGAGCGGCGCTTCTGGCAGACCGAGGGCGTGTACACGACGGCCGCCGGATACGCGGGCGGCTTCACCCCTAACCCGACGTACGAGGAGGTGTGCAGCGGTCTGACCGGGCACACCGAGGTCGTCTTGGTGGTGTTCGACCCGGCGAAGGTGTCGTACCGGCAACTGCTGCGCATCTTCTGGGAGTCGCACGACCCGACGCAGGGCATGCGGCAGGGCGGTGACGTGGGGACGCAGTACCGCTCCGCGGTCTATGTCCGGTCCGACGAGCAGCGCGAGGCCGCGCAGGAGTCACTGGAGACGTACCAGCGCGTGCTGGCCCGCAACGGGTACGGCGCCATCACCACAGAGATCGCCCCCGCCGGCGAGTTCTACTTCGCCGAGGACTACCACCAGCAGTATCTCGACAAGAACCCCAACGGGTACTGCGGCCTCGGCGGCACCGGCCTCTCCTGCCCGATCGGCGTCGCCGCCGTCGAGGACTGATCCCGCCGGCTTCGCCCCCTCACCGGCACCCGCCGGTCCTCAGCCGGGGATCGGCGCGGTGTGGGTGAGGATCGCCTCCGCGAGTGGAGGAAGGACGGCCGGGGGCAGGGCGTGGCCCATGCCCGGGATGGCGACGAGGCGGGCGGTCGGGATCAGCCCGGCCAGGTATGAGGCGTGCGGGGGCGGGTTGATCGGGTCCTCGGGCGCCTCGACGATCAGGGTCGGGGTGGTGACGCCGGCCAGCTCGTGACCGCGGTCGAGGCCGTTCTGCGCGGCCCGGGCGTGCGCGGCGGGGTTGTCGGCCGTACCGGAGTGTTCGATCACCCACTCCTCCAGGCGCCGGAACTCCTCGGCGTCGAACGGCAGCACGGGCCCGTTGAGCACCCGCCAGTGCTCCACCCGCCACGTGATCTCCGCTTCGCGGTCCCGCGGCTCGGCCATGTGCTGCCACAGCTCGAGCAGCTTCGGATCGGGCCCCGGAAGGTCCGGAACGTCCTGGGTCTCCTCGGTCGCGGCGAGCCCGGACCCGAGCGCCGAGGTGGCGAAGATGGTCCCGGACAGCAGCCGGTCGGGATGGTCGAGTAGCAGCAGCTGGACCAGCGTGCCGCCCATCGACATGCCGACGACGTGGGCGCGCGGGATCTCCAGCGCGTCGAGTACGGCGACCGCGTCCTCGGCGAGGTCGGTGATCGCGTAGGGCTGGGTCTCGAAGGCGCGGGTGGAGCGGCCCGTGTCGCGGTGGTCGTACCGGATCACCCGGTGCCGCTCCCCCAGCGCGGCGACGAGCTCGCCGGGCCAGGTCATCCCCGAGGCGTTCGCCCCCATGATCAGCAGCAGCGGAGCCGCCCCTGAATCGCCCGACTCCTCGACCCACAACCGCAGCCCGGGCACCACCTCGACGAAGCGCTCCACGCGCCCATCCTTTCCCGCCCAGCCCACGCCCGCCATCCGATTACCGGCTCGGGGCGCCCGACGCTTCGGAGGGTGGTGGTCCAAGCGCGCCGAGACCGCGCCCGCGGCATCGACAACGCCGTCCGTGTCGGACGCCGTCCGTCAGACCGCGCCTAGGTGCCCGGAGTGGTCATGCCGGCGGTGATGGGTGAGGGCCTGAACCCCTTGACGATCAGCCAGATGCCCAGCGAGAACTCCCAGAGCGCGATGGGGAGGCGGCGATCGCCGCCGGTGGGGAGCCCTGCTCCCAGAGGCCGAGCAGCGTGGCTCCCACGGAGGCGACGAGCAGGGGCGCTCCGATGAGGCCGAGGAGCGGAAGAGGCCGGGGGACCAGGCGCGACCGGTACAGCAGCGACCCCGGCAACAGGGCGCGACGAGGGCGGTCTTCCTCAACGAGTCCATCGGGGCGCGGGACGTCGCCGTGACTCCGTCCGTGGTCGTCATGTCGCTCCCTTGCGAGGACTGTCGGGCAGGGCCACCGGTCTTCGCAAGCTACGGGGGACCCGCTGAGGAATCGAGGCCCGGTGGGCGGCCATACAGGGGAGACTGTCGGTGTTCGAACGTATAATCGAAGCATGGCGAACGTTGCGACGTACCGTATGGACCAGCGCACCGACTTGACGGCGGCGGAGATCGCCGCGCTCGCACTCTCGCTCGCCCACCTGGGCAACGGCCCGCAGGCCGGCGCCGCGCGCCGCGCCCTGCGCTCCATGTTCGACCTCGACGTGCACGACGACGTACGGGCGGCCACGCTCGGCACGCTGACCACGCCTCTCGACTCGTCCACCGCCGACCGCGCCCGTGTCATCGGCACCGCCATCACCGAGTTCCGCGTCGTCCGGCTCTGCTACGGCGACGCCGGCGCGAACGTCACGATCCGCGAGGTGGAGCCGGTCACCTGCCTGGTCCACCGCGACAACTGGTATCTGGTGGGCTGGTGCCGGCTGCGCCGCGGCATTCGCGCCTTCCGCTTCGACCGCATCCTCGCCGTGGAGTCCACCGGCCTCCTCGCCCGCCCCCACCGCGCCGAGAACTACCTGCCCTTCCAGCCCCGCACCGCCGCCGCGGCCTAG
>WHSL01000335.1 GCA_009380095.1 Streptosporangiales bacterium | reverse complement strand
CTCGGTGCCGCCCTGGATCTGGAAGAGCTGCCCGTCGTCGTCCAGGTGGTCGACGTTCCACGGGCTCACGTCGCCGTGCGGGTCCTTCACCCAGGGGGCGTCGTCCACCGGCAGGTTCCGCCCGAACGACTCGTTGTAGACAAGCCGCCAGCCCGCGCCCGCCGCGGGAGC
Source organism: Streptosporangiales bacterium (assembly GCA_009380095.1). Classification (GTDB taxonomy): domain Bacteria; phylum Actinomycetota; class Actinomycetes; order Streptosporangiales; family Streptosporangiaceae; genus WHSL01. Next base: position 4,139 of record WHSL01000335.1, on the reverse strand, counting down.
GCTCTCGGTGGCGCTCTCGGTGGCGCTCTCGGTGGCGCTCTTGGGGGCGCTCTTGGGGGCGCTCTTGGGGGCGCTGTCGGGCTGGGCCGCGGCGGTGCCGCCCGCCGCCGCGAGTACGGCCGCGGTCATGACCGCGACGCCCGAGTACCGCCTGCCACGCTTCGCTGCCCGCATGCGACCCTCCCGGCCGGTCAATCCTTCACGCCCCGGCGACTCGTCCGGAAACGATCCAACACATCCGCGCCCCGCTGTACATGGGTTCCGGCACAGGGTCGCGGCCCGCTCCGGCCGCGGAGGGGTGTCGGCCGCCGGCGAGGGCGGGTGCGCCGCGCGAGTCGGCCGGGCGGCCCTGGCCGCGCGGCACGGCCGGGGCCGCGTGCGCGGCACGGCCGGTGGGCGAAATGTCGTAGGTCTGGGCAAGACTGGGGTTGTGCTGCTCATCGAACTGGCGCGCACCTCGCGGAGCGTCGCCGAGACCTCGTCGCGGCTGGCCAAGACACAGGCCATCGCCGAGACGCTGCGCACCGCCACGCCCGCGGAGGTGCCGATCGCGGTGGCGTACCTCTCCGGCGAGCTGCCGCAACGGCAGATCGGCGTCGGCTGGGCCACGCTGCGCGACGCCCCGGCCCCCGCCACCGAGCCCTCACTCACGCTGGCCGCGGTGGACGCGATGTTCTCCGCCATCAAGGAGCTCTCCGGCCCGGGCTCGCAGGCGGCCCGGCGCGACCTCGTCGCCGAGCTGTTCGGCCTGGCCACCGAGGACGAGCAGCGCTTCCTCGGCGGCCTGCTCTCCGGCGAGCTGCGGCAGGGCGCGCAGGACGGCGTGATGACCGAGGCCATCGCCAAGGCCGCCGAGCTGCCGGTGGCCGAGGTGCGCCGCGCGCACATGCTGCGCGGCTCGCTCGCCGCGGTCGCGTCCGCCGCCCTGGCCGAGGGCGTGGCCGGGCTGCGCGGCTTCCACCTCGAGGTGGGCCGCCCGCTGCGGCCGATGCTCGCCTCCAGCGCGCCCGGCATCGCGGAGGCGCTGGCCAAGGTGAGCCCCGCCGCCGTGGAGTGGAAGCTCGACGGGGTGCGGGCGCAGATCCACCGCAGCGGGCCCGAGGTCGCGGTGTTCACCCGGACCCTCGACGACATCACCGCCCGGGTGCCCGAGGTGGTGGAAGTCGCGCTCACCTGGCCGGTCCGCGACGCGGTGCTCGACGGCGAGCTGATCGCGCTGCGCCCGGACGGCCGGCCCCGCCCCTTCCAGGAGACCGCGTCCCGCACGGGCAGCCGCAGCGACGTCTCCCTGCTGCGTACGGAGATCCCGCTCGCGGTGTTCCTGTTCGACGCGCTCCGGCTGGACGGCGCGGACCTGCTGGACGAGACCGGCGCGCGGCGGCAGGAGGCGCTGGCGGCGGCGGTCCCCGCCGAGGTGATCACGCCGCGCATCGTCACCGCGGACGAGGCCGAGGCCACCGCGTTCTACGCGGACGCGGTCGAGCACGGGCACGAGGGCGTGGTGGTGAAGTCGCTCGACGCGCCGTACGCGGCCGGCCGGCGCGGCGCGGGCTGGATCAAGGTCAAGCCGCGGCACACGCTCGACCTCGTCGTACTGGCCGCCGAGTGGGGGCACGGGCGGCGCAAGGGCCGGCTCTCCAACCTGCACCTCGGCGCCCGCGACCCGGACGGTGAGGGCTTCGTCATGCTCGGCAAGACCTTCAAGGGCCTTACCGACGAGCTGCTCACCTGGCAGACCAAGCGACTCCTCGAGCTCGCCGTCTCCCCTGCCGACGCGTGGGTGGTGCACGTCCGCCCGGAGCTCGTGGTGGAGATCGCCTTCGACGGCCTGCAACGCAGCACCCGCTACCCCGGCGGCCTCGCCCTCCGCTTCGCCCGAGTCCTCCGCTACCGCCCCGACAAGACCCCGGCCCAGGCCGACACCATCACCACCGTCCGCTCCCTCGCCACGCCCACCTGACAGCGGATTCGCTATCATCGTCCCATGGCCAAGACCGGCGAACCTGGCGGGTCGATGGCGGCGTCGCTCGTGTCGGATGCCCGCCGCAGACGGAGCATGTCCCAACGCGATCTCGCTCGCGCGGCGGGCGTTCCGCAGTCGACCGTGGCCATGATCGAGTCCGGCCGGCGACAGCCCTCGATGGCGATGGTCGAGCGGCTTCTCGAGGCCGCCGGGTTCCGTCTGGAGACCCACCTGGCGAACGTGGTCCGCCCGTCCGAACTCCTCGAACGTCACTGGACGGACGTCACGGCCGTCTTCGCGACCTACCCCGTCACCAGGGTCTGGGTCTTCGGGTCCGTCGCCCGTGGCGATGACCGGGCCGACTCCGACCTCGACCTCCTCATCGAGTTGGCACCGGGCGCGACCGTGGCCGACATCATTGGCCTCGACGAGGATCTTTCCGCAGCTCTCGGTTGCCCGGTGGACGTGGTCACCACCACCGAGGCCGATTCCAACGACCTGTTCCGGCGGGGCGTCGGCCGCCACCGCCGCGAACTCAACGTGGCCGCCTGAGATGGACGAACGGCGATCGAGCGCGCGTGCGAGTACAACGTCATCCGCCTTGCCGCCGACCTGGAACGACTCGGCGAGGCTTGGCTGCAGGCCCATCCCGCCGTGCCATGGCGCTTGATCAGGGGCATGCGCAATCGGATCGCCCACAACTACTGGACCGTGGACGACGACATCGTGTGGACCCTTGTCAACGAGCACGCGCCACTCCTCCATCAGGCCCTTGCCACGGAGTTCCAGGCCGCGAGGTCGCTCCTCGATGGCGACGACGACCAGCCCCACGGGTGACGCCACGTCCGATCGTTCCTGATCCCGGACGGTCAGCCGACTCCGGGGGTCTGGGGTGTGGCGGTTCGGGCTGTGGTGAAGAGGAGGGGGTCGGCGTCGCGGCGGGTGATGAGTTGGAGGCCGACCGGGAGGCCTGAGGGGACCGTGCCGGCGGGGATGCTCAGGGCGGGGAGGCCCAGGAGGTTCCAGGGGCTGGTCAGGGAGCGCAGGAGGAACAGGGCGGGGCCCAGCGGGAGGTCGCGTTCGCCGATGCGGGGGGCGGGCACGGGGACGGTGGGCATCGCCAGCACGTCGTACTCCTCGAAGAGGGCCGCGATTTCGGCGGCCAGCCTGTCGCGGTCGCGGAACGCCGCCTCGTAGGCCTCGCGGGTCACGGCCATGGTCAGTTCGACGCGGCCGCGCAGCTCGGGGTGGTACAGCTCGGGCGCCCGGGCGAGGCGCTCCCGGTGTACGCCGGCCACCTCGTACATCTGCATCGCGGCGAACGTCTCGTTGATCCCCGCCACGTCCACGGGCACCTCGGGGGCGTCCGCGAAGAAGCGGCCGATCACCGCCGCCACCTCCGGGTCGACGAGATCCGTGACCACCCGTGCCACCCGCGGTACCCGCGGTACCGAGGCGGGGGGCTCGTCCGGCCAGGGGCCGCCGAGGGCGCGGTAGGCGAGGGCGCAGTCCGCCGCGGTGGCGGCGAGGGGGCCGGGGTGGTCGAGGGAGGGGGCCAGGGGGAAGATGCCGTCCAGCGGGAGGGCGCCGTACGCGGGCTTGAATCCGGCGATGCCGCAGAGTGCGGCGGGGATGCGGACGGACCCGCCGGTGTCGGTGCCCAGCGCGAGCGGTACCGCGCCGGAGGCGACCGCCGCCGCGCTGCCCGCGCTGGAGCCGCCGGTGATGCGTTCGCGGTCGTACGGGTTGCGGGCCGGGCCGTTGACGGCGATGTCGCCGGAGGCGCCGTACGCGAACTCGTGCGTGGTGGTCTTGCCCATGATGACCGCGCCCGCGTCCCGCAGCCGGCGGACGATCGCCGCGTCGTTCTCGGCGATGTTGCCGGCGAAGTGGGCCGACCCCATACCGGTGGGGAGGCCTGCGACGTCGATGATGTCCTTCACCGCGACGGGTACGCCGTGCAGCGGGCCGCGGTCGGCGCCGGCGGCCAGCTCGGCGTCGGCCTGCCGGGCCGCCTCGCGTGCGCCCGCCTCGTCCACGACGACGAACGCGTTCAGCCCCGGGTCGATCGATTCCAGCGCTCGTTCGGCCAGCTCGGCCGCGGTGACCGCGCCGGAGCGCAGCTCCGCCGCCAGCTCGTCGATGGTCCGGCCCGTGAAGTATCCCGCCATGTCCG
>WHSL01000139.1 GCA_009380095.1 Streptosporangiales bacterium | reverse complement strand
CGGTCGAGGGGGCGGTCGTGTCGGCGGTCGAGGCGGCGTTCGTGTTGGGGGCGGGTGGCTCGTGGTGAGGGGGGCCCTCTGGCTTGTGGCTCGTTGGAGGGCCGGGGTCGTTCGGTGAATGGCCTCGGGCGGGGTCACGGCGCGGAGGCGAGGCTGGGGGTTGGGCGGGGGGTTGGGCGGCCGCTACCGCGGAGGCGCTGAGCAGCGCGTCCTCCTCCTCGGCGGACATCGGCGCACCTCCCCCCAGCAAGAGCGAGGACCTACCCCGCCTGATGGCGATGGTAGGTCCTCACAACGACGTTTCCGGCCCCGCGCGGCCCCCCGCGCGGCCGCGCGGGGCAACGCTCGGGCGGGCCGGCCAGCGGACGCGGATCCCTTAGGCGCCGGCGGCGCGGCGGAGGGCGTCGGCGCGGTCGGTCAGCTCCCAGGTGAAGTCGGGCTCCTCGCGGCCGAAGTGGCCGTAGGCGGCGGTCTGCGAGTAGATCGGCCGGAGCAGGTCGAGGTCGCGGATGAGCGCGGCCGGACGCAGGTCGAAGATCTGGCGGACCGCCTCCTCGATGCGCGCGGCCGGCACCTCCTCGGTGCCGAACGTCTCGATGAACACGCCGACCGGGTGCGCCTTGCCGATCGCGTACGCGACCTGGACCTCGCACCGCTCGGCGAGCCCGGCGGCCACGACGTTCTTGGCGACCCAGCGGGTGGCGTACGCCGCGGACCTGTCGACCTTGGACGGGTCCTTGCCGGAGAACGCGCCGCCGCCGTGCCGGGCGTACCCGCCGTAGGTGTCGACGATGATCTTCCGGCCGGTGAGGCCGGCGTCGCCCATCGGGCCGCCGATCTCGAAGCGGCCGGTCGGGTTGACCAGCAGCCGGTAGTTCTCGTGCTCCAGGCCCGCCTCGGCCAGCACCGGCTCGATGACGTGCTCGCGCACGTCGGGCTCCAGCAGGTCGCGCAGGCTGATGTCGGCGGAGTGCTGACTCGACACCACGACGGTGTCGAGGCGCACCGGGCGGTTGCCCTCGTACTCGATCGTGACCTGGGTCTTGCCGTCCGGCCGCAGGTACGGCACGGTGCCGTTCTTGCGGACCTCCGACAGCCGCCGCGCCAGCTTGTGCGCGAGCTGGATCGGCAACGGCATCAGCTCGGGCGTCTCGCGGCAGGCGAAGCCGAACATGAGGCCCTGGTCGCCGGCGCCCTGCCGGTCGAGGTCGTCGGTGCCCTCGCCCTCGCGGGTCTCGTACGCGTCGTCGACGCCCTGCGCGATGTCGGGCGACTGCGCGCCGATGGACACCGACACGCCGCACGAACCACCGTCGTAGCCCTTGGCGGAGTGGTCGTAACCGATGTCGAGGATCTTCTCGCGGATGATCGCCGGGATGTCGACGTACGTCTGCGTCGTCACCTCGCCGGCGACGTGCACCTGGCCTGTGGTGATGAGGGTTTCGATCGCGACGCGGCTGGACGGGTCGTCCTTGAGCATCGAGTCGAGAAGAGCGTCACTGATCTGGTCGGCCATCTTGTCGGGGTGGCCCTCGGTGACCGACTCGGAAGTGAAGAGGCGACGGGACACGTACGTGACTCCTTGCAGCGGCTGCTGGCTGACAGTGACCGGCCCGCTCTGGGCCGGACGGCGGGCCGGGCGTCGGTGCCCGATGCCGCCAGGGGTGGATCTCGATCCGGAGCTTTCCTGCGCCGAAGTCTAGTCATCTCGGCGCGCACCAGCCGACTGTGCCACAAGAGACGCCCGAGGTCATCATCGGCGGGCATGAGGTACGGCTCACGTCCCTTGTGCTCGGGCACGAATCCGCGGCGTGTGCGCAGGTGGCTCACCGTGCGGGAAGGCGCCGCACCACGAGGTCCCAGACGACGTCGGCGAGGTCCTCCTTGGGCCCCCGCGGAATCTCCACGGTCTCCCCGTCCGCGGCGAGCACCACGGCCTGGTTGTCCGGTGTGCCGAACGCCAGCGTCTCCCCCACCGGGTTCACCACGAGCAGGTCGCACCCCTTGCGGCGGAGCTTGGCGCGGGCGTTGGCCAGTACGTCGTCGGTCTCCGCGGCGAACCCGGTGATGACCTGGCCGGGGCGCGGGCGCTCGGCCGACAGCTCGGCCAGGATGTCCGGGTTCTTCACCAGCTCGATGGGCGCCGGTTTCGCGTCCGTCTTCTTGATCTTGGTGTCCTGCCGGTGCGCGGGCCGGAAGTCCGCGACCGCGGCGGCCATCACCACCGCGTCGGCGTCCCGCGCCGCCTCCAGGACGGCCGCGCGCATATCGGCAGCGGACACCACGTCCACCACCCGGGCGCCCGCCGGATCGGGCAGCGCCACGTTCGCCGCCACCAGCGTCACCTTGGCCTCACGCGCCACGGCCGTCCGGGCCAGCGCGTACCCCTGCAGCCCGGTGGACCTGTTGCCGAGGAACCGGACCGGATCCAGCGCCTCCCGCGTACCGCCCGCGGAGACGACGACGTGCCGCCCGGTGAGGTCCGCGGCGGCCGTGCCGCGGCGGAGCACGCGGAGCGCGGTCTCGTGGATCTCGGCGGGCTCGGGGAGCCGCCCCGGACCGGTGTCGGCGCCGGTGAGCCGTCCGGAGGCCGGGTCGATGACGATCGCGCCGCGGGAGCGGAGCAGCGCCACGTTGTCCTGGGTGGCCGGGTGCTCCCACATCTCGGTGTGCATGGAGGGCGCGTACACGATCGGACATCGCGCGGTGAGCAGGGTGTTGGTGAGCAGGTCGTGCGCCAGGCCGTGCGCGGCGCGGGCGAGCAGGTCGGCGGTCGCGGGCGCCACGACGACGAGGTCCGCCTGTTTGCCGAGGCGGACGTGCGGGACCTCGGGCACGTCCTCCCACACACCAGTGGCCACGGGGTTCCCGGACAGCGCCTCCCAGGTGGCCGCGCCGACGAAACGCAGCGCGTCCGCGGTCGGCACCACCCGGACGTCGGCGCCGCCCTCGGTGAACCGCCGCAACAGCTCACAGACCTTGTACGCGGCGATCCCCGCCCCGACCCCGAGCACCACCCGCGGCCTCACGTCACCCACCCCGCACCTCCCAGGGACCGGAGTCGATCGGTCCCCTCATATCCAACCCTGTGCGGCACCTACCCCGTTCACCGCCCCCGAGCGCACCGGAGGCCGGGGCCCCGGACAGCACGAAACCCCAGGGAGGAGTCTCCCTGGGGCCTCGGACGAATCGAGCGCTCAGCCCTCGATGGGCTCCGCGGTGAGCAGACCCTCGCGGACCTCGCGGAGGGAGATGGAGAGCGGCTTCTCCTGGACGTGGGTCTCCACGAGGGGGCCGACGTACTCCAGGAGGCCCTCACCGAGCTGGGCGTAGTAGGCGTTGATCTGCCGAGCCCGCTTCGCCCCCATGATGACGAGGCTGTACTTGCTGTCGACGACGGAGAGAAGGTCGTCGATCGGCGGGTTGGTGATGCCCTCGGCGAGGGGCTGCGAACCTGCCTTGGCCACGTGTCGTCTTCTCCTGCGGATCGGCCTTCCCGGGCGCTTCGGCACGCGCTCAGGCGCGTGCGACAGCGGGCGGGTCAGTGTGGTGTGGGCGTGACCATCAAAGATAGCAGTTCATTGACCACATCGTTGACGGACGTGTTGGTGAGGGTCACGTCGAACTCCGGCTCGGCGGCGAGCTCCACGCGCGCGGCCTCGAGCCGGCGCTCCCGGACCTCGGGGGGCTCGGTGCCGCGGCCGACGAGGCGGCGGACCAGTTCCTCCCAGTTCGGCGGGGAGAGGAAGACGAGGAGCGCGCCGGGCATGGCGGCCCGTACCTGACGGGCGCCCTGCAGGTCGATCTCCAGCAGCACCGGATGTCCCGCGGCGAGCCGCTGCTCCACCGGGGTCTTGGGGGTGCCGTAGCGGTTGCCCGCGAACTCCGCCCACTCGAGCAGTTCGCCGGCCTCGATGAGCCGGTCGAACTCCGTGTCGTCGACGAAGTGGTACTCGCGGCCGTCCCGTTCGCCGGGACGTGGAGCGCGCGTCGTCGCCGAGACCGACAGCCACACCTCGGGATGTGACCGGCGGATCTCGGCGACGACCGTGCTCTTACCGACCCCGGACGGCCCGGAGAGCACCGTCAGGCGGTTCGGCCATGTGGCTGGTCGGGATACACCGGAGGAACCTTCGGCCCCGTTTCTCGCGGGCACGTCGGCCATCATCCCCCGTCCTTCACAGCGGTTGTCAGGACTTGCTGTCTCCACCGAACTCGCGCATGAGGGCGGCCTGCTGGTTGGCGCCCAGGCCCCGGACCCTCCGGGACTCGGCGATGCCCAGCCGCTCCATGATCTGCTTGGCCCGGACCTTACCCACACCGGGCAGGGACTCGAGCAGAGCGGACACCTTCATCTTGCCGATGACGTCATCGGTCTGGCCCTCGCCCAGGACCTTGGCGAGGGAGGTGTTGCCGTGCTTGAGCCGGTTCTTGACCTCGGCCCGCTCTTTTCTGGCCTTTGCAGCCTTCTCAAGGGCTGCCGCGCGCTGTTCGGGGGTGAGAGGCGGAAGCGCCACGCCGGGTCACCTCGTATTTCTTCGATCGACGGTGTCGGACGCCAGGGCAAGTTAGTAGTTCGAACCCCTTCACGGCAACGTAAACCCGCACATCAGGCGCCACAAAGCCACAATTGTCACTTTCCGCGACGGTGCGAGCACGCTGAGCAGCCAACTCGGCGTCGCCGAGCGTACCCGACGAGGCCACGCCGGGGGCGGCCCCCACCGCGACGCGGGACGCACACCGTACGCCCCGGCCCGCGCGGGCCGCGTCCGAAAACGGCAAGAAACGGCGACTCAAAACCCCCATAAGAACGAGGATTCCGTCCCCGGAGCCATCGGAATGTGCCCGTCTGCGAAAGTCGCTCGGACAAACTCTCGACACCCGGAATCGCCCGGCACCGATTTTTCGACCACGGACGGCCATCAACGGACGGCCGTCGGGGGGCCGCCCGAAACGGGCTCAGCTCCGCCGGAGCGCGGCCGCGATGGCCGCCGCGGCGGCCCCGGGGTCGGCCGCCCGGGTGATCGGCCGCCCGATGACCAGCAGGTCCGCACCGGCCTTCAGGGCCTCCTCCGGCGTCGCGACCCGCGCCTGGTCCTGAGAGTCCGAGCCACTGGGCCGTACGCCCGGCGTGATCAAGGTGATCTCCGGCCCCACCTCGGACCGGATGGCCGCCACCTCGTGCGCCGAGCACACGATCGCCCGCGCCCCCGCCTCGACGGACAGCCCGGCGAGCCGCCGAGCCGCCTCCGACGCCGGCCCGGCGAGGCCGATCGCGGCCAGGTCGGGCTCGCTCAAAGAGGTGAGAACGGTCACTGCGGTGATCTTCGTCTCCGGCCCGGTCTCGTCGGCCGCCTCCACCGCGGCCTCCACCATCTGCGCCCCACCGGCGGCGTGCACGGTGAGATACGCGGGCGCCGTACGGGCGACCGCCCGCGTCGCGCCCGCCACGGTGGCCGGGATGTCGTGCAGCTTGAGGTCCAGGAAGATCTTCACCCCGCTGGCTCCACGGACGCTGGCCACCACCTCGGGTCCGTACCGCAGATACAGCTCCAGCCCGACCTTGACCGTGCTGACGTGCGGGGTCACCAGCGTGGCCCAGCGCGCGGCGGTCTCCAGGTCCGGTGCGTCGAGCGCGACGGCGATCGGAGCGGGCACGGTTCCGGCCTTTCCCTCGGACGGCTCAATGACGGTCATCGAAGTCCACCCTCCGCCGGGACTCGCCCAGCCGCATCACGCCGACGGTCCCGGGCGGCCGGTGGGCGAGCCCCACGGCGTCGGACAGCCGGTCGATTCCATGCCCGTCCAAGGCCTCTTCAAGCTCCCGCAGGATGCGCAGGGGTGCGGACGGGTCCGCGAAGATGGCGGTCCCCACCTGGACCGCGCGGGCGCCCGCGAGGACCAGCTCCAGCGCGTCGAGACCCGAGGTCACGCCGCCGACCCCGACGATGGGCAGCTCCGGCAGCGCCTCGTGCACCCGGAACACGCAGTCCACCGCGATCGGCCGTACGGCGGGTCCGGACAGTCCGCCCGGCCCGCCCGCCGGCACGGGGCGCAGCGTCGTCGTGTCGATGGCCATGCCGCGCGGCGTGTTGATCATGGTGAGGCCGTCCGCGCCGGCGTCGGCGCAGGCGTGCGCCACCGCCACGATGTCGGTCACGTCCGGGGAGAGCTTGGCCAGGACCGGCACGTCGTACCGGGCCCGGCTCCGTACGGCGTTCACCACGGCCGCGGCCGCGCGCGCGTCGCAGGCGAAGTCGCGGCCGCCCCGGGACGCCACGTTCGGCACGGACAGGTTGATCTCGATGGCGCCCACCCCTGGCGCCTCGGACAGCCGGATCGCCAGCTCCGCGTACTCCTCGTCGCCGCCCCCCGCGATGGAGACCACGGCCCGCGCGCCGCGGGACAGCAGCCACGGCAGGTCCCGCTGCAGGAACACGTCCACCCCGGGCCCCTGCAGGCCGATCGCGTTGAGCAGGCCGCTCGGCGTCTCCGCCATGCGTGGCGTGGGCCGGCCGGCGTGCGGCCGCAGCAGTACGGACTTGGTGACGATCGCGCCGGCCTTGGACACGTCGAAGAACCGGGCGAGCTCACGCCCGGAGGCGGCGCAGCCGGACGCGGTCATGATCGGATTGGGCAGCTCCAACCGGCCGATCGCCGTGCTCATGAGGGCGCTCACAGGTCGCTCACCCGCCTACGCGCCCCGGGCCGTGCCGGCCGCGTCCGGGCCGGGCTTCCAGCCGGGCGCACCCAGCGCGTCGTACGGAATCGTGCCGACGTCGTCGAACCGTATCCGCTCCCCGCGGAACACCGGCCCGTCGGTGCAGGCCCGCGCCATCCGGGTCACCCCGTCGTCCCCGATCACCGGGAGCACGCAGGTCATGCAGACGCCGGTGCCGCAGGCCATGGACTCCTCCACCGCCACCTGGGCGGGGATCTCGTACTTCATGGCGATCGCGGTGCAGTCGCGGAGCATCGGCATGGGGCCGCAGGCGTACAGCACGTCGGCCCGGGAGTCCACGATGACCTGCGGGAGCACGTCGGTGACCCGGCCGCGTACGCCGAGCGAGCCGTCGCCGGTGGTGAACGTGGCGGTCTCCGCGACCCGGCGGGCGGTGAGCGTGCCGAACACCCGGCCCGCGTCGGCGGCGCCGAGCACGAAGTCCACCCGGCAGCCGCGGCGGCGCAGCGTGTGGGCGAGCGAGAACAGCGGCGCGCTGCCGTACCCGCCGCCGACGAGCACGCAGTTCACCGCGTCGCGGGGCAGCGGGAACGGCCGGCCCAGCGGCCCCACCACATCCAGCAGGTCGCGCGGCCGGCGCTCGGCGAGCCAGGTCAGGCCGGGGCCGGTGGCCTCGAAGACGAACTCCACGGTGCCGCCGTAGTCGGACTTGACGTCGTGCACGTGCAACGGCCGGGCGGTGACCATCGAGGAGCGCTCGCCGCCCACCGCGACCGTGACGAACTGGCCGGGCCGGAAGCGCTCCGCGATGCCGGGGGCCACCACGGACAGGGCGTGGTAGCTGTCGACCCGGCGTACGGTGAGCACCGGGCCGCGCGTCTGGACCGGCCTGACGTCTCTCACGAAACGGCGTCTCCTCCTGTCCCCCGGCCCTGACCGGGGCCTCCGGCGAGCGTGTCGCCACGCAGCATACGGGCGTGTTCCTGCAGCGAGCGCACCCCGACCTCGCCGCGCGCGATGGCCTCGATGCCCTGTACGGCCGCGGCCAGCCCCTGCACCGTGGTCACGCTGGGCACGCCGCGCAGCACCGCCGCCGTACGGATCTCGTAGCCGTCCAGCCGTGGTCCCGACTGGCCGGGCGCGCCGAACGGCGTGTTGACGATGAGGTCGACGGCGCCGTCGTGGATGAGCTGGACGATCGTCGGCTCCCCGTCCGGTCCTGGCCCCTGGCTGTGCTTGCGGACAACCTTGGCGATCACTCCGTTGCGGCGCAAGACCTCCGCCGTGCCGGACGTGGCGAGGATCTCGAAGCCCAGGTCGGCGAGGCGTTTCACGGGGAAGATCATGCCGCGCTTGTCGCGGTTGGCGACCGAGACGAAGACGGTGCCCGCGGTGGGGAGCATCTCGTACACGGCGGCCTGCGACTTGGCGTACGCGGTGCCGAAGAACTCGTCGATGCCCATCACTTCGCCGGTGGAGCGCATCTCCGGGCCCAGCACGATGTCCACGCCACTGAACCGGTTGAACGGCAGCACCGCCTCCTTGACCGCGATCGGCGCGTCCAGCGGCAGCGTGCCGCCGTCGCCGGTGGACGGCAGCATGCCGCTCGCCCGCAGCCCCGCCACGGTCTCGCCGAGCATGATCCGGGCCGCGGCCTTGGCCAGCGGCACCGCGGTGGCCTTGGACACGAACGGGACCGTACGGGAGGCCCGCGGGTTCGCCTCCAGCACGTACAGCACGCCCGCGGCCAGCGCGAACTGGATGTTGATCAGCCCGCGCACGCCCACCCCGCGCGCGATGGCCTCGGTGGCGGCGCGCAGCCGCTTGATGTCGTGCCCGCCGAGCGTGATCGGCGGCAGCGCGCACGCCGAGTCGCCGGAGTGGATGCCGGCCTCCTCGATGTGCTCCATCACGCCGCCGAGGTAGAGGTCCTCGCCGTCGTACAGGGCGTCAACGTCGATCTCGATGGCGTCGTCGAGGAAGCGGTCCACCAGCACCGGGCGGTCCGGGCCGATCTCGGTGGACTCCTCGATGTAGGTGGCGAGCCGCGTCTCGTCGTAGACGATCTCCATGCCGCGCCCGCCGAGCACGTACGACGGCCGCACCAGCACCGGGTAGCCGACCTCGTCCGCGATCGTCTTGGCCTGCTCGAACATGGTCGCGGTGCCGTGCTTGGGCGCGGCCAGCCCGGCCTCGGCGAGCACCTGGCCGAAGGAGCCGCGGTCCTCGGCGAGGTGGATGCTCTCCGGGCTCGTGCCGACGATCGGCACGCCCGCGTCCTTGAGCTGTTGCGACAGGCCGAGCGGAGTCTGCCCGCCGAGCTGCACGATCACCCCGGCGACCGGGCCGGTCTCCTGCTCGGCGTGTACGACCTCCAGTACGTCCTCCAGCGTGAGCGGCTCGAAGTAGAGCCTGTCGCTGGTGTCGTAGTCGGTCGATACGGTTTCCGGGTTGCAGTTGACCATGACGGTCTCGTAGCCCGCGTCGTGCAGGGCGAAGGAGGCGTGCACGCAGGAGTAGTCGAACTCCACGCCCTGGCCGATGCGGTTCGGGCCGGAGCCGAGGATGATCACCTTGGGCCGGGTGCCCGTGGGGACCTCGGTCTCCTCGTCGTAGCTGGAGTACAGGTACGGCGTGTGCGCCTCGAACTCCGCGGCGCAGGTGTCCACGGTCAGATACACCGGGCGGATGCCGAGGCTGTGCCGCAGCTCCCGTACGACCTGCTCGGACACGCCGCGGATGGCGGCGATCTGCGCGTCGGAGAAGCCGTGCCGCTTGGCCTCGCGGAGCAGCGGCTCGGGCACCGCGTCCCCGGCTTCTGCCAGCTCGCGGGCGATGTCGTTCAGCCCGGCGAAGTGGTCGAGGAACCACGGGTCGATGCGGGTGGCCGCGTACAGCTCGGCGACCGTGGCCCCGGCCCGCAGCGCGTCCATGACCGCCAGGTAGCGGCCCTCGGACGGCGCGGCCGCCGCGGCCAGCGCCTCCGATTTGGCGGACGGCTCCCCCGTCCAGGAGAACGACGAGCCCTTGCGCTCCAGCGAGCGCAGCGCCTTGTTGAACGCCTCGGAGAAGTTGCGGCCGATGGCCATCGCCTCCCCCACCGACTTCATGTGCGTGGTGAGGCCGGCGTCCGCGCCGGGGAACTTCTCGAACGCGAACCGCGGCACCTTGACCACGACGTAGTCGAGCGCGGGCTCGAAGCTCGCCGGGGTCTCCTGGGTGATGTCGTTGCGGATCTCGTCCAGCGTGTAGCCCACGGCCAGCCGCGCGGCGATCTTGGCGATCGGGAAGCCGGTGGCCTTGGAGGCCAGCGCCGAGGAGCGCGACACGCGCGGGTTCATCTCGATGACGACGACCCGGCCGTCCTCGGGGTCGACCGCGAACTGGATGTTGCAGCCGCCGGTGTCCACCCCGACCGCGCGGATCACCGCGATGCCGATGTCGCGCAGGTGCTGGTACTCGCGGTCGGTGAGGGTCATGGCCGGCGCGACCGTGACCGAGTCGCCGGTGTGCACGCCCATCGGGTCCACGTTCTCGATGGAGCACACGACCACGACGTTGTCGTGCTTGTCGCGCATCAGCTCCAGCTCGTACTCCTTCCAGCCGAGGATGGACTCCTCCAGGAGCACCTCGGTGGTGGGCGAGAGCTGCAGCCCCTGTCCGGCCATCCGGCGCAGGTCCGCCTCGTCGTGTGCGAAGCCGGAGCCGGCGCCGCCCATCGTGAAGGACGGCCGGATCACGACCGGATAGCCCAGCTCGGCGGCCGCCGCCAGGCAGTCCTCCATGGAGTGGCAGATCCTGGAGCGGGCCGACTCCGCGCCGATGCCGGCAACGATCTTCTTGAACTTGTCGCGGTCCTCACCGGACTGGATGGCGTCGATGTTGGCGCCGATCAGCTCGACGCCGTACTTGTCCAGTACGCCCGACTCGTGCAGCGCGACGGCGGTGTTCAGCGCGGTCTGGCCGCCCAGCGTGGGCAGCAGCGCGTCCGGCCGCTCCCTGGCGATGATCTTCTCGACGATGTCCGGAGTGATCGGCTCCACGTACGTGGCGTCGGCCATCTCCGGGTCCGTCATGATCGTGGCCGGGTTGGAGTTGACCAGGATCACCCGCAGGCCCTCGGACTTCAGCACCCGGCAGGCCTGCGTACCGGAGTAGTCGAACTCGGCGGCTTGGCCGATGACGATCGGCCCGGAGCCGATCACCAGGACGGATTTCAGATCGGTGCGACGAGGCATCGGTTGGTCGTGGCTTCCTATCCTGCGCTCGCGACGGCGAGGGCGACGATGCCCATCAGCGTCATGAACGCGACGAGTCCGGCGATCACGAAGAGCAGCTGCCGGGGCGACTCCGGCGGCGCGACCCCGTCGTTGGGATCGGCCGGGATCGCGGTGCGCTCCTGCTCGTGGTCGGTAAAGCCCTCCGTCACGGCTTGCCTCCGGTGTCCATGAGCTCACAGAACCTGTCGAACAGGCCGGCGGCGTCGTGCGGGCCGGCCGCGGCCTCCGGGTGGTACTGCACGCTGAACGCCGGCCGGTCGAGCAGCCGCAGCCCCTCGACGACGTCGTCGTTCAGATCCACGTGGCTGACCTCGGCGCGGCCGAACGGCGTGTCGAAGACCTGCCCGACCGGCGCGTCCACCGCGAAGCCGTGATTGTGCGCGGTGATGTGCACCTTCCCCGTGGCCAGGTCCTTGACCGGCTGGTTCACGCCGCGGTGGCCGAACCGCAGCTTGTACGTGCCCAGGCCGAGCGCACGGCCCAGCACCTGGTTGCCGAAGCAGATGCCGAACACGGGTCTCCCCGAGTCGAGCGCGCCGCGCATGGTCTCCACCGCGTAGCCGGCCTCGGCGGGGTCGCCGGGGCCATTGGCGAAGAACACGCCGTCCGGGTCGACGTTCAGGACGTCGTCGATGGTGGCGGTGGCGGGCAGCACGTGCACCTCGCAGCCCCTTTGGGCCATCAGTTCCGGCGTCATGGCCTTGATACCGAGGTCGACGGCGGCGACCCGGTATCTCGTCGCGCCCTGGGCGGGGACCACGTACGGCTCGGTGGTGCTGACCTGCGGCGCGAGGTTCGCCCCGACCATGGACTCGCTCTCCAGCACCCGCTCGAGCAGCCGCCGCGGGTCGGTCTCCTTGGTACTGATCGCCGCGCGCATGGCGCCGCGGTCCCGTACGTGCCGGGTCAGCGCGCGGGTGCCGGTGATCGCGATGCCCACGACGCCGTACCGCTTGAGCTCCTCGTCGAGGCTGCGCACGGCGCGCCAGCTGGAGACCGTACGGGACGGCTCGCGCACCACGTAGCCGGCCACCCAGATGCGCTTGGACTCGAGGTCCTCGTCGTTCACGCCGGTGTTGCCGATGTGGGGCGCGGTCATCGCGACGATCTGCCGGTGGTACGACGGGTCGGTCAGCGTCTCCTGGTAGCCGGTCATGCCGGTGGTGAACACCATCTCGCCGAACGTCTCGCCCTCGGCGCCGTAGGAGGTGCCGTGGAAGGTGCGCCCGTCCTCCAGGACGAGGATGGCCGGGGTCGTGGTGGTCACTGGAGCTTTCCTTCGGAGACGGTGGGGACGCCGCGCAGGAGCGTGGCGACGACGCGGCCCGGGAGCGTCATGCCCCGGTACGGGGTGTTGCCGCTCTTGGAGGCCAGGTTCGCCGGGTCCACGGTGACGGGCGCGGCGGGGTCGTACAGGGTCAGGCTTGCGGGGGCGCCGGGCCGCAGCGGGTGACCGTGGCCGGCCACCCGGCCGATCGCGGCGGGCCGGTACGCCATCCGGTCCGCCACCCCGGCCCAGTCGAGCAGGCCGGTGTCCACCATGGTGCGCTGCACCACGGCCAGCGCGGTC
The DNA here is from genome assembly GCA_009380095.1 of Streptosporangiales bacterium. GTDB lineage: Bacteria > Actinomycetota > Actinomycetes > Streptosporangiales > Streptosporangiaceae > WHSL01. Next base: position 2,247 of record WHSL01000139.1, on the reverse strand, counting down.
TCCAGGCCGAGCATGCCCATGGCCGCGGCGGGCCACTCGGTCTCCTTGTCCTCGACCGAGTGCGGCGCGTGGTCGGTGGCCACGGCGTCGATGATGCCCTCGGCCAGGGCCTCGCGCAGGGCCGTCACGTCCTCGGCCGTACGGAGCGGCGGGTTGACCTTGTAGATCGGGTCGTAGCCCTCCACCAGGTCGTCGGTGAGCAGCAGGTGGTGCGGGGTGACCTCGGCGGTCACCTGCCAGCCCTTGCTCTTCGCCCAGCGCAGGATCTCCACCGAACCCGCCGTGGAGACGTGGCAGATGTGCAGCCGGGAGCCGACGTGCGCGGCGAGCAGGCAGTCCCGGGCGATGATCGCCTCCTCGGCGACCGCGGGCCAGCCGGTCAGGCCGAGCCTGCCGGAGACCTCGCCCTCGTTCATCTGCGCGCCCTCGGTCAGCCGCGGCTCCTGCGCGTGCTGGGCGACCACCCCGTCGAACGCCTTCACGTACTCCAGCGCGCGGCGCATCAGCAGCACGTCGGAGACGCACATGCCGTCGTCGGAGAAGACCCGTACGGCCGCCACGGACTCGGCCATCGCGCCCAGCTCGGCGAGCCGCTCCCCGGCGAGGCCGACCGTGACCGCGCCGACCGGGCGCACGTCGCAGTGCCCCGCCTCGGCGCCGAGCCGCCAGACCTGCTCGACGACGCCGGCGGTGTCCGCCACCGGCTCGGTGTTGGCCATCGCGTGCACAGCGGTGAAGCCGCCGAGGGCCGCCGCCGCGGTGCCGGTCGCGACGGTCTCCGCGTCCTCGCGGCCCGGCTCGCGCAGGTGCGTGTGCAGGTCCACCAGGCCGGGCAGCGCGATCAGGCCGTCCGCGTCGAGCACCTCGGCGCCCTCGGCGTCCAGACCGCGGCCGGTCTCGGCGATCAGCCCGTCCTTGATCAGCACGTCCGTGGGCTCGTCGCCGGTGATCCGTACGCCCTTGATCAGATGGGTCATAGCTCCCCCTCGCGCTGGTCGCCGCCGATGGCCGGGCTCGCGCCGCCGAGCAGCAGATACAGGACCGCCATCCGGACGCTGACGCCGTTGCCGACCTGGTCGACGATGGTGGAGCGCGGCGAGTCGGCCACCTCGGCGGCGATCTCCATGCCCCGGTTCATCGGGCCGGGGTGCATCACGATGGCGTGCTCGGGCATCCGCCCGAGCCGGTCGCGGTCGAGGCCGTAGCGGCGGCTGTACTCGCGGGCGCTGGGGAAGAACGCGGCGCTCATGCGCTCGCGCTGCACCCGCAGCATCATCACCACGTCGGTCTTGGGCAGCACGGCGTCGAGGGCGTAGTCGATCTCACAGGGCCAGGAGCCGACCGCCACCGGCAGCAGCGTGGGCGGGGCGACGAGCGTGACCTCGGCGCCAAGGGTGTGCAGCAGCGCCACGTTGGACCTGGCCACGCGGCTGTGCAGGACGTCGCCGACGATGGTCACGCGAAGGCCCTCCAGCCGGCCCAGCCGCTCCCGCATCGTGTAGGCGTCCAGCAGGGCCTGGGTGGGGTGCTCGTGCGTGCCGTCGCCGGCGTTGATCACGCTGCCCTCCACCCACTGGGTGAGGGTCAGCGGTGCGCCGGAGGCGTGGTGCCGGATGACCACCCCGTCGGCGCCCATGGCCTGCAGGGTGAGTGCGGTGTCCTTGAGGCTCTCGCCCTTGGAGACGCTGGAGCCCTTGGCGGAGAAGTTGATCACGTCCGCGGAGAGGCGCTTGGCCGCCGCCTCGAAGGAGATCCGGGTGCGGGTGGAGTCCTCGAAGAAGAGATTGACCACGGTGCGGCCGCGCAGCGTGGGGAGCTTCTTGATGGACCGGCCGCCGATCTGCGCGAGCTCGGCGGCGGTGTCGAGGACGAGCAGGGCGTCGTCGCGGCTCAGGTCGGCGGCGGAGATGAGGTGACGGTTCATCGGGCGGCCTCCCCGGGCCGGTCGGCTTCCTGTTGGCCGGGTTCCTGTTGGCCGGGTTCCGGTCGGCCGGCGGGCCGGTCGATTCGGTGCGTGTCGGCCTGGTGCGCGCCGCCTTGATGCGCGCCGCCTCGCTGCGCGTCCCCTGGGTGCGCGTCCCCTGGGTGCGCGTCCCCTGGGTGGGCGTCCCCGCGGTTGGCGTCCCCGCGGTGGATGTCCCCGCGGTGGGCGTCGCCGAGGCGTGGGTCGGTGGCGGGGCCGAGCAGGACCGCGTCGCGGCCGTCGGTCTCCGTGAGCCGTACCTGCACGGTCTCCCGCTGCGAGGT
>WHSL01000014.1 GCA_009380095.1 Streptosporangiales bacterium | reverse complement strand
GTGAAGCCGATCGGCCCGAGGCCCGTACGGGCCACGATGACGTCGCCCTCCTTGTCCCCGCCCTCGGCCGTGGTGAGGAACATCCACTCGGCGTGCCGCGGCCAGTCCACGAGCACGCGCCAGGCGTCCTCGACGGGGGCCGCGGCCACGACGGCGACGGCCAGCGTCCCCCGGCTCACCCGGTCTCCGTCTCGCCGGCGTCTCTGCCGGAGGTGCCCTTGTCGGCCGTGGGCCGGCCGGCGGTGGGCCTGTCGGCCGGGGGCCTGTCAACCGTGGGCCGTTCACCCGTGGCGTTGCCGGGCGTGGCGTTGCCGGGCGCGGGGTTGCCGGGCGCGGGGTTGCCGGGCGCGGGGTTGCCGGGCGCGGGGTTGCCGGGCGTGTCCTCGTGGGAGGAGTCCGCGGCGGGCTCGGTCCGAGTCTTGGGCTCGGTGTTGTGCTCGGACTCGGTGTTGGGCTTGGGCTCGATCTTGGTCTCGGGCTCCATCATGGCCGTGGCCTCGGCTTCGCGGCGCTCGGGTTCCCACGACGTCCGGGGCCCGCGCAGCTCGATGATGCGCTGCTCCAGCGTGGCGATGCGGCTGTCGCGCTCGGACAGCGCGAACGCGACCCGGCGCAGCGCCTCGTCCACGGCCCGCACGTGGTAGCCCCACAGGCTCAGCGGCAGCCGCATGAGCGCCACGTCGGTGCCCGCGATGGGACGCTGGGTGGGCAGCTCCACCGAGGGGTAATCCGGCGCGAAATCGGCCATCTGGCCTCCGCGGCCGACCGCGACCACGACGACACCGACGAGCACGGCGAGGGCGGCCACTCCGAGCAGCACGACGAGCATTCCTCGATCGTGCCACGATCGAACACATGCCAGCGAACCAGACACCGAAGGTGAGGCCGAACTGATGGCGGAAGTTCTCCGACTCGGCCGGAGGGTCTTCGCCCCCACGGACCTCATCGTGCTGGCACCACCCGGCACCCCGGACGAGGGGCTCGCCGCCCCCGGGGCGGATCTGACCCGCGACCCGGAGGCGGCGCGGCGCACCGGGGCGGGGTTGCTGACGGCGGATCCGGCGGCGGCGCTGGCGGCCGGGGCGCGTCCGGACGGGATCGTGTACGACGCCGGCGGCCTGCCCGGCGCGGCGCGGCTGCGCATGCTCGTCGCGGACGGCTGGCCCGTACTCGTCGACGTCGACGCGGCCGGCGGCGTCACCGAGGCGATCGCCGCGGCGAGCGTCTGCGCCTGGCTCGGCGCCCGGGCCTTCGCCACCGCCCACCCGTACGAGATCCGCCAGGCCCTCGACCTGATCGCCGCCGTCCGCGGCGACCGTCCCCCCGCCGTCTCCCGCCGCGGCCTCGCCTGACCCCCAAGATCAACAAATTGGGGGAAAAATTTTGCAGGCGCGACCTGGGGTTTCTTCTACAAATTCCTTCCCCCAATTTGTTGATCTTGGGGGTCAGGGTTCGGATTCGAGGATTTCTTCGGGGGTGGGGATGAGGGGGCGGCGGGCGCCTCGTTCGAGGCGGTCGAAGGCCTCGGTGAGGGAGCCGGTCCAGGTGACGGCGTCGAACGTGCCGGGGCGGACGAACCGCTCCTCGTAGAGGCGGTTCATCAGCTCTCTGAGGGGGTCGAACAGCCCGTACGGGTCCAGCAGCGCGATCGGCCGCCCGTGCATGCCGAGCACCCGCGCGGTCCAGATCTCGAACAGCTCCTCGAGCGTGCCGATACCACCCGGGAGCACGAGGAACGCGTCGCTGCGCCGGTCCATCTCGGCCTTGCGGCTGCGCATGTCCGGGGTGACGATCAGCTCGTCCGCCTCGCGGTCCCCGACCTCGAGGTCCATCAGGGCCTGCGGGATCACGCCGACCGTACGGGCCCCGCCGGCCCGGGCGGCCCGCGCGACGGCCCCCATGCAGGAGATCGACCCGCCCCCGCTGACCAGCGTGTGCCCCCGCCGGGCCAGCTCCGTGCCGACCTCGGCGGCGAGCCTCAGGTACTTCTCCTCGATGTGCTGCCCGGACGCGCAGTAGACGCAGATCCGCAGGGATGAGTCGGTTGAGTCGGAACCGGTCACCCCATGCCCCCGCCGCGCTGCGAGTCGGCGAGCCCCTCCTGATCGTCGGCCGCGCCGTTGGCCCCGGCCTCCGCGGCGGGCTCCCCCTCACGGAGCCGCCGCTCCGCCTCCCGGTGCGCCTCCCGGATGATCGCGATGACCTCCTCGGGCTCGTCGACGAGCTGCATCAGGTCCACGTCGCCGGGCGAGATCTTGCCCTCGGCCAGCAGCGTGCCCCGGATCCAGTCGAAGAGCCCGCGCCAGTACTCGCTGCCGACGAGCACCACCGGGAAGCGGGTGACCTTGCCGGTCTGCACCAGCGTGATCGCCTCGAACAGCTCGTCCAGCGTGCCGAAGCCGCCCGGCATCACGACGAATGCCTGCGCGTACTTGACGAACATGGTCTTGCGCACGAAGAAGTACCGGAACGAGAGCCCCATGTCGAGATGCTCGTTGAGCCGCTCCTCGAACGGCAGCTCGATGCCGAGCCCGACGGACAGCCCGCCGCCCTCCTGGGCGCCCTTGTTGGCCGCCTCCATCAGGCCCGGCCCGCCCCCGGTGATCACCGCGTAGCCGGCCTCGGCGAGCGCCCGGCCCATGCGTTCGGCCTTCTCATAGAAGGGGTCGCCCGGCTCGACCCGGGCGGAGCCGAAGACGCTGACGGCCGAGCCGAGCTCGGACAGGAAGCCGAACCCCTCGACGAACTCCGCCTGGATCCGCAGCACCCGCCAGGGGTCGGTGTGCACCCAGTCGCTCGGCCCGCGGCCGTCGAGCAGCCGCTGGTCGGTGGTCGTGGACGGGATGGCCTTACCTCGCAGGGTCAGCGGCCCCGCGCGGCGGATGCGCGACGTCGATCGGGGGGTCATGCCCCCCACGGTAGCGACTACGGCGAGCGAAGCGTCCAGGTGAGCACGCGCGCCATGAAGTCCGGGTAAACGCTTTTCGGGCCCGAGGCGTCCCTATTGCAGGCGACCGTATCCACCCGGCGTCGTCCCACGGTTCGCCGAGACCGCCCGCGAAAGGTCCCGACCTTGCCATGGCCCCTCGGCTCAGCGTCGTCGTACCCATCCACAACGTCGCCCCCTACCTCGAGGCCTGCCTCGACTCGCTCGCCGCGCAGTCGCTGACGGACCTCGAGGTCGTCATGGTGGACGACGGCTCCACCGACAACAGCGGCCTCATCGCCGAGGCCTACACCCGGCGCGATCCGCGGTTCCGCCTGATCCGGCAGGCCAATGCCGGCCTCGGCGCGGCCCGCAACACCGGCACCCGGTACGCGACCGGCACGTACCTGGCGTTCGCCGACTCCGACGACGTGGTGCCGGAGCACGCGTACGAGCTGCTGGCCGGCCGCCTCGACGAGACCGGTTCGGACTTCGCCACGGGGAACGTACGGCTGCTCGGCAGCGACGGCCTCACCCAGTCCCCGATGCACCGCAAGCCGCTCGGCCGCACCCGGCTGCGCACCCACGTCACCCGCGACCGGCTGCTGCTCTACGACCGGCTCGCCCCCAACAAGGTGTTCCGCCGCTCCTTCTGGGACCGGCACCGGCTGGCCTTCCCCGAGGGCGTGCTGTACGAGGACATACCCGTCACCATCCCCGCGCACTTCCTGGCCCGCAGCGTGGACGTGGTGGACCGCCCCGTCTACTACTGGCGGCAGCGGGTCGGCGCGAACGGCGCGGCCCGGTCGATCACGCAGCGCCGGACCGAGCCGCAGGCCGTACGGGACCGGATCGGCGCGGTCACCCGCGTCAGCCGGTTCCTCGCCACTCGCGGCCACCGCTACAGAAGGCACAAGCGGGCCTACGACGCGGTCGCGCTGGGCAGCGACATCCGGATCTTCCTGAACGTGCTGCCCGAGGCGGACGCCGCGTTCCGGCACCTCTTCCTCGAATTGGCTTCGGAGTTCCTGGCCCAGGTGGCTCCGGGCGTGGTGGACGAGCTGCCCGCGATCATGCGGCTGAAGTGGCACCTGGTGGCGCGGCGGCGGCTGCCGGAGCTGCTCGAGGTGCTCGCGTACGAGCGCCGCGGCGAGAGCATCCCCACGGTGCGCCGCCGCGGCCGGCTGTACGCGGCGTACCCGTACTTCGAGGACCCGGAGCTGGGCGTGCCGCGGCACGTGTACCGGCTCCGCTCCGAGCTGGCGCTGCGCACCCGGGTCACGGACGTGTCCTGGGAGGGCGGGCTGCTGAAGGTCAACGGCTACGCGCACGTCAACGCCGTGTCGCTGCGCCGCCGCCGCGACTCGCTGAAGGTGGCCGGCCTGCGCCGCGCCGGCAGCCGGCGGGTCCGGGTGTTGCCGGTACGGACCCGGTACGACGAGGAGGCGACGCGACCGGCGCCGGACGCCCGGCACCGCTACGACTGGGCCGGCTTCTCGCTCACCGTGGACCCGCGGGACCTGCGGGTGGCCGGCCGCTGGCAGGACACGATGTGGAAGCCCGCGCTCGCCGTGTTCAGCCGGGGCGTGCTGCGCCGTGGACTGCTCCCGCCGGGCCCGTCCAGTCGCGGCGCCTATCCCCCGTACCGGCGGGTCGCCGACGGCGTCCGGATCGTCCCGATGTATGCGGGTGGGACGCTGCGCCTCCGGGTGGAGGTGGTGACCGCCACGGTCACCGGACACCGGGCCGCGGACGGCATGCTCACCGTGGAGGGGCGTCTGACCAGGCCGTCCACGGGCGCCCTGACGCTGCGTCTGCGGAACGTACGCAGCCGGTCCACCCGGGACTATCCGGCGGAGCGGGACGGCGCCGTCTGGCGGGCCGCGATCCCGCTGGACGACCTGCGGCGCCGGGTGCCCGCCGGCGGCGATCACGGCCTCGACCTCGACGCCGACCTGGACGAGAACGCCTGGCGGCCGGAGCTGGTGGTCGGCGGCGACACGCTGCGCCCGATCCCCGACGACGACATGCCCGAGGGGGCGTATCCGGCGGGCGAGCGTCAGGTCGTGGTGGAGCGCACCCGGCACGGCTACCTGTCCGTCACCGAGCGGGCCGTACGGCCCGTCATCACCTGCGTCTCCTGGGGCGACGGCCCGGTGCTCGACCTGGCCGGGCGGTTCCCCGGGCGGAGCGGGCCGTTCGAGCTGGTGCTGCGGGCGCGGGAGGGGCAGGCCGAGCGCGTCTTTCCCGCCGTCGCGGCCCCGGACGGCTTCGGCTGCACCCTGGACCTGCACGGCCTGCACACACTCGCCGGCACCCCGTTGCCCGCCGGGCGGTGGGACCTGCTGGCGCGCGACTGCCAGGGGACCGTACCGGTCAAGCTCGACCACGCCGCGCTGCGCACGCTGCCGCTGGTGGGCGAGCCCGGCGGGCGGCGGCACGTGCTGGACCGCTCCGCCTACGACCAGCTGGTGGTGGAGGTGCCCGCGGAGCCGGGGGCCGGCGAGCGGGGGCCGTACCGGCAGGTGTGGGCCGCGCGCGCACGCATATCCGCGGGCGTGCGGGCGGCCGCGGCGCACGGAGGCATCGCCCGTCAGCTGAACCGATGAGCGGCTCTCCGGCGACCCGCGGGCCCGGCCACGAGGCGCCGGGCGGCCGATCGTGAATATGCTTTCCCCTCATGCGCCTCGATCTTTTCCAGGACGCGGGTGACCTCACCGCGCAACTCGTCGACATCGAGTCGGTCAGCGGCAACGAGAAGCGGCTGGCCGACGCGATCGAGCAGGCGCTGCGCGCCCTCGACCACCTGAAGGTGGAGCGCGACGGTGAGGTCGTGGTGGCCCGTACGGACCTCGGCCGCGCCGAGCGCGTGCTGATCGCGGGACACATCGACACCGTCCCCGTCGCGGACAACCTGCCCTCGCGCGTCGAGGACGGGCGGCTGTACGGCTGCGGCACCGGCGACATGAAGAGCGGGGTCGCGGTCCAGCTGCGGATGGCGGCCACCGTGCCGGAGCCGGTGCGCGACGTGACGTACATCTTCTACGACTGCGAGGAGGTCGAGGAGGCGCGCAACGGGCTGAAGCGGATCGCGCGGACCCGCCCCGACCTGCTCGCCGCCGACTTCGCCGTGCTGATGGAGCCATCCGGGGCGACCATCGAGGGCGGCTGCCAGGGCACCATCCGGGTCGAGGTGAAGACCACCGGGGAGCGGGCGCACAGCGCCAGGTCCTGGATGGGGGTGAACGCGATCCACGCGGCCGGGCCGATCCTGGACGTGCTGCGCGCGTACGAGCCGCGCCGCCCCGAGGTGGACGGGCTCCGCTACCACGAGGGCCTGAACGCGGTGTTCATCTCCGGCGGGGTGGCCGGGAACGTGATCCCCGACGAATGCGTGGTCACCGTCAACCACCGCTTCGCGCCGGACCGCTCGCTCGCGGACGCGGAGGCGTACCTGCGCGAGCTGTTCGCCGGCTTCGAAATGACCGTGGTGGACGGGGCCCCGGGCGCCCGTCCCGGCCTCGGCCACCCGGCCGCGGCCGCCTTCGCCGGAGCCGTCGGCGGGGAGCCCCGGGCCAAGCTGGGCTGGACGGACGTGGCGCGGATGGCCGAGCTGGGCATCCCCGCGGTGAACTACGGGCCGGGCGAGCCGAGCCTCTCGCACACCCGCGGCGAGTACGTGGAGCTGTCCGCCGTGGCGGACTGCGAGGCGCGGATGCGCACCTGGCTCACCACGGGCTGACGTTCCCCGGGGTCGTCAGCGGAGCATGCGGTCGATGACCCGGGCCGCGGCCGTGCCGTCGTCGAGGTCGCAGTAGCGGCGGACGAAGGAGGCGTACGCGTCCGCGTGCCGCGCGGCCAGGTCGTCGCCGGCGCGGAGCGCGTCGATCAGCTCCGTGGAGGTGGTGACCACCGGGCCCGGCGCCTCGGCGGGGAAGTCCAGGTAGAAGCCTCGCAGTTCGTCGCGGTAGTGCGCGAGGTCGTACGCGAAGAAGATCATCGGCTTGCCGGTGGCGGCGAAGTCGAACATCAGCGAGGAGTAGTCGGTCACCAGCACGTCCGCGGCCAGCAGCAGCTCGCCGACGTCGGGGTAGCCGGTGACGTCGCGGAGGAACCCGGAGTCGTCGGCCGGAAGCCCGTCCACCGTGTTGGGGTGCCCGCGGACCAGCAGTACGTGGTCCTCGCCGAGCGCACGCCGCGCGGCAGGCACGTCGAGGTGCAGGTCGAGCCGGTACCGGCCCGGGCCGTAGAAGCGGTCATCGCGCCAGGTGGGGGCGTACAGCACGACCCGCCGGCCCGGGGGCACTCCGAGCCGCTCGCGGACCCGCCGCGCCGCCGCCTCCCGCTCGGGCGCGAACAGCCGGTCGTTGCGCGGGTAGCCGGACTCGAGGATCTCCCCCTCGTACCGGAACGCCCGCCGCAGGATCGGGGTGCTGAACCGGCTCGGTGAGACCAGGAAGCTCCAGTTCCGCGTCTCCTGGGCCAGCTTGTCCAGATACCCCGCGTTGGCGAAGCGCACGTCGGCGATGTCGAAGCCGATCCGCTTCAGCGGGGCGCCGTGCCAGCACTGCACCACGACCTGCCCCTCCCTGCGGCGGAACCAGGACGGCAGGTGGGCGTTGGTGACGATGTAGCGGCAGGTGGCGAGCGCCTCGTACCACTCGCGCCCCCAGAGTCGCACTCCCGTGGCGGTGTCCGGCAGCTCGACCTGCCGGTCGCGCACCGCCCAGAGGTGCTCCAGCCGTACGCCGCCACGGGTGAGTAGCTCCTCGTGGAGCGCCCGCGGGCTGTCGGAGTACTGCTTGCCGGTGTAGCTGTCGTAGAGCACCGCGTCCCGCAGCGGGAGGCTCCGCAGCTCCGGGTAGGTCCGGGTGCGCAGCAGCTTCTGCGCGAAGGGCCCGCGCTCGCCCGGCCCCAGGTCCGAGGTGACCTCCAGCGCGGGCTCGTCGTAGCCGCGGTCCGTCAGTACATAGCCGCGCCTGGCCGTCTCCGCCCGGGCGGGCAGCGTGGCCAGGGTGCCGGGTGCGTACGAGGGCGCGAGCAGCGGCTCCTCCGCCAGGTCGGGACGGTCCAGCAGCAGGTCCCAGTGCCCGGCGGGCAGCGGCAGCGTGCCGGCCACCGACGGCACCGCGGCCGGGGTGAGCGTGGCGATGCACCGGCCGTCGCGGACGTGTGCGGGGAAGTCGACCTCCGCGTGCGGTTCCGTACGGCGCAGCACCCAGCGCACCGGCGTGCCGTCGGGGACCGGATAGGCGGCGGACAGCCGCAGCTCCCCCGCCTCGGTCCAGGCGGCGGAGTCGATCACCGCGCGTACGGACCGCTCGGCGAGCTCGAGATACCCGCGCCGGCAGCGCCGGACCACGACCTCCCGCCCGTCCCGGTCCCTGCCCTGGACGGCGTGCCGCCCGCAGGTCACGTCGTCCGCCACGACGAGGCGGTGCTCCCGCCCGTCCGCCACCAGCAGGGTGCGCCAGGCGCTCTCGTCGCCGCGCTCGCCGTGCCGGACCTCGCGGTCCACGACGTCGGCGTCCCGGGCGAGGTCGGCCTGCGGCACCCGTACGGTGAACCGCGCGCCGTCGCCGGATATCACCGGATACTCCCGGGTCAGGTCGTCGCGGAGGTGCCGGAGCCGCAGCAGCGCGCCCTCCGGGGAGACCTCCCGGCAGCGGCCCTCCAGGACCACCGCGTCGCCGTCGAACCGGTAGCCGGTGACCAGGGCGCGGACGTTCTCCACGCGCAGCCGCAGCGTGTCGTTTTCGTACAGCGGGACGATCCGCACGCCGTCCGCGACGTACCGGTACGGCGGGTGCGCGGCGCTCCCGGAAGGGCCGGGCCGCAGCGGCCCGGCACGCGCCACGCCACGGCTGAGCGTGCCGAGCGCGATCTTCCATGTGCCGTCCACCCACCGGCCGCGCCGCCGCAGCCGCCGCGGATCCACCTCGAACCGCACCCCGGACCAGTCGTAGTTGTACCGGGCCTGTCCGGAGGCCGCGGTGACGTCGGGGGTGAAGCGCTGCCGTACGGGGAGCAGGATCGTCCGCCGCCGCCCCGTCTCGCGGAGCGCCACCGCCTTCCCCGTCATCCACCGGCGCTGCACGCCGATCAGGTCGATGTGCCCGTGCGCGGTGACCGCCAGCCGCCCTGACCGCTCGTCCCAGTCGACGGCGTCCACCCCGGTGCGCAGGCCGAGCTCGCGGCGGACCCGGTACGTCTCCTTGGGGATGCCGAGCTCGGCGCGGCGCTCCCAGGTCGGGTACTTCGCGTAGCGGCGGAACGGCCCGGGGGTGAGGTGCAGCGGGGCCTCCGACCGCTCGAACCGCAGCACCTCCAGCAGTTCGGCGAGCATCCGCCGGCGCACCAGCTGCCACTTCAGCCGGAGCGCCATCTTCGGTATGGCCTCGAGCAGCCCGGGGTCGATCCGGTCCAGGTAGTCGTTGGCCAGGTCGAGGAAGAGCGTGCGGAACGCGTCGTCCCCGTCCGGCAGTATGTTCAGGAAGATGCGCAGGTCGCTGTCGAGTACGACCTCGTCGTACCAGCGCTTGTGGCGGGCGTGCGACGGCCCGCGGTCCGCGAGGAATCGGCTGACCGAATCCACCGCCGCCACCCGGTCGCGGATGGCGTCCGGCTCCGTACGCCGCTGGGTGATGGACAGGTCTCCCGCGGTCTCCCGCTGCCGCCAGTAGTAGACCGGCTGCTTGAGCACGTCCACGCTGTCGGCGAGGAAGTGGGCGGGGATGGTGACGGGTATGTCCTCGTACAGCACGCCCTCGGGGAAGGCCAGCCGGTGCCGGTCCCAGAAGGGGCGGCGGAACACCTTGTTGGGGGCGAGCCGGTCGTAGAGCAGCAGCCGGTCGCGGGTGACGTGGGTGCGCAGCCGGGCGGCGCGGCCGAGCGGGCGCAGGTGCAGGGGCGACTGGTCGATGCCGGACGACCAGAGCCGGTGCACGTTGCCGGTGGCGAAGTCCGACCCGGTGGTCTCCAGCGTGTCGATCATGAGCTCGTACGCGGTGCCCGGCACGACGTCGTCGGAGTCGGCGAAGGCCAGGTAATCGCCGTCCGCGTGCGCGGCACCCACGTTGCGCGCGGCGCCCAGCCCGGCGTTGGGGCGGCGCAGCACCGTGAAGCGGGCGTCGCGGGAGGCGAAGTCCTCGGCGATCGCGGCGCTCGCGTCGGTGGAGCCGTCGTCCACGCAGACGATCTGCAGCTCGCGGAGCGACTGAGAGGCGATCGAGGCGAGGCAGGCCTCGAGGTAGGACTCCACGTTGTAGATCGGGACGACGACGCTGAGCCTCGGAGCCATAAGGGCGGTGTCGAGCCTTTCTTCGGGGTCGGCCGCTGGTCGGCGGGGCGGCTCGTCTCAGGCTAGTGGCGCGGGGGCCACGCCACCGGCCGAAGCGGATTGTCCGGGTGTGTCGCGATGGGCCGGGATCCCGTCACCACAGGCAGATTCGGAGGTTCGTCCAAATCGGGCGTCCGGAATGGGACGGGACTTTCCAGACGTCCGGGCGGACGTTATCGTTCGAACATGAGTTCGAACATGGCGCTCGTGACCGGCGCCAGCCGTGGCGTCGGGAAGGGCATCGCGGTCGCGCTCGGCCGGGCCGGCTGGACGGTCTGGGTGACCGGGCGGTCCTCGCTCACCGGCCCGCGGACCACCGCGTTGCCCGGCACGGTGGAGGAGACCGCCCGGGCCGTACGGGACGCGGGCGGCCACGGCATACCGGTCCGCTGCGACCACCGCGACGACACGGACGTGCTGCGGCTCGCGGCGCGGCTGGAGGACGAGGCGGGCGAGCTCGGGCTGCTGGTCAACAACGTGTGGGGCGGGTTCGGGCGGCGGCACGCCGGGGCGGTCCGCGAGTGGGACCTGCCGTACTGGCGGCAGCCGCTGGTGCTGTGGGACTCCATGCTCGACTCGGTGCGCGCGCACTACGTGACCACCGTGGTGCTGTCGCCGCTGCTGATGCGCACGCCCGGCAGCCTCATCGTGACCGTCTCCGCCGACGCGGGGCGCCGCCACCGGGCCGGCGACAACGTGCCGTACAGCGTGGCCAAGGCGGCGGACGACCGGCTCGCCGTGGCGGTGGCCGCCCAGCTCGCGGGCCAGGGCGTCGCCTCGGTCGCCCTGCACCCCGCCGACGTACGGACCGAGGGCACGCCACGCACCGTCCGCCTCACCGACCCGGCCGCCACCCAGTCCCCCGAGGGCGTAGGCCGCGTGGTCGCGGCCCTCACCACCGACCCCGAACTACGCCACCTCTCCGGCACCGTCCTCGACGTCTCAGCGCTGGCCGTCCGCTACGGCCTGGACATCCACTCCTAGGCGGGATCCTAAGCGCCGAGGCCGTGGTCGCGGAGGATGTCGTTGAGGGCGAGCTTCTCGTGCTCCTCCCCCTCCTTGAGGCGCTTGAGCACCAGCAGGCACTGCATGCCGAACTCCCCGCCCGGGAACTCGCGCATCCGCGTCCCGTTCACGCACACCGACCAGGCCGGGGCCTCGCCGCGCTCCAGCTCCTCGCCGGTCTCCGCGTCGTACACCCGGGTGGTCTTGGTGAGCACGCTCCCCGCGCCGAGCTTGGCGCCGCGCCGGACCCGCGCGCCGTCCACCACCATGGACCGGGAGCCGACGAAGGCCTCGTCCTCCACCACCACCGGCACCGCGTTGGCCGGCTCCAGCACGCCACCGATGCCGACCCCGCCGGACAGGTGCACGTTCCTGCCGATCTGCGCGCAGGAGCCGACCGTCGCCCAGGTGTCGACCATCGTGCCGGCGTCCACGTACGCGCCGATGTTGGTGAACGACGGCATCAGCACCACGCTCGGCGCCAGGTACGCGCCCCAGCGGGCGATCGCCCCCGGCACGACGCGGACCCCGTCGAGCCGGGTCTTCAGCGGCACCCGGTCGTGATACTGGAAGTCGCCCACCTGGGCGCGCACCATCGGCAGCACCTTGAAGCTCAACAGGATCGCCCGCTTGGCGCGTTCGTCCACGACGACCTGGTCCGTCTCGGGATCGACGAAGGCCACACGGGCCTCACCCATGTCGATCTCATCGACGGCGGACACGATCGCGGCCGTCGCCTCGGTGTCGGCGGGGCTCAGCTCGGAACGGCGCTCCCACAGCTCGTCGATGGCGGCCGGGAGCGGGCTAGTGAACGCGGTCATGAGGCCGGAGCTTAGCGTCACCGCCCCGCCTCGCGATCATCGCTCCCGGCACACTTCCTGTGATCCTCACCTCGGTGTTCACCGGGGTGCGGCGGCGGTGTCCGCGTCGGTCTCGAAGGCCTTGCGGTGCGGCCCGCGGTCGGGGTCGAGCTCGTACGTCATGCGCCGGCAGGCGTCCACCAGCGCGGCGAGGACCTGGTCCTTCCAGCCCGCGTCGGGGTCGCCCGCGGACCGCAGCGCCAGCCGGCGCGCCTCGCGCAGATCCACCCGCGCCGCGTCGCGCGCCTGGCGCAACCGGGTGAGCACGGCCTTCTCGTCGCGGGTGGGCGAGTGCCAGTCGCCCAGGGCCTGTACGCCGCGCGCGATGTCGCCGAGCGTCTCGGTGAGCGGCGCGGGCAGCGCCTCGGTGCCGCGCCGGACCCGGCGCTCGTCCTCGTCGTAGTGCGCCAGGTCGGAGATGCCGCGGATGGCCCCGCGCAGCTGGTGGCAGACGTGGTCGAGACAGTCGGTGGCCTCGCTGATCCGGTCGAGCCGCTCGATGTCCCGGGAGTGCCGCGGATGCAGCCGGGCCGCCTCCTCGCCCTGCTCCACCTTGTCGGCGAGCTCCCCCATGTTCCGGGACAGCCGGCGCGCCTCGGCGAGCCACTCCTGCGCGTCCCCCGGCCCCCAGCCCGCCCGCACGCCGGCCTGGACCCGGAGGATCAGGTCGGAGGTCTCCTCCGCGACGTCGCCCACGCCGGCGGAGGCCGTACGGGTGAAGCTGGGCGGCACGATCAGCCAGTTCACCGCGAACCCGACGGCGCCGCCGATGAGCGTGTCCTCGAACCTGGCCAGCCCGTAGCCCTGGCCGAGGCTGAGCACCAGCAGCGCGTTGATGCCGATCTGGGTGCCGATGAACTCGCGGCCGATGAGCCGGCCGGCCAGCAGCCCCAGCAGCACCATGAGGCCGATGCTGAACGCGGAGAGGCCGATGTACTGCGCCGTCCACAGGGCCGCGAACAGTCCGGCGACGACGCCGACCGCGAGCTCGAGGCCGCGGCGGAGCGTGGAGTAGAGCGTGACCTGGATGGTCAGCAGCGCGGCGAGCGGCGCCAGCACCGGTTTCGGCGAGTGCACCAGGTGGGCGGCGAGCAGGTAGGCGATGCCGCAGGCGATCCCGACCTTGAGCAGGTTGATCAGGAACGGCCGCTCGCTGTCCAGCCAGCCCTGGACGCCGAGCCGCCGGACGCGCCGCCGCAGCGTACGGATCCCGGACCGTACGGCGGAGCCGCCCCTTGCCGATCTCGCGACCCCCTCGGAATCGCTCTCCTTGGCCACGTCCCCTCCGGAAGATCGCCTACGACCCCTTTTCCCCGTTATCGGGGTGGGAAGGCGGTCAGGTGGTCAGGTGGTGGTCAGGCGAGCGACGGCGGCCTCGACGCGCTCGTCGGTGGCGGTGACGGCCACCCGTACGGAGCGGGCGCCGGCAGGACCGTAGAAGTCCCCCGGTGCGACGAGGATGCCCAGATCGGCGAGGGCGTTGACGGAGCCCCAGGCGTCGTACGCGGGGTGCTCGGCCCACAGGTAGAGCCCGGCCTCGGAGTGGTCGATCTTCCACCCCGCGGCCTCCATCGCCTCCCACAGCACCGCGCGCCGCCGGGCGTAGCGCTCCCGCTGCTCCTCGGCGTGCGTGTCGTCCGCCAACGCGGCGGTCATCGCCGCCTGGACCGGCTCCGGCATGATCACACCGGCGTGCTTGCGGACCGCGAGCAGCTCCCCCACCACGTCCGGGTCGCCGGTCACGAACGCCGCCCGGTATCCGGCCAGGTTGGACCGCTTGGACAGGGAGTGCACCGCCAGCAGGTTCGCGTGCGAGCCCTCGCACACCTCGGGATGCAGGATGGACAACGGGCTCGCGTCCCAGCCCAGCCCGATGTAGCACTCGTCGGAGGCCACCACCGCGCCCCGCTCGCGCGCCCAGCGCACGACCTTGCGCAGGTGATCCGGCGGGAGCACCCGCCCGGTGGGGTTGGACGGCGAGTTGAGCCAGATCAGCGGCACGGACTCCGGGCCCAGCGCGGTCAGTCCGTCGGTCGCGACGGGGCGCGCGCCCGCCAGCCTGGCCCCGACGTCGTACGTGGGGTAGGCGAGCTCGGGGTGCACCACGACGTCCCCCGGGCCGATCCCGAGCTGCGCCGGCAACCCGGCGACGAGCTCCTTGGAGCCGATCGTGGGCAGCACCGCGTCCGGGTCGGCGTCGACGCCGTGCCGGCGGCGCAGCCAGTCCGCGGCGGCCTCACGCAGCCGCGGCGTGCCGTACGTCTGCGGGTAGCCGGGCGAGTCCGCGGCCTCGGCGAGGGCACGCCGTACGGACTCCGGCACCGGATCCACGGGCGTGCCGACCGACAGGTCCACGATCCCGCCGGGGTGCGCGGCGGCGCGGGCCTTGGGCTCCGCCAGCCGGTCCCACGGGAAGACCGGGAGCCGGCCGGTGACACGGCGCGCCGCCCACGCGTCGGCGGACGGCGCGCCATGGGAGCCGGGGGCGGTCAGCTCTCCCCCTGGGGTGGGAGCGCCGCCACGATCGGGTGGTCCTTCCCCGTCTTGCCGATCTTGGAAGCGCCACCCGGGGACCCAAGGTCCTCGAAAAAGTCGACGTTGACCTTGTAGTACTCCTTCCACTGCTCCGGAGTGTCGTCCTCGTAGTAGATCGCCTCTACGGGGCACACCGGCTCGCAGGCGCCGCAGTCGACGCACTCGTCCGGGTGGATGTAGAGCATGCGCTCGCCCTCATAGATGCAGTCGACAGGGCACTCCTCAATGCACGCCTTGTCGAGAACATCGACGCATGGCTGCGCGATGACGTAAGTCACGCGGAACTCCTTATTCGTCCCAGGGCCTCGCCACGACTGACTCTTCGTCTTGGGCTGCTGCTACCTAGTATTGCGGGGCGCCGCCGTGGTCGCGTCAACCGGGGCGCATCCCGAGGCGCTCAGCGCGGGCGCCGCGCGTGATACACCAGCGCAGGCGGCAGATTCCGCCAAACGGTACGCCCCACGACGACCTCTTCGAAAGCCTCCCGCAGGCGCTCGTGGAAACGGCGCGCCGGCGGGGACCAGCGGGCGTGCACGTACGCGAACGTGGTGAACGCCCCCTCCGTCGCCAGTGCGCCCGCCATCGCGCCGAGCAGCGC
This sequence comes from Streptosporangiales bacterium, assembly GCA_009380095.1. Lineage (GTDB taxonomy): Bacteria > Actinomycetota > Actinomycetes > Streptosporangiales > Streptosporangiaceae > WHSL01. The sequence continues at coordinate 35,166 of WHSL01000014.1, read as the reverse complement.
CCGCTGCTTGTCCACGCCGAACATCGTCCATGGCAGGCCGCTGATCACGGCGTCGGCCTTGCCGAGGCCGCGTTCGGCGATCAGCTCCGGCAGCTCCAGCGCGTCCGCGACGGCCAGGTCCAGCCCGGGGAACTGGCGGGTGAGCAGCGCGGCGAAGCGCGGGTTGAGCTCCACCGCGAGGTGGTGCCCGCGGCCGTCGAGGCGTTTCCGGATAGCCCGGGTGAAGGCGCCGCCGCCGGGGCCGACCTCGATGACCAGCGGATCGCCGCGCTCCGGTACGGGAACAACCATCTGGCGAGCCAGCCAGGCGGAGCTCGGGGCCACCGCACCGGTCGCCACCGGATCCCGCGCGAACTCGTTCAGAAATACGCTGAGCTGGGACATGACGCCGAAGCTACGCATCCTCACTAGTGGGGGTCTTCCTCCGGCCGGATGAGACCCAAGGCCGCGCGGCGGAGGTTGGAATCCTCCGGCGGGACGATGCCGCGCGTCAGGATATAACGGACCGCGGCCGGCCCATAACTCGCCGTCCAGGGGGTCGGGGCCGTGCCGGGCCGCCCTGGCCTGGGCCGCCCCCCGGCCCCGACCGCCCTGGCCTGGGCCGTACGGGCCGGCCGTCAGCGCTCCCCGGGCCAGTCCGGTACCGACGGCGGCAGGTCCGCGCTCACCCGCATCGGGAACTTCGCGGGCCGCTTCTCCAGGAACGCGGTGACCCCCTCCGCGGTGTCCGGCGACCCGCCCAGCTCCCGCATCAGCCGCGAGTCGGCGGAGTGCGCGTCCCACGGCGACGGCGCCGACAGGCCCGACCACATGAGCTTGCGGATCGCGGCAACGGACACCCCGGAGGTGTTGTCCGCGATCTCCGCGGCCAGCGCGTACGCGGCGGGGAGCAGTTCCTCGCCGGGCAGCACGCGGGAGACGAGACGGCCGGCCAGCGCCTCCTGCGCGTCGAACACCCGCCCGGTGGCGGCCCACTCCATGGCCTGGGAGATCCCCACCACCCGGGGCAGGAACCAACTGGACGCCGCCTCGGCGACGATCCCGCGGCGGGCGAAGACGAAGCCGAACTTGGCCCGGTCGGAGGCGATCCGTACGTCCATGGGGAGCGTCATCGTGACGCCCACGCCCACGGCCGCGCCGTTGATCGCGCCGATCACCGGCTTCAGTGAGGACGCGATGCGCAGCGATACGGTGCCGCCGCCGTCCCGGGGCGCGCCGTCGATCATGCCCTTGTCCCGCGTCATCCCCGGCTGGCGCTGCTCCCGCGCCTCGGCGTTGAACGTGTCGCCGCCGCCGGAGAGGTCGGCCCCGGCGCAGAACGCCCGGTCGGCCCCGGTCACCACGACGGCCCGTACGGCGTCGTCGGCGTCCGCCCGGTCGAAGGCGTCGATCAGCTCGCCGCGCATCACGTGGGTGAAGGCGTTCATCCGCTGCGGCCGGTTGAGCGTGATCGTCGCCACTCCGTCGGCGACGCCGTAGAGGATCTCGCGGTAGGCCGGCTGGTCGGGCATGAAGCATCCTCTCCTCGGGGCGACGCGGCTCGCCGATCGGGGCCCGCCGGGGGCGTCCCACGCGCGGTGGAGCCCATTTAGAAGGGGATTCTAGGGAAGCGGGCCCCGCCGCGCCCGGCCGGGGCGGATCCGCCCCGGCGACGGCTCGGATTCCACCTCCGCGCCGGGTCGCGGATAGCCTGCCCAGACCAAGGAACCCCACCCCGAGGGCGAGGACGCGAGCGCGATGACGGGCAACGTCTCCGAGCTGCACACCCGGACCGGGCCGTCGCGGCTGCCCAGTCCGATCTTCGTCGCGTTCGCGGCCGCCACCGCCCTCGGCGGCTGGATGGCGTGGACCGGGGAGTCCCGGTTCGGGGTGTTCCTGTTCGTGTTCTGCGGCTGGATCGTCTCGCTCTGCCTGCACGAGTTCGGCCACGCGTACCTCGCTTACAGGTCCGGCGACCACAGCGTCGCGATCCGCGGCTATCTCACGCTCAACCCGTTCAAGTACGGCGACGTGGCGCTCAGCATCGTGCTGCCGCTGCTGTTCCTGGTGCTCGGCGGGATCGGGCTCCCCGGCGGCGCGGTGTACGTGAACCGCGGCGCCATCCGCGGACGGCTGCGCCAGAGCCTGATCTCCGCGGCCGGCCCGCTGGCCAACCTCATCTTCGCGGTGGCGCTGGCCGCGGTGATCTCCAGGCTCTCCGAGCCGGAACACGCGTACTTCTGGGCCGGCGCGGCGTTCCTCGCCTACCTGCAGGTCACCGCCACGGTGCTGAACCTGCTGCCGGTGCCGGGGCTGGACGGCTTCGGCATCATCGAGCCCTACCTGCCCGAGCGCTGGCGGCGTACCGCCCAGCACATCTCCATGTACGGCCTCATCGCGGTGTTCGCCCTGCTCTGGTTCCCTGCCGTGAACAGCGCGTTCTTCGGGCTGCTGCTGCACGTCTCCACGTGGTTCGGCATCGATCCGCTCTACACCGGCTTCGGCCAGGAGCTGTTCCGCTTCTGGTCGGAGTGAGCCTCCGGGCCCGGCCCGCCTAGCCGGCGCGCAGCGTCCCCGTCAGGGCGACGACCAGGCCGACGATCACGCTCGCCACCCCGACGTACTCCAGCACGTTCACGCGTTCGGCGATGCGCCGGACTGCTTCCATGATGTGTCCCCTCGTTCCGAGGGGATCGGCCCCTCCCTGGTGAAGGGCTTCAGCACATCGGGAAGGCGGGCGTTGCCGAAGGGCCGACGGGCCCAGCGCGGGGCCCATTGTCGTTGGGTCCAGGCCGGTCCCGGTCCCCGGGCTCACCACCAGCGGCTGTTGGAGCGGCGGCGGCCGCGTCCCGCGCGGTGCTGCGGGCCGGACGGAGCGGGCACCGTACGGCGCGGCCGCACCACCAGTGGCGCCGAGCGCGCCGCGCGGAGCATGCGCATCGCCTCGGCCGGGGCGATCCGGTCCGCCGGGTCGCGCCGCATCAGCCCGGTGAGCACCGGGCGCAGCGGCCCGGCGAGCGTCATCGGCGCCGGCTCGGCTCCCTCCGGCGAGGCGAGCATGGCCAGCCAGCGCTTGCGGTCGTACGGCGGCCAGCCCTCGACCGCCGTGTAGAGCGTGGAGCCGAGGCACCACAGGTCGGACTCGGGTCCGCCCTGCTGGCCGTGCACCCGCTCCGGCGCGATGTAGGACGGCGAGCCGAGCAGCTGCCCCCACTGCGTGGTGGAGGTGACGGTGTCGCTCTTGGCCACGCCGAAGTCGGTGAGCACGACCCGGCCGTCGAAGCCGATCAGCACGTTACTGGGCTTCACGTCGCGGTGCACGATGCCCGCGGCGTGCGCGGACACCAGCGCCTGCAGCACGGTGAGCCCGATCTCGGCGACGTAGTACGCGGGCAGCGCGCCCTGGGAGCGGACCATCTCGTCCAGCGAGCGGGAGCGGACCAGCTCCATGATGATCCACGGCTGGCCGTGCTCGACGACGACGTCGTAGACGGTGACGATGCCCGGGTGGCTGAGCCGGCCCGCGATGCGCGCCTCACGCAGGGTGCGCTCACAGAGCTCGGCCGCTTCCTCGTCCGTCGTGCCCGGAGGCAGGCGGACTTCCTTCACGGCGACATCGCGGCCTAGAAGCTCGTCGTAGGCCTCGTGAACCACTCCCATGGCGCCCCGGCCGAGTTCGGCACCCAGCCGGTACCTGCGGGCGAGAATCCGGTCGGGGGCTGTGCTCACCATTGCGTGGTTAATTTACTCGGATACTGGTCAACGCGGCAGGTCCGGCCCGACACCGTTACAAACACGTCGCCGTCTGGCCTGCGGGCTTCCGATGACGCCCCAGGTAGGGGGCTAGAGTGAGGCGATGCTCCGGCTGCGGAACGCCGAAAGTGGCCGCCTGGAGGCGGTGCCCGCCGCCCCCGGCCAGGGCCTCGCGCTGCGCGTGCCGGCGCCTCCGGAAGGCTCCGGGACGGCGGGCGTTCTGCCCGGCCTGCTCGCCGCCGACCTGATCCGCCGGGTGCTCGGGCGGCACCGCGTCCGGGTGCTCGCCTCGTACGCGGCGACGCCGCCGGACGGCCTCAACCTCTACCCGCCCGACGAGCTCGCCGACCACCCCACCCACCGCCCCACCCTCCTCATCACCTGGACCGACCCGCCGCAAGCCGACGCCACACCCTTCGTGATCCACCCCGCCCTCCCCGACCTGCCGAATTCCGTTGTGGGCGAGGGCGATCCGCTGGCGGTACGGCTGGTGCTGCTCGGGCGGCACTACACGGACCCCGGCGCGGCCGGAGCGGCGAACGTGGCCGGCGCCGAGAAGGAGCTGGGGCGCTGGCGGGACGCCGTGGCACGATGGGCCGACTCGCCGAGCCGCCCGATGTGCGCCGAATACCTCTCGCGCTTCACCGACGCCTGCGACGACGACCTGGACACGCCCACGGCGCTGCGCGCGCTGCGGGACCTGGAGGCGGACCCGGAGCTCCCGGACGGCGCCAAGTTCGAAACGTTCGTCCACGTCGACTCCGTCCTCGGCCTCGACCTCATGCGCGACATCGGCCGCCCCCGCTGACCGGACGCCCGCGGGCACGGCCCCATCAGCCGCATCACGTTCGCCGATGGGCACGAGGGCCGGCTGACCGGATACGACCTGCTCCGGTCGGTGTTGGCCGATCAGCGGTTCAGCTCGCGTAAGGAGCTCATGAGCCACCATCTGTTCGTCGACTACTCCGGCATCGAGGCCCCTCCGGCGGCGCCCGGGCAGTTCCTCCTGATGGACGAGCCACAGCACAGCCGCTACCGGAAACCGCTGGTGGGCAAGTTCACGGTACGGCGGATGCGGCTGCTCACCGAGCGCGTCGAGCAGGTCACCGCGGAGCATCTGGACGCCATGGAGAAGGCCGGGCCGCCGGTGGACCTGGTGACGGCGTTCGCCAAGCCCATCCCCGCCATCATGATCTGTGAGCTGCTGGGGGTGCCGTACGAGGACCGGGGCTCCTTCCAGGGGAACATCGACAAGTTCATGGACGGGGAGACGAGCGACGAGGACCTGATCGCCGCCTACACCGCGGTCCAGCGGTACCTCGCGGAGCTGGTGGCCGCCAAGCGCGCGAACCCCACCGACGACGTGCTCAGCGACCTCACCGACAGCGACCTGACCGATGAGGAACTGCAGGGGATGGCCCTGGTCCTGCCGGCGGCCGGGTTCGACACCACCTCGAACATGCTGGCGCTGGGCACCTTCGCGCTGCTGCGGTACCTGAGCGTCGCCACGACGTTCTACAGGGTCGCGCTGGAGGACGTCGACCTGGGTGGCGTGACCATCAAGGCCGGTACGGCGGTCATCGCGTCGCTCAACACCGCCAACCGCGATCCCGAGCGCTTCGCCGATCCCCACGCCCTCGACCTCCGCGGGGAGTACAGCGGGCACGTGGCCTTCGGCCACGGCATCCACCAGTGCCTGGGTCAGCAGCTGGCCCGCGTCGAGATGCGGGTCGCGTTCCCCGCGCTGGTCGGCCGCTTCCCCACGCTGCGCCCGGCCGTACCGCCCGAGGAGGTCGCCCTGCGCCCGGAGACCGCGGACATCTACGGGGTGAAGAGCCTGCCGGTCACCTGGGACGTGTGACGCGGGCCGCTGACGGGCGAGGGGGGTCAGCGGTGGCTGAGGCGGTCGCGGGTCGGGAGGGTGCGGCGTCCTTCGACCGGCCAGGCGGCCATGCGGTGCCCGTCCCACGCGTAGAGCCGGTCGTGCAGGTTGATCGTGGGGTCGACGTGCGCGGGGATGAGCGGCACCACGTCCCCCATCCGCTGCGGCGCCGACTCCGCGAACTCCACGATGGAGTGCTCGTCGGAGAGCCGGGTGACGGTGACCCTGGACGCGGCCGACAGCGGCGGGCCGAACTCCCCCGAGAGCTCCTTGAGCCCGGCGTTCAGCACCCCTCGCTCCGGGGAGGTGCGGCTGATCACCCGCGCCGCGCAGAACAGCGCGTTCTCGAACGGCCGCGCCATCCCGGGCCGCCCGTACGCCGCGTCCATCAGCACGTACGAGCCGGCCTGCACCTCCTGCAGCACCCCGTTCTCGGCCGCGAGGTCGTACGTGCCCGTGCCGCCGCCGGTGACGAGGTCACAGCCGATCCCCTCGGCGGCGAGCCGGTCCCGCTCCCCGGCCAGCGCGGCGGCCGCCTTCGCGGTCAGCTCGCGGCGCCGGTCCGGATCGTCGACCAGCACCGCGTGCCCCTCGTACCCCTGCAGCCCGCGGAACGTGAGGCCCGGGGCGTCCTGAATCGCCGCGACGAGCGCGGGCAGCGCGGGCGAGCCCGGGGGCAGCCCGCACCGCCCCATGCCCACGTCGATCTCCACCAGCACGCCGAGCGCGGCCTTGTGCCGCGCCGTGACCTCGGCGAGCGCGGCCACCTGCGCGACGTCGTCCACCACGACGGTCACGTCCACCATGGCCGCCGCCTCGCCCAGCTCGCTCAGCGCGTACGGGTCCGTGACCTGGTTGGACAGCAGGATGTCGCCGATCCCGTGGTGCGCCAGGGCCAGCGCCTCCCAGGTCGTCTGGCAGGTGACGCCGGAGCAGGTGCCCGCGTCGAGCTGCCGGCGCAGCAGCGATACGCATTTGTGCGCCTTGAAGTGCGGGCGCAGCGCGAGGCCGGCCGAGCGCAGGTCGGAGGCCATCCGGGCGATGTTGCGGTCCGCCGCGCCGAGGTCGATCACCAGGCACGGGGTGGGCAGCTGCGCGAGGCCCTGCGGCGAGATCGTCACCGCGCCATGATGGCGCGCCACCGCCCGTGACCGCTACGTCGCGCGTCGCCGCGCCGGACATTTCGCTCCTGACGCGATTGATCGATCACGGAAGGGATTTCGTGATCGTTGACCCGATGCTGTGTGATAAACCCGGCCGGGGCGACGACGACAGGAGGCTCGATGAGGACGCTTCTGCTGGGTGGTTCGGTCTTCGACGGCTCGGGGGCGCCACCGGAACGGGCCGACGTGGCCATCGAGGGCGATCGCATCGTCGGCCTGGGCACCGGACTGGACGGCGACCAGGCGATCGACGCCACCGGCCGCACCATCCTCCCCGGGATGATCGACGCCCACGTGCACGCGGTGGTCTCCGGCGTGGACACGCTGCGCCTGATGCAGGAGCCGTTCTCGTACCAGTTCTTCGGGGCCGCGCGGAACCTCGCCCGTACGCTCGACTGCGGCATCACCACCGTTCGCGACGCGGGCGGCGCCGACCTCGGCGTGAAGCAGGCGACCACGGACGGGCTGATCGACGGGCCGGAGCTGTCCATCGCGGTGACCGTGCTCGGCCAGACCGGCGGGCACACCGACGGCTGGATGGTGAACGGCCAGTGCATGCACCTGCTGGTGGAGCACCCGGGCCGCCCGTCCGGGATCGTGGACGGGCCGGAGGAGATGCGCCGCCGGGTACGGGAGCTGATCCGCGCCGGCGCCGACGTGATCAAGGTGTGCACCTCGGGCGGCGTGCTCTCGCCGCGGGACGATCCGCGGCATCCCCAGTTCCGCCCGGACGAGCTGGAGATGTGCGTACGGGAGGCCGCCGCGGCCGGGATCGGCGTGATGGCCCACGCGCAGGGCAAGCCGGGGATCATCAACGCGCTCGACGCAGGCGTCAGGTCCATCGAGCACGGCATCTTCCTCGACGACGAGTGCATCGAGCGGATGCTGGAGACCGGGACCTGGCTCGTCCCCACCCTGCTCGCCCCGCACGCCCTGCTGGAGGACATCGCGGGCGGATCGAGCCTGCCCGACGCGGTGATCGCCAAGGCGCGCCTGGTCGCGGCCATCCACAAGGACAATGTCGGCAAGGCGATGGCGGCCGGGGTCAGGATCGCGATGGGTACGGACAGCGGCGTGTTCCGGCACGGCCGGAACCTCGACGAGCTGGAGCTGATGCGCGAGGCGGGGCTGCCGCCTGCGCAGTGCCTCACCTCCGCGACGTCCGAGGCGGCGAAGCTGTTGCAGCTGGACGGCGAGATCGGCCGCGTGGCGCCGGGCTTCCGCGCCGACCTCACGCTGGTCGGCGGGGACCCGTTCGACTTCATCGAGTACCGGGAGCGCATCACCCACGTGCTCAAGCGCGGCCGGGTCGTCCGCGCGGCGACGCCGGCCTGACCGGCCCGCGGCCCCGTTACCCCCCGAGGCCGGTCACCGCCAACGTGGATCTCGCTCCTTCCGCGCGTCCGGGGGGCGAGGTACTTTCCGGCATAACACCGGGTATCCGCCCGTCAGGGAGCCACGGAGGGCCCCATGGACTTTCGCGCCGTCTCCATCGTCCGCGACCAGGCCCGGGACCGCGGTGACAGCCCGGCCCTCGTGGCGGGCGACCGCACCCTCACGTACGCGGACCTGCACGAACGGTCCAGCCGCCTGGCGCAGGCGCTGCGGGCGCACGGGGTGGGGCCGTGCAGCCGGGTCTGTTACGTGGGGAAGAACCACCCCGAGTTCGCCGAGGTGATGTTCGCGGCGGCGAAGCTCGGGGCGGTCTGCGCGCCGGTGAACTGGCGGCTCACCCCGGAGGAGATCGGCGCGGTGATCGCCGACGCGCTCGCGCCCGTGACGGTGGCCGGGCCGGAGTTCGCCGCGATCGCGGGCGACCTGCCGGGCACCGTGGTGATCACCGGGGAGCCGTACGAGGAGCTGCTCGTCGGGACCGTCGCGGACGACCCCGGGTACGTGGGCGAGGCCGACGACGTGGTGCTCCAGCTCTACACCTCGGGGACCACCGGGGTGCCGAAGGGCGTCCAGCTCAGCAACGCGAACCTCGCCCTACTCAGCGACCTGACCGCGCAGTGGCGGCTCGACCCCTCGTCGGTGAGCCTCGTCGCGATGCCGGTCTTCCACATCGGCGGCTCCGGCTGGATGCTCGCCGGCCTGGCCACCGGGGCACGCGGCGTGCTGGTGGCCGACCCCGACCCGGCCGGGCTGGTGGAGCTCATCGAGCGCGAACGGGTGACGAACGGCTTCCTGGTCCCGGCGATCCTGCAGTTCATGTGCGCCGTGCCGGGAGCGGCCGAGCGGGACTACTCGGCGTTGCGGGCGATCATGTACGGCGCCTCGCCGATCACCACCGACGTGCTCAAGCAGGTGCTCGCGACGTTCCGCGCCCCGCTGTTCCAGCTGTACGGCATGACCGAGACCTGCGGCGCGATCACCCAGCTCGATCCGGACGACCACGACCCGGACGGGCCGCGCGCGCACCTGATGCGTTCGGCCGGGCGGCCGTACCCGTGGGTGGAGCTGAAGATCGTCGACCCGGCCACCGGCGAGGAGCTGCCGCCCGGGGAGTCCGGCGAGGTGTGGGCGCGGACGCCGCAGAACACCAGCGGGTACTGGAACCGGCCGGCCGAGTCGGCCGAGCTGCTGCCCGGCGACGGCTGGGTACGGTCCGGCGACGCGGGCCACCTCGACGCCGAGGGCTTCCTGTTCATCACCGACCGGATCAAGGACATGATCGTGACCGGCGGGGAGAACGTGTATCCCATCGAGGTGGAGAACGTGCTCGCCGGGCACCCGGCGATCGCCGACGTGGCCGTGATCGGCGTGCCGGACGAGACGTGGGGGGAGACGATCGCCGCCATCGTGGTCCGGCGCCCCGGGGAGGCCACCTCCGCCGAGGAGATCATCGTCTGGGCCAAGGAGAGGCTCGCGGGGTTCAAGCGGCCCCGGCGGGTCGACTTCACCGACGCGCTGCCCCGCAACCCCAGCGGCAAGATCCTCAAGAAGGAGCTCCGCCGCCCGTACTGGGCCGGCCGCGACCGCCATGTCGGCTGACGGTGTGGATAACCGCGGCGCTTACCCTCCACATGGTTGTGGACAAACACCGGAAGTTGTGTCCGTATCCGGCCACGGCCCGGGGTCCGGGGGTCTTGATCGGGGGGACGGTCCGTTCAGGATGACGACATGACGGACATCGAAGGCGTCGCCCCCGTCCCGCCGAAGCACGAGCGGAACGAGGGCGACGAACACCTCAACCGGAACGAGTACCGGCGCCGGAGGCAGGGCCGAATACGCCGCAACCGGCGGCGGCACCGCCCCACCTCCGGCAAGGGCGGCGGCCGCTAGCCCGGCGCCTCGGCCCGGCGCCTCACCGCCTCAGCCCAGCGCCTCGGCCAGCCGGTCGACCGCCCAGTCCAGGTCCGTCTCCGAGATCGTCAGCGGCGGCGCGATCCGTACGGTGTGCACGTGCGTCTCCTTGGCGAGCACGCCCATCTCCATGAGCCGCGCGCACACCTCCCGGGCCGGCACGGTGACCTCGACGCCGGCCCACAGCCCACGCCCGCGCACCTCCCGGACCAGGGCCGACGGCAGCGCGCGCAGCCGCTCGTGCAGGTGCGCGCCGAGCCGGGCCGAGCGCTCCTGGTACTCGCCGGTGCGCAGCATCGCGACCACCTCCCGGCCCACCGCGCAGGCCAGCGCGTTGCCGCCGAAGGTGCTGCCGTGCTGCCCCGGCCGGAACACGCCGAGGACGTCCCGCGAGGAGACCACCGCGGACACCGGCAACAGCCCGCCGCCCAGCGCCTTCCCCAGGATGTAGACGTCGGGGACGACGCCCTCGTGCTCGCAGGCGAACGTCCGGCCCGTACGCCCGAGCCCGGACTGGATCTCGTCCGCCATCATCAGCGCGCCGCGCTCCGTGCAGAGCCGCCGCACGCCCGTCAGGAAGCCGTCCGGCGGCACGATCACGCCCGCCTCGCCCTGCACCGGCTCCACCAGCACGCCGACCGTGCTCTCGTCCATCGCGGCGGCCAGCGCGTCCAGGTCCCCGTACGGGACCACCCGGAAGCCCGGCGTGTACGGCCCGTACGAGGCCCGCGCGTCCGGGTCGGTGGAGAAGCTGATCACCGTGGTGGTGCGGCCGTGGAAGTTCTCCGTGAAGGCGATGATCGTGGCCTGCTCCGGCGGCACGCCCTTGACCTCGTACCCCCACTTGCGGGCCGTCTTCAGCGCGGTCTCCACGGCCTCCGCGCCGCTGTTCATGGGCAGCACCATCTCCATGCCGGCCAGCTCCGCGAGCTCCTTGCAGAACGGCCCGAACGTATCGTGGTCGAACGCCCGGCTGGTCAGCGTGAGCCGGTCCAGCTGCCGCTTGGCCGCCGCGACGAGGCGCGGGTGGCGGTGCCCGAAGTTGAGCGCCGAGTACGCCGACAGCAGGTCGAGGTAGCGGCGCCCCTCGACGTCGGTCACCCAGGAGTCCTCCGCCTCCGCGATCACCACCGGCAGCGGGTGGTAGTTGCGCGCGCTGTAGGTCTCCGACAGCTCGCGCAGCCGCTCGGTGCGGCTCCGCGCCGTGCCTCGGCCGGTGTGCGCGTCGGTCATGTTCGCAGTCATCATTCCCCCAGGTCACGGCCGTAGTTCAAGCGTGCAGCACTTCGGGCCGCCACCGGCCCGGCGCAGTTCGCCGATGTCCACACCCACCGGGCGGTAGCCGCGCTCGGCGAGCGCCGCGGCGAGCCCGGTCGCCTCCCTGGGCAGCACCACGGACAGCCCGTCGCCGACGGCGTTCAGCCCGAGCACGGCGGCGTCCTCCGGGCTCGCGGCGATCAGGTCCGGGAAGAGCTCGCGGAGCGAGCGGCGGCCCTCGGCGGTGAACGCCTCGGGGAGGTACATCGCGGTGCCGGCGTCCACCACGCACAGCGCCGTGTCGAGGTGGTAGTAGCGCGGGTCCACCAGCTCCACGGGGACCACGGGCAGGCCGAAGACCCGGGCGAGCTCGTCGTGGGCGGCGCGGTCGGTACGGAACCCGTACCCCGCGATGATCTTGCCCTGGTGGTAGGCGAAGTCGCCCTCGCCCTCGTTGACGTGCTCCGGGCGGTGCACGGTGCGGTACCCGGCGCGGACGAACCAGTCGTGGTACGCCACGCCCTCCGCCGCGCGCTCCGGGTACCGGAAGCGGGCGCCGAGCACCCGCCCGCCGATCACGGTGCCGCCGTTGGCGGCGAACACCATGTCCGGCAGGCCCGGTACGGGCTCGATCGTGTGCACCCGGTGCCCCAGGCGCTCGTACGTGGCGCGCAGCTCGCGCCACTGGCCCAGCGCGCGCTCGCGGTCCACGGGGACCGCCGGATCCATCCACGGGTTGATCGCGTACGTCACCGCGAAGTGGGTCGGCGGGCACATCAGATAGGTACGGACAGGCCGGCCGGCGGCCACACCGACTCCGTCGTCGGCGAGGACCTCAGCGGTCATGTATCAGCTCCTTGAGCTCAGCGCGTCACACCTTCCGACGATCAGCGTATGGTTACGCTCGTGCAACGAACAACGATCAGGGCATGCGTATGACCGGCGATTCATTGCGTCTGGATGAGATCGACAGGCAGATCGTTGCGATGCTCGCCAAGGACGGCAGGGCCAGCTTCGCCACGGTCGGGCAGCGCGTCGGGCTGTCCGCTCCCGCGGTGAAACGGCGTGTCGACCGGCTGCGCGCGACCGGCGTGATCAAGGGCTTCGTGGCCGTCGTGGATCCGGCCGCGGCGGGCTGGGGCACCGAGGCGTTCGTGGAGCTCTTCTGTGAGGGGCGGACCGCCGCCACGGAGATCTTCGCCGGGCTGCGCCGGCACCCCGAGGTGGCCGCCGCCTACACGATCACCGGTGACGCCAACGCCCTGATCCACCTGCGCACCCGGGACATCGAGCACTTGGAGGAGACGCTGGAGCGGCTCCGCAGGGAGCCCAACATCGTGCAGACCAAGACCGCGATCGTGCTCTCCTCGCTCGGCCGGATTCCGGGCTGACCCGTTCCCTCGAGGCGGTCAGCGCAGCTCGCGGTACTCGCCCTGATAGAAGAGCAGCGGCCCGCCCTCGGCCCGCGGCACGCCCACGTCGAGCACCCGGCCGACCACGATCGCGTGGTCGCCGCCGTCGTACACCGCGTGCGTACGGCACTCCAGCGCACCGATCGCGTCGTCCAGGATCGCGGCGCCGGTGTGCCGGCCGGGGTGGTGCGCGATGCCGTCGAGCTGGCCGTCCAGCGGGCGGCCCCGCTTGGCCAGCCACTGCGACACGTCCCGCGCGTCCTCCCCGAGCACGGAGACCGCCCAGTCGCCGGAGGCGAGCACCGCGTCGTGGAAACGCGCCACCCGTTCGGCGCAGAACAGCACCAGCACCGGGTCGAGCGAGACGGAGGTGAGCGCGTTGACGGTCATCGCGTGCTGCAAGCCATCGTGCCGGGTCGTGACGATCGCTATGCCGGTGGCGAAACGCCCCATCACCCGCCGGTAGGCGCGCGGGTCGAGCTCGGCGCCCGGCTCCGGCGGTGACGAAGGCTGCACGCGCAATACCTTAAGCCGCGGACTCGATTCGATCGATGCCGGGCACTCCCTAGCGAGCCGGGTCCTTCGGCGGCATGTCGGGAATGGGGGCGAAAGGCCAGGTCGACGTGGTCGGTGTGCGCAGCACCGCCACCGCGACCGCGGCGCAGCCGCCGAACATGTACGCGTACCCGGCCGCGCTTCCGGTGATGAACAGGTCCCCCTCCGGACGGGGCAGCGACATCACCACGGTCACGAGGAACCAGGCCGTGGCCGGCAGCAGCGCGCCCATCCGGGTGCCCATGCCCACGCCGGCCAGCCGCACCGCCACGAACAGCAGCAACGCGAGCAGGAGCGCGCCGGCCACCGCGAGCACCGTACGGGCTCCGCCCTGGGCCGCCGGCGTACCGAGCCATCCGTAATGCATGCCCCCGTACAGCCCGAGCAGCAGCCCGAGCAGGGTCAGCATCGCGTACGCCGCGCCCGTCACCATCGGGTACAGGTGCCGGAAGCGGTCCGTCCCGCCGGCGGGAGCGGGCGTCTCGGGCGTTTCGTGCGGCGGCGGCGCCGCGGCCGGATCGGGCTCGTGCACGGATGGCAGGCTAGCGGCGTTCAGGCGATCCCGGCGAACAGGTCGGTCTCGTAGCCGTCCGCGTCCCGCGGGCCCGGCTCGCCGGACAGCAGCGTGTAGTACTCCACCCCGGACAGCTCCTGGGGGATGCCGTTGGACAGCGCGTAGAGGTCGCCGTCCACGGTGATCTGGGTGGCGTGCGCGCGCATCGCGTCGCGCTTGGCGGCCACGTACGCGGTGCCGTCGATCCGCGTGGTGAGCCCGGTGCGGAGCTCGGGGAGCATGCTCGCCGCGGCGTACAGCTTGGCCGGACGGTACGGCTCCCCCGCGCCGAAGCGGGGGTCGGCGGCGCGCTCGAAGGCGCGGCGGGTGACCCGGTGGGCCTGGATGTGGTCGGGGTGGCCGTACCCGCCGTTGTCGTCGTAGCCCACCACGACCTGGGGCCGTACCTCGCGGATCACCGAGGTCAGGGCCTCGGCGGCCGCGTCGAGATCGGCCCGCCAGAACGCGCCGGGAGCGTCGTTGTCCGGCAGGCCCATCATGCCGGAGTCCCGCCAGCGGCCCGGCCCGCCGAGGAACCGGTGGTCGGTGACGCCGAGGGCGGCGCAGGCCCGGGCGAGCTCGCCGATCCGGTACGTGCCCAGCACGTCCGCCCGGTCCGCCGCCAGCATCGCCAGCTCCGGCGGGATGATCTCGCCGAGCTCGCCGAGGGTGCAGGTCACCAGCGTGACGCCGGCACCGGCGGCCACGTACCGGGCCATCGTCGCGCCGTTGTTGATCGACTCATCGTCGGGGTGCGCGTGCACCAGCAGCAGGCGACGGCCGGACATGGCATCACCCTAACGACCGGGGGCTTCGCGGGGATCGTCGGAGCGGGCAGGCGGTTATCCACAGATCTCCGTGGTGCGCCGGTGGGCCTCTTGCGGGCTGGCAGGATTGTCGGCATGAGCTTTCCACGGCAGCACGCGCGCACGCGCAGGTTCACGCTGGGGGCGCCGCGCGCCTTCCAGATCGCACCCGACGGCGACCGGGTGACGTTCCTGCGATCGCGCGCGGGGGACGATCCCGTCAACCGGCTGTGGACGCTCGACCTGGCCACCGGGGAGGAGCGGGTGGTGGCCGACCCGGTGGCGTTCGCCGCCACCGACGAGGATCTGCCGCCGGAGGAGCGGGCCCGTCGCGAGCGGGCCCGCGAGCAGGCCGGCGGCGTGGTCGGCTACTCCACCGACCGCGCGCACCGCACCGCCGCCTTCACCCTCTCCGGCCGCCTCTACATCGCCGACCTGCACTCCGCCGACTCGGAAGCGGCCGCATCGCCGGCGGGCAGCGGCCGGGCGGCGGGCCGGCAAACCGCAGGGGCGCCGACCGCGGCTGAGTCGGCGGTGGATGAGCCGACCGCGGGTGAGCGGGCGGTGGATGAACCGACCGCGGGCGAGCGAGCGGTGGGTGAGCCGGTGGCGGGCGGGGTGCGGGAGCTGCCCGCGGTGACGCCGGTGGTGATGCCCGTGCTCGACCCGACCGGGTCGCGGGTGGCGTACGTGAACGCCGGGGCCTTGCACGTGATCGACGTCGCCACCGGCGCGGACACGGTCCTCGCCGAGCCGGACGGCGACCGGGTCACCTGGGGCCTCGCGGAGTTCATCGCCGCCGAGGAGATGGACCGGATGCGCGGCATGTGGTGGTCGCCCGACGGGGAGCGGCTGCTCGCCACGCGGGTGGACGACGCGCCCGTGCAACGCTGGCACATCGCCGACCCGGCCGACCCCGGCAACGTCCCGCAGGAGGTGGGCTATCCCGCCGCCGGCACCGCCAACGCCGATGTGACGCTCTTCCTGCTCGACCTCGACGGCACCCGCACCGAGGTGGCGTGGGACACCGCGGCCCTGCCCTACCTGGCCGAGGTGGCGTGGGATGAGCACGCCGCGCTGCTCGTCGTGCAGTCCCGCGACCAGGCGCTGATGCGGCTGCTCGCGGTCGACCTGGCAAGCGGCGCGACCGCGACCGTCCGGGAGGACACCGACCCGGCCTGGGTGGAGATCGTCCCCGGCGTGCCCGCCCACACCGACTCCGGCACGCTCGTCTGGGCCGCCGACGCCGACGGCGCGCGCCGCCTGATCGTGGGCGACACCCCGGTCACCCCGGCGGATCTGCAGCTCCGCACGGTGCTCGACGTGGACGGCGAGACCGTGCTGTTCACCGCCTCCACCGAGCCCACCGAGATCGGCCTGTGGACGTACGAGCCGGGCGGCCTGGCCCGCATCGACGCCCCCGGCGAGATCGCGTCCGGCCGCCGGGCCGGCGGCACCACCCTGGTCAGCGCGCAGGGCACCGGCTTCGACGGCGTCCGCGTCCAGGTGCTCACCGACGGCGGGGTGGCCGCCGAGATCACCTCGCTGGCCGAGACGCCCGACCTGCCCACGCCGCGGGTCACGGTGGAGCGCGCCGGAGAGCGCGAGCTGCGCACCACCGTGCTGCTGCCGTCCTGGCACCGGCCGGGCGACGCGCCACTGCCGGTCCTGATGGATCCGTACGGTGGCCCGCACGCGCAGCGGGTGCTCGCCGCGCGCGCCCCGTTCCTCACCTCGCAGTGGTTCGCCGAGCAGGGCTTCGCCGTCATCGTGGCGGACGGCCGCGGCTCGCCGGGCCGGGGCTCGGCGTGGGAGCGCGCGGTCCGCGGCAACCTCGCCGACCCGGTGCTGGAGGACCAGGTGGACGCGCTGCACGCGGCCGCGGCGGCGCACCCCGAGCTGGACCTGGGGCGGGTTGCCATGCGCGGCTGGTCGTTCGGCGGCTACCTCGCCGCGCTGGCCGTGCTCCGCCGGCCCGACGTGTTCCACGCGGCGGTCGCCGGCGCGCCGGTGACCGACTGGCGGCTCTACGACACCCACTACACCGAGCGCTACCTCGGCGACCCGGTGGACAACGGCGTGGAGTACGAGCACAGCTCCCTGCTGGTGGACGCGCCGAAGCTGGAGCGGCCGCTGATGCTCATCCACGGCCTCGCCGACGACAACGTGGTCGCGGCGCACACGCTGCGACTCTCCTCGGCGCTGCTCGCGGCGGGCCGCCCGCACACGGTGCTGCCGCTGTCCGGCGTCACGCACATGACACCACAGGAGGTGGTGGCGGAGAACCTGCTGCTTTTGCAGGTCGACTTCCTCCGCGACGCGCTCGGCCCGGCCGCGCCCCGGTCGGAGGCCTGACCGGGCCGGCGGCCTGACCCGCTGGGGGCCTGGCCGGGCCGGCGCCGACCCCGAGGGGAGGGTGCTACTGGAGGCGCGGGTCGAGCGCGTCCCGCACGGCGTCGCCGAGCAGGATGAAGCTCAGCACCGTGAGCGACAGGAACACCGCCGGGAAGATCAGCAGGTGCGGGTAGTCGAGGAAGAAGTCCTGGGCCACGTTGAGCTGCAGGCCCCACGAGACCGTGGGGTACTGCAGGCCCACGCCCAAGTAGTCCAGCGTGGCCTCGCCGGCGATGATGTTGCCGACGTTGAGCATCGCGACCACGAAGACGGGCGCGATCGCGTTGGGCAGGATGTGCCGGAACATGACCCGGCCGCCCCCCGCGCCCAGCGCCCGCGCCGCGGTCACGTACTCGGCGTCCTTGACCGCGATCACCTGGCCGCGCATCACCCGGGTCATGGTGGTCCACCCGAGCACGACCAGCACCAGGCACATCGCGCCGATGCCGTGGTCCGGGAAGGCGACGAGCACCACGGTGGCGCCGAGCACGAACGGCAGGCCGAAGAAGATGTCGGTGACCCGCGCGATGACGGAGTCCAGCCAGCCGCCGTAGTAGCCGGAGAGCGAGCCGAGGATCACCGCGACGATCAGCGCGACGATCGTCACCGCCAGCCCGATGACCATCGACGGGCGGGCGCCGTGCACGACCTGCGTCCAGTAGTCGCAGCCCTGCACGTCGAACCCGAAGACGTGCCCCGCGCTCGGGCCCACCTTGGACCAGCGCAGGTTGCAGCCCTCGTTCGGCCCCTGGGAGGTGAACAGCCCGGGCACCACCGACATCACGCTCATCACCACGAGCACCACCACCGACGCCCAGAACAGCGGGCGGCGGACGAGGTCGTGCCAGGCGTCCGTCCACAGGCCCCCGGCCCGCAGCGTGCCGCCCGCCTCGGCCGTGGCGGCGTGCTCCGCCCCCGGCGCGATGCCGGTCTCCGGCTGCCCGCCGCGCAGGCCGGTCATGCGCGCGCCCCCGATCCCGCGTAGCGGATCCGTGGGTCCAGCACCCCGTACAGCAGGTCCACGATCAGGTTGACCAGCAGGAAGGCCAGCACGAGGAAGGTGGTCACGCCGACCACCATGGGGCCCTCCTTGGACTGGATGGCGGAGAACACCTGCTGCCCGATGCCGGGCAGGTTGAAGATGCCCTCCGTGACGACGGCGCCCGCGAGCAGGTTGCCGAAGTCGATCCCGAGGTAGGTCACCACCGGGATGAGCGAGTTGCGCAGCGTGTGCCTGAGCACCACGCGGCGGCGCGGCAGGCCCTTGGCGACCGCCGTACGGACATAGTCGGCGCGCAGGTTCTCCGCCAGGCTGGTGCGGGTCAGGCGGGCCACGTACGCGAGCCCGAACGCACCGAGCACCAGGCCGGGCAGCACGTAGCTGACCGGCCAGCCCTCGTCGATGCCCGCCGTGGGCAGCACGCCGAGCTTCAGCCCGACGAGCAGCTGGGCGGTGTAGCCGACGACGAACACCGGCACCGCGATCACCAGCGTGGTGCCGGCCAGCACCAGGGTGTCCAGCGCCCGGCCGCGGTTCAGGCCCGCCAGCACGCCGAGGCTCACCCCGAGGACGAGCTCGAACAGCCAGGCGGTGATCGCCAGCTGGGCCGTGACCGCCCAGCCCTCGGACATCAGCGTGAACACGTCCTGCCCGGTGAAGGTCTCACCGAAGTCGCCGGTGAGCAGGCCGCCGAGGTAGAGCGCGTACTGCACCAGCAGCGGCTCGTCCAGGTGATAGCGGTCCCGCAGCGCCTGCAGCACCGAGTCCGGCACCGGCTTGCCGCCGGACAGCGCCTGGATCGGGTCGCCCGGCAGCGCGAAGACCAGCGCGTAGATCAGAAACGTGGTGCCGATGAAGACCGGCACGATCTGCAGCAGCCGCCGCGCCACGTACCGCCACATGTGCTGCTCCCCTTAACGTTCTGTCCCGCCGACATGGCCCGGCCGTCCCGGCGGGGTCTCCCACGCCGGAACGGCCGAGACGAGGCCTACAAGCCGGTGCTACTTCACGACGACCTTGTCGACGTGCAGCTGAATGTAGGGGTCGATGAGGATCCCGGACACGTTGTCGGAGTGACCGGACTGCTGCCGCCAGTTCCACAGCGGCGTGACCGGCATGTCCTTCAGCACCAGGTCCTCGGCCTGCTGGTAGTAGGTGATGCTCTCTCGGATGCTCTTGGCCCCGTTGCCCTTGGAGATCAGCGCGTCGACCTGCGGGTTGCTGTACCCGCCGCGGTTGGAGCCGCCGTCCCTGCCGTACAGCGGGCCCAGGTAGTTCTCGGCGCTCGGGTAGTCCATCACCCAGTTCTGCCGGTAGGGGCCCGTCGCCTTGTGTTCGCTCAGCGTCGTCAGGTAGTCCGCCGCCGGGATGGAGCGGAACTTGATCTCACTGATGCCGAGGTTCTGCTTGAGCTGGTTGGCCACCGCCTCCATCCACTGCCGGTACGTGGGGTCGGAGTTGGAGAACCACAGCTCCAGCGGGCCGTCGATGCCGCCGGCCTTGTCGTACAGGGCCTTGGCGCCGGTGGGGTCGTACGTGCAGTGCTGACCGCACGGGTCGTCGCGGAAGCCCGGCACGATCGGCGCCACCAGCGACTTGCTGGACTTGTACGCGCCGTTGTAAACCGCCTTGGTGATCGCCTCGCGGTCGATCGCCATGGAGATCGCGTAGCGCAGGTTCACGTCGTCGAAGCGCTTGTCGTACAGCGGGAACGCGAGGAAGTCCATCGTGCCCGCGGGGGTGTCGAGGAAGCGCTCCCCCAGGTCGCGCTTGGCCGACGGGACCTTCGCGGCCGGGATGGTCAGCAGCACGTCCACCTTGCCGGCCTGCAGGTCGGTGTAGGCGGTGTCGTTGTTCGGATAGATCTTGTAGACGAGTCCGGCGGCCTTGGCCGGGCGGTTGCCCTTGTAGCCGGCGAAGCGCTTGAGCTTGATCTCCCGGTTGTGCTGCCAGACGCCGTCCATCTGGAACGGGCCGTTGCCGATCGGCGCCTGGTCGAACTTCTTGAAGTCGTCGAAGGCGACCTTGGGCAGCGCCACGAACCCGGTGTAGGCCAGGGTCAGCGGGAACTGGCTGAGCGGTGCGGTGAGCGTCACCTCGAAGGTGCTCTCGTCGGTCACCTTCAGGCCGGACATCTCGTCCGACTCGGGCTTCGGGGCCTCCTTGGGCCCGTCCTCGTCCGGGTCCTCCGGGTTCAGGGCGTCGTAGCCCTCGATGTTGCCGAAGAAGTAGTTGTTGGCCCAGCCGTTGGGGCCGTACGCGGCCGCGTTCCACGCGTCGACGTAGCTCTGGGCGGTGACCTTCTCGCCGTTGTGGAAGGTCAGGCCGGGCTTGAGCTTGATCGTCCAGACCTTCTGGTCGTTCGAGGTGATCGACTCGGCCTGCTGCATCTTCGGCTCGCCCGTCTTAGGGTCGAGCTCGGTGAGCCGGTCGAACAGGCTCTGGATGACCTGGATACCGTAGCTCTCGTTCGAGTCGCCCGGGTTGAGGTGGGCAGGCTCGGTGAGCGCGACCGAGAACGTCTTGGTGGTGCTCTCCTCGGAGCCGCCGCCACCACAGGCCGCTGCCACCAAGGCCAATGCCGCCAGCCCCACCCCGAGGCGGCCGTGGACGAACCTCTTCATGGCTCGACCCTCCTTACGTCAGAGCGCACCGATCCGCGCTAGACGTAAGTTTCTTTCGTCTTCCCGGGCTGGCAGGAAGCTTTTCGCCCTAATAGTCATCCGATCGATACCAAGGGGCGGATCTACCTCATCGTTTTCCGCCTCGGGCCGCAAGGGGCGGGGGGTCGTCGTGGCCGTGGTTCAGGGTGGTGGCGAGCCAGAGTTCCAGACGGTCGCCCGGGGTCCGTGAGGTCGCGGCCGGTGGCGCGTTCGGCCGCGCGGAGCCGCGCGCGCAGGGTGTTGCGGTGGATCTGGAGCGTACGGGCCGCGCCCTCCAGATTCTGGCCCTCGTCCAGGAACGTGCGCAGGCATTGGACGAGAGTCGGCGTGCCGGCCCGCCTACGGACGTCGTACACCCGGAGCGGCTCCAGCACCGCCTCGGCGAACCGCGCCCCCGCCGCTCCCCCGAACGCGCCACGCAGCAAGGCCGTGCCCGCGCGCTCATCGGCGTTCCGGTACGGCCGCCCGCCCGTACCGCCCGTCCTGGAGGCCGCGGCGCCCGCGCGCAGAATCGCGGCGGGCAGCGCGGCCGGTTCGGCGGTCGTCGCGGCGCCGCCCCATACGTCCCGGCCGGTCCGGGCCCGTACCCGCAGTGGCATCTGCGCGAGTCGCTACTGCCGGACCAGGTGTACGGCCGTGATGGGAAAGTGTTTGACCGACCGGCGAAGTGGCATCGACGTACACCAGTGCCTGCATAACAAAAGCGGCCCCGTTTCAAGGGCCGCTACCACTTGGCAGTAACCAAGTTCGTAATGCCTCAAGCATACACCATGATCACTCTGGGTGCTTGCCGCCGGCGGTGGCGGAGAGGTAGTCGCGGTTGAGGTGGGAGATGGTCTCGAGGGGGATGCCCTTGGGGCAGACGGCGGTGCACTCGCCGATGTTGGTGCAGCCGCCGAAGCCCGCCTCGTCGTGGGCGTCGATCATGTCGACGACGCGGGAGTAGCGCTCGGGCTGGCCCTGGGGAAGCAGGCCGAGGTGGGTGATCTTGGCCGCGGTGAACAGCATGCCGGAGCCGTTCGGGCAGGCCGCGACGCAGGCGCCGCAGCCGATGCAGGTGGCCGCCTCGAACGCCGCGTCCGCGTCCGGCTTGGGCACCGGCGTCGCGTGCGCCTCCGGCGCGGCACCCGTCGGCGCGGTGATGAACCCGCCGGCCTGGATGATCGAGTCGAACGCCGACCGGTCCACCACGAGGTCCTTGATCACGGGGAACGCGGCCGATCGCCACGGCTCGATGTCGATCGTGTCACCGTCGGAGAAGTGCCGCATGTGCAGCTGGCACGTGGTGGTGGCGCGCTCCGGCCCGTGCGCCACCCCGTTGATGACCATGCCGCACATGCCGCAGATCCCCTCGCGGCAGTCGTGGTCGAACGCGACGGGCTCCTCACCGGAGAGGATCAGCCGCTCGTTCAGCACGTCCAGCATCTCCAGGAACGACATGTCCGGCGACACGTCGTCCAGCGTGTACGTGACCATGCGGCCCTTGCCGTCGCGGCCCTTCTGGCGCCAGATGCGCAGGGTCAACTTCACTTGTAGCTCCGCTGGGTGGGGTGCACGTACTCGAACGTCAGGTCTTCCCGGTGCAGTACGGGCGGCTCACCGGTGCCGGTGAACTCCCACGCCGCCGCGTACGCGAAGTGCTCGTCGTCGCGGAGCGCCTCGCCGTCCGCGGTCTGCGACTCGGCCCGGAAGTGCCCGCCGCAGGACTCCGTACGGTGCAGCGCGTCCACGCACATCAGCTCGGCCAGCTCGAAGAAGTCCGCGATCCGCCCGGCCTTCTCCAGCTGCTGGTTGAGCTCCTCGTCGGTGCCGGGCACCTTGATCCGGGTCCAGAACTCCGCGCGCAGGTCCCGGATGAGCGCGATGGCCTTGCGCAGCCCCTCGTCGGTGCGCTCCATGCCGCAGTACTCCCACATGATCCGGCCGAGCTCCCGATGGAAAGAGTCGGGCGTACGGTCCCCGTCCACGGCCAGCAGCCGCGTGATCCGGGACTCCACCCCGTCGCGCGCCTCGACGGCCTCCGGGTCCGTGGCCGACACCGCGGGGAACGGCCCGTCGGCGAGGTAGTCGCCGACCGTGGCGGGCAGCACGAAGTACCCGTCGGCCAGCCCCTGCATGAGCGCGCTGGCGCCGAGCCGGTTGGCCCCGTGGTCGGAGAAGTTGGCCTCACCGATCACGAACAGCCCGGGGATCGTGGACCGCAGGTCGTAGTCCACCCACAGCCCGCCCATCGTGTAGTGCACGGCGGGGTAGATGCGCATCGGGACCTCGTACGGGTTCTCGCCGGTGATGCGCTCGTACATCTCGAAGAGGTTGCCGTACTTGGCCTCGACGGCGTCACGACCGAGCCGGGCGATGGCGTCGGCGAAGTCGAGGTACACACCGAGCCCACCCGGCCCGGCCCCGCGCCCCTCGTCGCAGACGTTCTTCGCGGCCCGGGAGGCGATGTCACGCGGCACCAGGTTCCCGAACGCCGGGTAGATGCGCTCCAGGTAGTAGTCCCGCTCCGCCTCGGGGATGTCCCCCGGCGCGCGCGAATCTCCGGCAGCGACCGGCACCCACACCCGCCCGTCGTTCCGCAACGACTCGCTCATCAGCGTGAGCTTGGACTGATGGTCGCCACTGACCGGGATACAGGTCGGATGGATCTGCGTGTAGCACGGGTTGGCGAACAACGCGCCGCGCCGGTGCGCCCGCCACGTAGCGGTGACGTTGCACCCCTTGGCGTTGGTGGACAGGAAGAACACGTTCCCGTACCCACCGCTGGCCAGCACGACGGCGTCCGCGAACTCGGTGGAGATCTCCCCGGTCACCATGTCCCGGACGACGATCCCCCGCGCCCGCCCGTCCACGACGATCAGGTCGAGCATCTCGTGCCGCGCGTTCATCTCCACCTTGCCGGCGGCGATCTGCCGCTCGAGCGCCTGATACGCCCCCAGCAGCAACTGCTGCCCCGTCTGCCCACGCGCGTAGAAGGTCCGCGAGACCTGCGCGCCACCGAACGACCGCGTGTCGAGCAACCCGCCGTACTCCCGCGCGAACGGCACGCCCTGCGCCACGCACTGGTCGATGATCTCGACGCTGATCTCGGCGAGCCGGCGCACGTTGGACTCCCGCGACCGGAAGTCCCCGCCCTTCACGGTGTCGTAGAACAGCCGGTGCACGCTGTCCCCGTCGCCGCGGTAGTTCTTCGCCGCGTTGATGCCGCCCTGCGCGGCGATGCTGTGCGCGCGCCGCGGGCTGTCCTGATAGCAGTACGACTTGACGTTGTAGCCCAGCTCGGCGAGCGTCGCGGCCGCGGAGCCGCCGGCCAGGCCGGTGCCCACCACGATCACCGTGAGCTTCCGCTTGTTGGCCGGGTTGACCAGCTTGGCGGTGAACCGCCGGGTCTCCCAGCGCTTCTCGATGGGACCCTCGGGTGCCTTGGTGTCGGCGATCGGCACGCCCTCGGTGTACGGCTCGGTCATCTCAACCCCACCAGCCCGGTGATCACGGCGAACGGTACGGACAGGAACCCGGCGATCAGCAGCACCGCCGCGACGCTGGCCGTCACGTTGACGGCGCGCTCCCGCCGGTCGTCGCTGCGGCCCAGCGTCTGCAGCGCGCTCCACAGCCCGTGCCGCAGGTGGAATCCGACGGCGATCAGCGCGACCGTATAGGCGAGCGTGACGTACCAGGTGGAGAAGCCGGCGACCGCGTTGCCGTACGGGTCGCCGGGCACGCCGGCCGGGTTGGCGACGAGGAACGTCAGGTCGAGCAGGTGATAGATCACGAACAGCGCGATGATCACCCCGCCCCACCGCATCGTCCGGGACGCGTACGACTGCTGGACCCGCTTGCGGCTCCGATACTTGACCGGCCGCGCGGCCCGAGCCCGGCGCGCCAGCTGCACCGCGGCTGTGATGTGCAGCACCACGCTGAGCAGCAGCACGACCTCCAAGAGCGTCAGCACCGTGCGGTACGGAACCGCCGGCGACCCGACCGTCCGCAGCCACTCGGAGTAGTGGTTGAACGCCTCCGGCCCGGCGAAGATCTTGAGGTTGCCCACCATGTGGGCCACCAGGAACACGAACATCACGCCGCCGGTCACCGCCATCACGGCCTTCTTGCCGACGGTGGAGCGGTACGCACGGCGGGGAAGCGCTGCTACTGCCACGGCTTGAACGTATATTCGGACTAAAGGTGACGTCCAAGACATAGAAGGCCTTATCTCGATAGCCGTAGGCTATGGACATGCAGCTCCAGCAGCTCGCCTACTTCGTCACGGTCGCCGAGACCCGTCACTTCACGCATGCGGCCGAGCTAATGCGGGTGGCCCAGCCCTCGCTCTCCAAGCAGATCCGGGCGCTGGAGCGGGAGCTCGGGTCGCCGCTGTTCAGCCGGGCGCGCGGCAACATCACGCTCACCCCGGCGGGCGAGGCGCTGCTCCCGCTGGCCCAGCGCATCCTCGCCGACGTGGACACCGCCCGGCTGGAGGTCCAGGAGCTGGCCGGGCTGCGCAGCGGACGGGTGCGGCTCGGCGCGACGCCGAGCCTCTGCGGCGGCCTGGTGGCCGACGTGCTCGCACGCTTCCACGCCACCTATCCGGGCGTGGCGCTGCACGTGGAGGAGGGTGGCTCGCGCGACCTGGTCCGCCATCTCACCCACGGGGAGCTCGACATGGCGCTGGTCATCCTGCCGCTGCACCAGGGCGAGACGGCGCTCGACGCCACGCCGATCCTGCGGGAGAACCTCGTCGTCGCCTCCGCCAGCGACGGTCCCGCCCCGGCCCGCGGCCGGCACATGCGCATCTCCGGGCTACGCGAGCACTCCCTGGTGATGTTCCGCTCCGGGTACGACCTCCGTGACGTCACGCTCGCCGCCTGCCGCCAGGCCGGGTTCGAGCCGACGTTCTCCGTCGAGGGCGGGGAGATGGACGCGGTGCTGCGGTTCGTGGAGGCCGGGCTGGGCCTCGCCGTGGCGCCGAGCATGGTGCTGGAGGGCCGGCCGGGGCTGCGCGGCACTCCACTGACCCCGCCCGGACTGCGGCGCACGATCGGCCTCGCCAACCGGCGCGACGTCGCCCCCACGCACGCCGCGCGCGCCTTCCGTACCTCACTGCTGGACTTCATCGCCGAGGCCGCCGACACAGGGGCATTGCCGCCCGGCGTGCATCCGATCGACTGAGCCCCGCCCGTCCCGGACCTGCGGAGACCCCGCCCCACAAGGGCGAACGCGTTATCGGCCGGGGAATGACGGGCTTTGGACGGCGCTATTCGGGCAAGGCACTCAACAAAGCCGTAAAACCACTTCAGTCCGGGTTACGCGCGGGTAAGTGGCACGTTTCACAACGCCATGTGGGGGCCTGTGTCGTGCCCGTGATCGCACTGGCCTAACGTGGTCCGATAGCGCATTTGCGCAGGCATTCAGGATCGGGGAACGGGCCAACCGGGCCCGCGGCGCCGGTGGACCGAGGACCGCTGCCGACCCGCGGAGGCAGTGGCCACGTTCCCGCTGGAGATGGAGACGCCTCGATGACGCAGACACCCCTGGAACCCCCGCGCCTGGAGCGGGCCGAGATCGGCGCACGCACGCTGCGCACGGACAACTGGCGGCGGCAGCCCATGATCAACGGGGCGATCCTGCTCGTCTTCGTGGTCTATGCGACATGGGCGATTCTCGTCAACGAGAACTACTTCGTCGAGCCGTACATCTCCCCGTTCTACTCGCCGTGCCTGGTCACCACGTGCGCGGAGGGCGCGGGGTGGCAGTTCGTGCCCTGGGTGGCCTGGCTGACCCCGTCGATCCTGATCATCGGCGTGCCGATGGGCTTCCGGATGACGTGTTACTACTACCGGAAGGCGTACTACCGCTCCATCTGGCAGTCCCCGACCGCCTGCGGCGTGAAGGAGCCGCACAAGAAGTACACCGGCGAGACCCGCTTCCCGCTGATCATCCAGAACGTGCACCGCTACTTCTTCTGGGTCGCCACCCTCTTCAACATCATCCTCACCTGGGACGCGATCATCGCGTTCCGCGACCACGAGGGAAACTGGGGCCACATGGGCCTCGGCACGCTGGTCCTGCTGATCAACGCGGTCCTGCTGTGGGCGTACTCGCTGTCCTGCCACGCGTGCCGGCACACGTTCGGCGGGCGGCTCAAGCACTTCTCGAAGGCCCCGGTCCGGTACTGGATGTGGACCCAGATCACCCGGCTGAACGCCAAGCACATGGAGATCGCCTGGGTCTCCCTCGTCTGGGTCGGCTTGACGGATCTCTACATCCGGCTGGTGGCCTCCGGCACGATCACCGACATCCGGTTCTTCTGAGCACGACAGAGGTACGTAGGCACATGAGCGACATCCAGCGCCACAGCTATGACGTCGTCGTGATCGGGGCCGGTGGAGCCGGTCTGCGAGCGGCGATCGAAGCGCGGCAGCAGGGCAAGAGGACCGCGATCATCTCCAAGTCGCTGTTCGGCAAGGCGCACACCGTGATGGCCGAGGGCGGCGCGGCCGCGTCGATGGGGAACGCGAACCCCAACGACAACTGGCAGGTGCACTTCCGCGACACGATCCGCGGCGGCAAGTTCATGAACAACCCGCGGATGGCGGAGCTGCACGCCGTGGAGGCGCCGGACCGGGTCTACGAGCTCGAGGCCTGGGGCGCGCTGTTCGACCGCACCAAGGACGGCAAGATCAGCCAGCGCAACTTCGGCGGGCACGAGTACCCGCGGCTGGCGCACGTCGGGGACCGTACCGGCCTGGAGATGATCCGTACGCTGCAGCAGCGCGTCGTCCAGCTGCAGCAGGCCGACGCCGAGGAGCACGGCGACCCTGAGGCGATGATCAAGGTCTTCGCCGAGACCACCATCACCGAGCTGCTCAAGGACGGCGAGAAGATCGCCGGAGCGTTCGGCTACATCCGCGAGACCGGCGCGTTCGTGCTGTTCGAGACCCCGGCCGTGGTGCTCGCCACCGGCGGCATCGGCAAGTCCTTCAAGGTCACCTCCAACTCCTGGGAGTACACCGGGGACGGCCACGCGCTCGCGCTGCGGGCCGGCGGCACGCTGCTGAACATGGAGTTCGTGCAGTTCCACCCGACCGGCATGGTCTGGCCCCCGTCCGTCAAGGGCATCCTGGTGACCGAGTCCGTACGGGGCGACGGCGGCGTGCTGCGCAACTCCGAGGGCAAGCGGTTCATGTTCGACTACGTCCCCGACGTCTTCCGCAAGCAGTACGCGGAGACCGAGGAGGAGGCGGACGGCTGGTACGCCGACCCGGAGAACAACCGGCGCCCGCCGGAGCTGCTCCCCCGCGACGAGGTGGCGCGGTCCATCAACTCCGAGGTCAAGGCCGGACGGGGCTCCCCCGCGGGCGGCGTCTTCCTGGACATCTCCACCCGGATGCCGGCCGAGGAGATCATCCGGCGGCTCCCGTCGATGCACCACCAGTTCAAGGAGCTGGCCGACGTCGACATCACCAAGGAGCCGATGGAGGTCGGGCCCACCTGCCACTACGTGATGGGCGGAGTGGAAGTCGACGCGGACACCGGCGCGGCGCTGGTGCCCGGGCTGTTCGCGGCCGGCGAGGTGGCCGGCGGCATGCACGGCTCCAACCGGCTCGGCGGCAACTCGCTCTCCGACCTGCTGGTGTTCGGCCGGCGCGCCGGGCTCGGCGCGGTGGAGTACCTCGACTCGCTCGGGGACGCTCGCCCCGCCGTGGCGGACGCCGACCTGGAGTCCGCGCAGGCCGAGGCGCTGGCCCCGTTCGAGCGCGAGACGGGCGAGAACCCGTACGCGCTGCACCAGGAGCTCCAGCAGACCATGAACGACCTGGTCGGCATCATCCGCAAGGCGAGCGAGATGGAGCAGGCGCTGGAGGCGCTGGCCAAGCTCAAGGAGCGGGTCGCCTCGGTGACCGCCGAGGGCGGGCGCGCGTACAACCCGGGCTGGCACCTCGCGCTGGACCTGCGCAACATGCTGATCGTCTCGGAGTGCATCGCCAAGGCGGCGCTGGAGCGCGAGGAGAGCCGCGGCGGGCACACCCGCGACGACTACCCGGAGATGTCCGCGGAGTGGCGCAAGGTCAACCTCGTCCTCGGGATGAACGACAAGGGCGCGGTGACGCTGCGGCGGCAGGACCTGGACACCATGCGCGGCGACCTCGTCACGCTGTTCGAGGACGACGAGCTGAAGAAGTACCTGACCGACGAGGAGCAGTCGGCGGTGCAGCGGATCCGAGAGACTGAAAAGGGTGAGTGATCCGGTGAGCAAGGCGAAGTTCCGGGTCTGGCGCGGCGACGCCGGCGAGGGCGAGCTGGTCGACTACACCGTCGAGGTCAACGAGGGCGAGGTCGTCCTCGACGTGCTGCACCGGCTGCAGGCGACGCAGACTCCCGACCTGGCCGTACGGTGGAACTGCAAGGCCGGCAAGTGCGGCTCCTGTTCCATGGAGATCAACGGGCGGCCGCGGCTGGCCTGCATGACCCGGATGAGCACGCTGGACCAGAGCGAGCCCATCGCGGTCACCCCGCTGCGCACGTTCCCGGTCATCCGTGACCTGGTCTGCGACGTGTCGTACAACTACGTGAAGGCGCGGCAGATCCCGTCGTTCACCCCGGATCCGTCCGTCAAGCCGGGCGAGTTCCGGATGCAGCAGGAGGACGTGCAGCGCTCGCAGGAGTTCCGCAGGTGCATCGAGTGCTACCTGTGCCAGAACGTCTGCCACGTCATCCGTGACCACGAGGAGAACAAGGAGGCCTTCTCCGGCCCCCGGTTCCTCATGCGGGTCGCGGAGCTGGAGATGCACCCGGCCGACACCGCGGACCGGCGGCTCGCCGCGCAGGAGGACTACGGCCTCGGCTACTGCAACATCACCAAGTGCTGCACCGAGGTCTGCCCCGAGCACATCAAGATCACGGACAACGCGCTGATCCCGATGAAGGAGCGGGTCGCCACCCGCAAGTACGACCCGCTGGTCTGGCTCGGCTCCAAGATCGGCCGCCGCCCGGCCGACACCCCGAAGGTCCCCAACACCTGACGGACCCGCGTACGTCGGCGCCCCGGGAACTCGCTTCCCGGGGCGCCGTTCGATGAGACGGGATAGGTTGGCGAGCCACGCGAAGGATCCCACGGGGGTGAGCCGAGAATGGACACCGTTTCGCTGGTCTCAGCGGTCGTCTCCGTGGTGGGCGCGGTCGTGACCGTGACACTTGGCGGTCTGTTCGAGTGGCGACGCCAGCACTCCAACCGCGAGTACGCCCGGCGCGACCGGGTCAGCCGCTACCGCGACCCCCTCCTGCAGGCGGCCGCCCGGCTGCAGGGCCGGCTGGGCAACATGGTCCTGTACTTCTCGGAACCGGTCACCTCCCTGGCGGACGCCTCGGTCACCTCGGTCACCCAGGTGGCTCGCGGCAAGCCGCGGCAGGAGGAGTACAACCTGTACGAGACCCTCTACCGATTCGGCCTGTACCAGGGTTGGGTGCACATCCTCTTCCAAGAGGCGGGCTTCCTCGACCTTGGCAGCCGCCGCCACAATCGCAAGCTCATGAGACTGCTCTCCGCGGTGAGCGGTGCCATAGCCGGGCACGACGACCTCGGGCGGACGGGGATCCTGCAGGGCGGCGAACAGCAGCTCATCGGCGAGCTCATGGTCGCCCTGGAGGGCACCGACCCGCCCCGCCGCCGCTGCCTCGGTTACCTGGAGTTCCGCACCAGGCTCGACAACGATCCGGAGTTCGCCCAGCGGTTCCAGCCGCTGATCGAGTACGGCGGCGGCCTCCTCACGGATCCCGAGGGAGGGCTGCGTCGCATCGCCATCGTCCACAACGCCCTGATCGACTTGATCGCCTTCCTCGACCCGCACGAAGTGTGGGTCCTGGGCTCACGCGACCGGCTCCCGATACCCGGTCCTCCGCTGACCGAGCGCTCGCCGAGCGCGTAGCACACCGGGGAACGGTGGGCTACACTGAGGTCGTGCCGCGCATGATCAGCCAGCGTGAACTGAGGAACAACTCCGCCGAGGTCATGAACGCCGTGGAGGGGGGCGAGACCATGATCGTGTCCAGGAACGGCGTACCGGTCGCCGAGCTGCGTCCCATCCCGCACCGAGCGCTGGTCCCGACGGCCGAGCTCAGGCGGGCCGGCGCCGACGGGGCTCGCATCGACTACGCGGCGATGCGCGAGGAGATGGACGAACTCTTCGGTGAGGACCGGATCGGTGGCTGACCGCCACGGGGCGGGCCTGCTCGACACCTGCGTCCTCATCGATCTCCCGCAGTTGCCCGAGGCGGCCCTTCCGGCCGCGAGCGCGATCTCGGCGCTATCGCTCGCCGAGCTCAGCGCCGGGCTGCACACCACCAAGGACCCCAATGAACGGGCACGTCGCATGGCCCGGGTGCAGCGCATCGAGGCCAGCGTCGCCCCGCTCCCGTTCGGCGCCGACGCGGCCCGGCAATACGGCGTCCTGGTCGCCCTCACGCTCGCCTACGGGCGCAACCCTCGGCCGCGCAGGCTTGATCTCATGGTCGCCGCGACCGCCGTTGCCCACGACCTTCCCCTGTTCACCACCAACGTCGGCGACTTCCAAGGGCTCGAAGGCGCAGTGAAACTCGTCGAGGTTCCGCCCCACGGCTGAACTCGGGGGCGATCCGGGAGGCCGCGGGTCAGGTGGCGCGCTTGGCGCGGGCGCGGGTGCGCTCGCGGTCCTTGGCGTCCAGGACGACCTTGCGGATCCGTACGTGCGTGGGGGTGACCTCGACGCACTCGTCCTCGCGGCAGAACTCCAGGGCCTCCTCCAGGGAGAGCCGGCGCGGCGGGATCAGCCGCTCCAGCTCGTCGCCGGTGGAGGAGCGCACGTTCGTGAGCTTCTTCTCCTTGGTGATGTTGACGTCCATGTCGTCGGCGCGGGAGTTCTCCCCGACGATCATGCCCTCGTACACCTCGGTGGTGGGCTCCACGAACAGTGTGCCGCGCTCCTGCAGGTTGAACATCGCGTACGCGACCGCCGCGCCCGCCCGGTCGGCGACGAGCGAGCCGGTGGGGCGCAGCCGCAGGTCCCCGGCCCACGGCTCGTACGCCTCGAAGACGTGGTGCGCGATGCCGGTGCCGCGCGTCTCGGTGAGGAACTGCGTACGGAACCCGATCAGCCCGCGCGCCGGCACCAGCCACTCCATCCGGATCCAGCCGGTGCCGTGGTTGACCATCTGCTCCATCCGGCCCTTGCGGGTGGAGAGCAGCTGGGTGATGGTGCCCAGGTACTCCTCCGGGGAATCGATGGTGAGGCGTTCCACCGGCTCGTGCAGCTTGCCGTCGATCGTCCGCGTGACGACCTGCGGCTTGCCCACGGTCAGCTCGTAGCCCTCCCGGCGCATGGTCTCCACCAGGATGGCCAACGCCAGCTCACCGCGGCCCTGCACCTCCCAGGTGTCCGGACGCTCGGTGGTCAGCACCCGCAGCGAGACGTTGCCGACGAGCTCGCGGTCCAGCCGGTCCTTGACCAGGCGCGCGGTGACCTTGGAACCCTTGACCCGGCCGGCCAGCGGCGAGGTGTTGATCCCGATGGTCATCGAGATGGCCGGCTCGTCCACCGTGATCAGCGGCAGCGGGCGCGGATCCTCCGGGTCGGCCAGCGTCTCGCCGATCATGATGTCCGGGATGCCGGCGATGGCGATGATGTCGCCCGGGCCGGCCTGCTCGGCGGACTGCCGCTCCAGGGCCTCGGTCATCAGCAGCTCGGTGATCTTGACGCGCTGGACGGAGCCGTCCTGCCGGCACCAGGCCACCTGCTCGCCCTTGCGGATCCCGCCCTGGTGCACCCGGCACAGCGCGAGGC
This sequence comes from Streptosporangiales bacterium, assembly GCA_009380095.1. Classification (GTDB taxonomy): domain Bacteria; phylum Actinomycetota; class Actinomycetes; order Streptosporangiales; family Streptosporangiaceae; genus WHSL01. The sequence continues at coordinate 2,630 of WHSL01000014.1, read as the reverse complement.
GGCCGAGGAACGGGGAGGCGTCCAGGTTCGTGACATGCGCCTGCAGCGGCGCGCCGGGCTGATACTCCGGCGCCGGTACGGTCTCCAGGATCGTGCGGAACAGCGGCTCCAGGTTCTCGCCGTCCGGGACCTGGCCGTCCGACGGCCGCTCCAGGGAGGCCACGCCGTCGCGGGCGCAGCAGTACACGATCGGGAACTCGATCTGCTCCTCGGTGGCGTCCAGGTCGAGGAACAGCTCGTACGTCTCGTCGACGACGTCGGCGATCCGGCTGTCCGGGCGGTCCACCTTGTTGATCACGAGGATGACCGGGAGCTTGGCGGAAAGCGCCTTGCGCAGCACGAACCTGGTCTGCGGCAGAGGGCCCTCGCTCGCGTCCACCAGCAGCACCACGCCGTCGACCATGGACAGGCCGCGTTCCACCTCGCCGCCGAAGTCGGCGTGGCCGGGGGTGTCGATGATGTTGATGGTGACGGTCTCGGGGCCGCCGGCGGGGTGGTAGGCCACCGCGGTGTTCTTGGCGAGGATCGTGATGCCCTTTTCGCGCTCCAGGTCGCCGGAGTCCATCACGCGTTCGTCCACGGTCTGGTTGGCGCGGAACGCTCCGGACTGCCAGAGCATGGCGTCAACGAGCGTGGTCTTGCCGTGGTCGACGTGGGCGACGATCGCTACGTTGCGTAGGTCGTCGCGGCGGGCTGGACTGGGCATGCGAGTCTCGCGTCTCGTTTGAGCGGTGGGAATGCCGTTGATCGGGGTTCGCCGAACCCGCGGCACCTCCCATTTTACGGCGCCTCCCGCGCGGCCTGGCCCGTCGTCCGTCGTGCTCTGTCCCGGGGCGCCGCGAGAGTCAGGCGGGGGCGGCCTCGAGGTGGGGGCCAAGTTCGGTCAGGACCGGGATATCGGCGGCCAGCCAGGCCACGTCGCCGAGTTCCGCGGGGGCGAGCCAGCGTAGGGCGAGGTGTTCCAGAGCTTGGGGTTCGCCGGTGATCAGTTCGGCGGTCCAGACGCGGAGGACGGCGGTCGGGGGGAGGTCCCAGTCGCCGCCGATCCGGGCGTGCAGGCGTACTTCCACGCCCAGCTCTTCGCGGACCTCGCGGATGAGGGCTTCCTCGTCGGTCTCGCCGGGATCGACCTTGCCGCCGGGGAGCTCCCAGCCGCCCTTCAGTGCGGGGGGCTCGGAACGCTGAGCGGCGAGCAGCCGGCCATCACGGATGATGGCGGCGCCCACGACAACAATCGCCACGGCCTGAGTCTGGCCCACCCGCATCGCCGCCGGTCACCTGATATCGGACACCGCACCACCAATCCACCAACGGCAACACCACCACATACCCCCAGCAGAGCCGTCGCTCGGGGTCCGCGTCGGTTCAGTCGGCGGCGGCTTCGACGCGGCGTTCGAGTTGGCGTTTGACGTTGGGGTGGGCGAGGGGGCGGGTGAAGCCGAGGGGGTCGCGGTTCTCGTACGTGGTCGTCTTGACCGGGCCGCAGCGGGTGCAGCGGGCCTCGATCATCTTGTTCTTGCCGACGACGAGGCCGACGTGGCCCGGGTTGTCCGGGCCCGTGCCGGGACCGGAGTTGAAGAACACGAGGTCCCCCGGCTGTTCCTTGCCCTCGGGGACCTTCGGGCCCATGGGCCATTGACCGAACGTGGTGCGGGGCAGGGTCACGCCGACCGAACGGTACGCGTCGTACACGAGGCCGGAGCAGTCGAAGGCGTCGGGGCCCGTCGCTCCCCACACGTAAGGCTTGCCGCGCTGCGCGAGGGCCCGTGCGACGAGGTCTCCGACCACGCCCTCCGGCACTCCGGCGAGGTCCTCGTCGCAGACGGCCGAGTCGGTCAGGACCGACTTGACGCCGGCCTTGGCGTAGCGTCCGGCCTGGTCGAGGACCATGTCGACGTACCAGGTGGCGTGGTTGTACGCGAAGATCGCGCGCTCCATGCGGGCGGGGGCGCCGGACGCCTTGAGGTAGTTTCCGGCGGCCGGGATGGCGTCCTCGGGGTCGTAGCGGTCCTTCTCGCCGTCGCCGTTGCCGTCCACCCCGTACCGGTTCCAGGTGTCGGCGATGAACTGCATCGGTCCGCCCGCGCCGGCGAAGTTCTCGCCGCTGGCGACGCCGGGCAGCTGGGAGCGGCCGTGGTTGGTCTCGACCTTGCCGATGCCGGCGAGCACCGGCCACGGGATGCCGTACTTCTTCGACGCGGCGAGGTAGAGCTTCATGTAGTCGGGGGGGATGTCCCGTTGCGCGGTGGTGCTCGCGCCCTGGTCACCGCAGGCCCACGGGTCCTCACCCTGCGCGCCGAACCGGCCGATCATGCCGCCGGTGAGGAACTGGATGACCACCAGCGGCAACAGCAGCAACACCGCGAACGCGACAGCGAGAAGGGCGACGAGAAGCCCCCCGCCGCCCCATCCCCCGCCTTGTCGGCCGGGGTCGGGTCTGAGCGCCCGGCGGGCGATCTCCGCCGCGATCCGCGTCATCGGCGTCGGCATCAGCCCACGTCCCCTTCCTGACCGGCGTCGGCGGGCTGGAAGTCGAACACCTTCCACACCCCGGCGTCCCGGGTCAGCGTTATCGCGTACGCGGTCGTCTTGCTGGAGTCCCCCGAGGTGGTCGTGGTCTTCTGCGCGAC
>WHSL01000145.1 GCA_009380095.1 Streptosporangiales bacterium | reverse complement strand
GGCGGCGGTGGGTGGGCGCTCACTCACCTTGGCGGCGCTCAGTGAGTGCTCACTCACGGAGGCGGCCGCCGCGGCGGTCAGAGGGCCGGTGGGGATGGGGAGGCCAGCGGCTGCTAGGGCGGGGGCGGCCAGCCAGGCGGTCTCGGCTAGGGGGACCGGGAGGGCGGCGGCTGCGGAGATCCGGAGGAGGGCGGCGGCTTCGGTGAGCCCGCCGCCGCTGCCGCCGGCCTTCTCGTCGATGCCGAGCAGGGTCAGCCCGGACTCCTCGAGTGCGTTCCACAGCCCTGGGGAGCAGGTGCCGGGCTCGGGCTCGTCCTCGGCGTGGGCGGCGAAGATGGCCTCGGCGGTCTCCTCGAGGAGGCGCAGCTCCTCGGCGCTCACCGTGCTCATCGGACTCCCGCCCTGCGGGCCTGCCGTGCTCACCGGACCCCCAGGCCGCGGGCGACGACGCCGCGGAGGATCTCGTTGGTGCCGCCGCGGAGGGTGAAGCCGGGGGCCTGGACGACGGCCTCGGCCAGCGCGCGGGTGAGCGGGTCCGGAGAGGCCGGGTCGGCTTCGACGCGGGCATGCCGCCGTACGACGTCGATGACCTCGTTCTCGAAGCGGGTGCCGAGGTCCTTGACCAGCGCGGCCGGCACGTCCGGAGCGCGGCCCTCCGAGAGCGCCACCGCCACGCCGAGCGACGCCTGCCGCAACGCCCACAGCCGGGCCACCAGCCCACCGGCCGCCTCCCGCGCCGCTCCCGCGTCGCCCCGCTCCGCATCGGAGAGGCTCGCGACGAACAGGTCGAGCAGGAGGAAGGTGGAGAGCAGACGCTCCGGGCCGCTGCGTTCGTAGGCGAGCTCGGCGGTGACCTGGCGCCAGCCCTCGCCCTCCACGCCGAGCAGCGCCTCGTACGGCAGCCGCGCCCCGTCGAAGACGACCTCGTTGAAGTGCCCCTCCCCGGCGAGCCCGCGGATGGGCCGGACCGTCACCCCGTCCAGCGGCAGCGGCACCACGAACTGGCTGAGCCCCGCGTGCCGGTCCGAGCCGGGCGGCGCCGTACGGGCCAGCAGCACCATGGCGTGCGCCCGATGCGCCCCGGTCGTCCAGATCTTGGTGCCGTGCAGCCGCCACCCGTCGCCGTCCCGCTCCGCGCGGGTACGGATGGACGCGAGGTCCGACCCGGAGTCCGGCTCCGACATCCCGATCGCGAAGAAACACTCCCCCCGCGCGATCGCCGGGATCCACCGCCGTTTCTGCTCCTCGCTCCCATTGGCCAGCAGCGACGGCGCCATCTGCCGGTCGGCGATCCAGTGCGCCGCGACCGGCGCGCCCGCGGCGAGCAGCTCCTCGATGACCACGAAGCGGTCGAGCGCCGACCGCCCCTGCCCGCCGTACGCGACCGGCATGGTCATGCCGAGCCAGCCGCGCTCCCCCAGCCGCCGGCTGAAGGCGGGATCCCAGCCGGTCATCCAGCTGTCCACGCGGGGCGTGAAGGCGCCCGCGGCGAGCTCGTCGCGGAGGAACGCGCGGACCTCGTGGCGCAGCGCCTCGGTCTCCGGAGGCAGCGCCCCGGGTTCCAAACCGATCGCCGAATCGCCCGGGCCTGCCACGTGAGAACCTCCCCGCTCGGTCGCGGGAAACGTATAAAATCTTGGATTAAGAAGTCAATACACAAACAGGACAACGGACCCAGGCGGGGAGGCTCCGTGACACGGGACGAGGTGACCCGGGAGGGCCCGCGCCGAGGCGACACGGTCGCCCAGGTCACCGACGAGCTCCGGCGCAGGATCCACGATGGGCGGCTGCTGCCCGGGGAGAAGATCCGGCAGGACTCGCTGGCCGAGGAGCTCGGCGTGAGCCGCATCCCCGTCCGCGAGGCCCTGAAGACCCTCGGCGCCGACGGCCTGGTCCGGCACACCATGAACTCGGGCTTCCACGTGACCAGGCTCAGCTCGGAGGAGTTCGACCAGCTCTACCGGATGCGCCGGCTGCTGGAGACCGAGGTGGTCCGGGCCGCGGGCACGCCCAGCCCCGGGCAGATCGAGCGGCTGCGCGCGGTCAACGACGAGATGACCGCGGCCGCCCACCACCTCGACCTGTCGGAGATGCTCGGGCACAACTGGGAGTTCCACTTCACGATCTTCCGGATGTCCGGCCTCGACCTGATCATCACCGAGATCGAGCGCCTATGGAACCTCGCGATGCCCTATATGTCGCTCTTCGTGTACGACGAGGCCTCCCGCGCCCGCGTCATCGACGAGCACCTCCAGGTCATCGACCTGCTGGCGAGTGGCGACATCGACCGCGCGGTGGCCGTCCTCGACGCCCACCGCCACGATCCCCGGCCCCTCTACATCTACGGTGAGCGCGCCTAGTCGCGGAGCAGCCCGGCCAGCGAGGGGTCGGCGGTGACCACGGTCAGGCGCTGGGTGGCCCGGCTGAGCGCCACGTAGAGCGTGCGCTGCCCCACCGGAGGGTGGACGGCGATCTCCTCGGGAGCCACGATCACGGCCGCGTCGAACTCCAGGCCCTTGGCCTCCAATGCCTCCAGCACCTGCACACGGTCCGGCCAGTCCGCCCCCCGTACGACCTCCGCGGCCCGCCCGGGAGGGACGATCACACCGACGGTCCCCGCCACCGCACGGGCCAGCGAGCCGGCCTCCGCGGCGGCCCGGTCGTAAAGGCCCTCCGCCGGGACCTCGGCGATGACCGGCTCCGCACCTCCGGAGCGCACGGCCCGCGCCGGACGGACCCCCGGCGCCGCCACCGCGAGCACCCGCGCCGCCACCGCAGCGATCTCCGCCGAGTTGCGGTAGTTCGTGGTGAGCTCGAAGTCGTGCCGCACCCGGTGCCCGAGCACCGCCTCCATCGCCGCGGCCGACTCCTCCGCGTCCGGCCAGGAGCTCTGCGCGGGGTCGGCCACCACGGTCCACGTTGCGTGCCGCCCCCGGCGGCCGAGCATCCGCCACTGCATCGGCGACAGGTCCTGCGCCTCGTCCACCACCACGTGCCCGAACTCGGGCGGCGCCGCCTCCACCGGATCCTCGCCGCGCCGCCGGCCCGCCATCCGGTCCGCGTACGTGCTCAGCTCCGCGTACTCCATCCCCCCGGAGACGCGCTCCCCGGTCAGCACGTTCACCCCGTCGATCACGTACGGGTCGTCGTCCTCCTCGTCCACCGGACGGCGCACCCGCGGCGCGCGCCCGAGCAGGGCGTCGAGCTCGTCCAGCAGCGCCACATCGGCGTAGGAGACCCGGCCCTCGCGGAGCTCCCGCCACGAAGCGGCGACCGCCTCGGTCTCCGCGGGGCCGAGCGAGCGCCCGGCGGCGGGGCGCAGCCGGGCCGGGTCGCTCAGCTCCTCGAGCATCCCCAGGGGCGTCCGGACCGGCCACCAGGCGGCCATGAACGCGGTGAAGGCCCGCTGGTCCCGTACGTCGTCGTCGAACGCGGCGCGTTCCGGCGGGAACGGCCCGTCGTCCACGCCGAGCTCGGTGAGCCGCCGCCACAGCGCGTCGAGCATCAAGTTCCGGGCGAGCGCGGCCGAGGCGTTGGGCTCCCGCCGGCGCTTGCGGTGCACCTCCTTGCGCAGCGCGCGCAGGGCGTCGCCGGTCAACCGTACGACGGTGCCGCGGTGCGTGACCCGCAGCTCCTGCGGGGCGCCCGGCGGCTCCTCGGTGATGGCGCGGCGCAGCGTCCTGGCCATCGTGGCCGCGCCCTTGAGCCGGGCGATCGCGTGGTCGTCGTGGTACGCGGCCGTCACGCCGGCGACGAGGTCACCGAGCGATCCGAGCGTCGCGCTCTCCTCCCCCAGGGACGGCAGCACCCGACGGATGTAGGCGGTGAACCGCGGGTTCGGCCCGACCACCAGCACGCCCCGCGAGCCGAACCGCCGACGGTGCCGGAACAGCAGGTACGCCACCCGGTGCAGCGCCACGGCGGTCTTGCCGGTGCCCGGCCCGCCCTGCACGACCACGGTGCCGTCCGCAGGCGCCCGGATCACCTCGTCCTGCTCGCGCTGGATGGTGGCGACGATGTCGCGCATCGCGCCCTCGCGGGTGCGGGCGAGCGCCGCCACGAACGCGCCGTCCCCCAACACCGGCAGGTCCGCCCCCGCCTCCGCGTCCAGCAGGTCGTCCTCCAGGTCGACCACGGCGTGGCCGCGGCTGTGCAGCACCCGGCGCCGTACGACGTCGCGCGGATCGGCGGACGTGGCCTGGTAGAACGCCTCCGCGGCGGGCGCCCGCCAGTCGATGACCAGCGACTCGCGCTCGGCGGTGCGCACGCCGAGCCGGCCCACGTACCGGACCTCCCCGGTCGTCAGGTCGAGGCGGCCGAACACCAGCCCGTCGTCGGCCGCGTCGAGCTCGCTCACCCGCCGGGCCGCGCGGTGCACGGCGACGTCCCGGTCCACCAGGGCCGCGGCGGTCCCGGCCTGCGACTCGGCGAACGCCTCCCTGAGGAAGAGGCGCGCCTGCGCGCGCATCTCCTCCAGCCGCGCGTACACCCCGTCGACGTAGCGCTGCTCGCGGGCGATCTCGCCCTCCTTGAGCGAACCACTCGTGGACGACTCGGGGGTCACGGGCCCGGTGGCCCCGATCGACGTCATTCTTCGCAGGCTCCTCGCCGACGCGCAGACGGCCAAAACACTTGATCGTACGGGGAAACGAACGGCGTACGGTCCGGCACGCCTCCCCGGAGACCTTCGCGAACGTCGCGGACCGCGCAGGTGTTCCCGGTCCGGCCGTGATGGGCCGCAACCGTGTGATCGTCCCCGCTCCCGGATACTGGTAACGAATCGGGCAACCGATCGCGGGAAGGGGTGGGATGTGGCGCGAAACGACTCCGGGGCCTCGTTCGTCGTTGTGGCGAACCGGCTTCCGGTCGACCGAGTGACCGACGACGGAGGCGAAGTCGGCTGGCGACGGAGCCCCGGCGGGCTGGTCAGCGCGCTGGGGCCGGTGATGCGCAAGGCCGACGGGGCCTGGCTGGGGTGGGCCGGCACGCCGGACGAGGCGCCGGCGCCGTTCGAGGAGGACGGCATGTCGCTGGTGCCGGTGCCCCTGTCGGAGACCGACATCGAGCTCTACTACGAGGGCTTCTCGAACTCCACGCTCTGGCCGCTCTATCACGACGCGGTCGCCCCGCCGGTGTACGACCGGCGCTACTGGGACGCGTACGTGACCGTGAACGAGCGGTTCGCGCAGGCCGCGGCGGACGTGGCCGCGCCGGGCGCGGTGGTCTGGGTGCAGGACTACCAGCTCCAGCTCGTTCCGGCGATGCTCCGTGACGCCCGTCCCGACCTGCGGATCGGCTTCTTCCTGCACATCCCGTTCCCGCCCGGGGAGCTGTACCTGCAGTTGCCGTGGCGGCGGGAGATCCTCGAGGGGCTGATCGGCGCGGACGTCGTGGGCTTCCAGCGCCCCGGCGCGGCCACCAACTTCCGCCGGCTCTGCCACCGGCTGCTCGGGTACCCGTACCGTGGCCACCACGTCGACCTGGGGTCCCGGATGGTCCGCGCCGAGGCCTTTCCGATCTCGGTGGACGTGACCGAGCTCGTCGAGCTCGCCCGGCGGCCCGAGGTCCAGGAGCGGGCGCGGGCGTTCCGCCGCGAGCTGGGCGACCCGGACTGGCTGCTGCTCAGCGTGGACCGGCTCGACTACACCAAGGGCATCGGCGAGCGGCTGCACGCCTTCTCGGAGCTGTTCGCCGACGGGCTGCTCAGCCCGGGCGAGGCGGTGCTGGTCCAGATCGCGACGCCGAGCCGTGAGCGGGTGGAGCAGTACCGCCGGCTGCGCGACGAGGTGGAGCTGCAGGTCGGGCGCATCAACGGGCAGCTCGGGCAGCTCGGCACCCCGATCGTGGACTACTCGCACTCCTCCTACGCCCGTGAGGACCTGGTCGCGCTCTACCTGGCCGCCGACGTCATGGTGGTGACCCCGGTCCGGGACGGCATGAACCTCGTCGCCAAGGAGTACGTGGCCTGCCGCGAGGACCTGCGCGGCGCACTGGTGCTCAGCGAGTTCGCCGGTGCCGCGGACGAGCTCCACCGCGCGTTCCTGGTGAACCCGCACGACATCGACGGCATGAAGCGCCGGATCATGGAGGCCCTCCGGGCCGAGCCCACCGAGCGGGCCCGCCGCATGCGCTCCATGCGCCGCCGTGTCGTGGAACACGACGTGAACGCCTGGTCCGCGGACTTCCTGGCCACCCTCGACCCGCACTACGCCGAGCAGATCCACATCACCGAGCCGGATACCGGCCGAGGGATGCGGAACGTGAAGATCTAACATCGCGAAAGTGATCCGCCGACAGCCCGACGAGAGCCGAGCCAAGCTCCGGCGGATCCAGGTCGCCCTGGTCGTGGCCGCCTGCGCCACGTTCTCCCTGCTCTACATGCCGCAGGCGGTCCTCCCGGAGATCGCCCACGAGCTGGCGATCTCTCCCGCGAGCGCCAGCCTGACCGTCTCCGTCACCACCGGCGCGCTGGCGGTGGCGGTGATCCCGGTCAGCACCCTGTCCGAGGTCGTGGGACGCCGGCCGATCATGCTCGCCGCCCTGGTCGGCGCCACGCTGCTCGGGCTGTGCGTGGCGGTCGTGCCGTCGTACGAGCTGCTGCTGGTGGTGCGCACGCTGCAGGGCGTCGCGCTGGCGGGGCTGCCCGCGGTGGCGCTGGCCTACCTGGTGGACGAGGTGCCGCGGGGCTCGCTGGGCCGCGCGGTCGGCAGCTGGGTGGGCGGCACCACGATCGGCGGGCTCGTCGGCCGGGTGCTGCCGTCGCTGGTCAGTGACGTCGGCGGGTGGCGCTGGGGGATGGCGGCGGTGGGCGTCATGGCGGTGGCCGCGACGCTCATCTTCTGGCTGACGCTGCCCCGCCCGACCGGTTTCCGGCCCCGCCAGGCCCGGATCCGCCCGCTGGCCGCGACGCTGTTCGGCCACCTCGCCGACCCGCGGCTGCGGCGGATGTACCTGGTCGGGTTCGGGATCATGGCGGCGTTCGTCTCGACGTACAACTATCTCACCTTCCGGCTCGCCGCCCCGCCGTTCGACCTGCCGCCCGCCGCCATCGGCCTGCTCTTCCTCTGCTACCTGATGGGCACGGTCGCCTCGTTCGTCGCGGGACGGCTGTCCGACCTGCTGACCCGGCGGATCGTGCTCGGATCGTCCCTGGTCGTCGCGCTGGCGGGGCTCGCGCTCACACTGCCGGACTCGCTGCCCGTACTGATCGGCGGGGTCGCCGTGTTCACCCTCGGCTACTTCGGCGCGCACGTGGTGGCCAGCGGGTGGACCAGCGCGAGCGCCAGGACCGCGCCCGCGCAGGCCTCCGCGCTCTACACGCTCGGCTACTACGCGGGCAGCAGCGTCGGGGGCTGGGCGGGCGGCTTCCCGTACGCGCACTGGGGCTGGCCGGGTGCCGCGACGTTCGCCGCCGTCATGATCGGTGTGGCGCTGGGCGCCGGCGTCCTCCCGCTCATCGGGGGTCGCGAGGGCCCGCGCGGCGGGCGGCGAGCGTGAGCGTGAAGACGGCGCCCTCGCCGGGGGTGCTCCGTACGGTGGCGGTGCCGCCGTGCGCCTCCGCGAGGTGCTTGACGAAGGCGAGGCCGAGTCGTCGACCGGCTCGAGGTGCAGGCGGAGCCGGCCCGCGTCGGCGAGCGCGAGCTGCACCGCCTCCAGCCACCCCCGCAGGTTGGCGAGCGGCGTACGCAGCTCGTGCGACACGTCGCTCACCATGTCCTTGCGCTGCCGCTCCAGCCGCTCCAGGTGCCCCGCCATCTCGTTGAACGCCGCGGCGAGCCGCCCCACCTCGCCGGTGGCGCGCACGCCGGCCCGCCTCATCGGGGGGTGTGGCGGTCGGCACCGGGGCCACGCCGACGCCTGCGGGCCGGTTCTACTTCACCGAGTTGCTGCGTCCTCGCGATCCCGGTGGGGCGTATGGGGCGTACGCCTTCGGGCTCAGCGGGTACTCGCCCGTGCTGCGGTCGTTCGCGGGTGGGCCGGGGTGTGTTCGTGCTGGTGGCGGGCACTGCGGGCGCGGTGGCGTTCGCCGACGAGACTCCGGCGCCGCGGCCTCCTTCGCCTGTGCCCACCACCCGTCCGGCCGATCCCCGTGCCGACTGAGAGGCCGGTGCCCACTTCGAGAGGCCGGTGCCGTCGGAGAGGCCGATTCCCCGGGCTCCTGCCTACACCGGCTGATCCCGGGGGCGCCGCGAGATGGGGTGTTGGCCCCATCTGGCGGCTCTTGTGCTTCCGTCCCGTGGGGGTTGGGTCAGCTGCCCACCGGGCCGGCCGCGGGGTCCAGGCCGAACCAGACCAGGAAGAAGATGAGGAGGCCCAGGCCGATGCGGTAGCCGACGAAGGGCATGAAGCTGCGGGTGCTGATGTAGTTCATGAACCAGGCGATCACGCCGTAGGCGACGACGAAGGCGATGACCGTGGCCGCGATGGTGGGGGCCCAGGCGGGGCCGGAGTCGCCGCCGATGTCGAGGAGCTTGAAGAAGCCGGAGGCGAGGACGGCGGGGATGGCCAGGAGGAACGAGTAGCGTGCGGCGGCCTCGCGGGTGTAGCCCATTAGGAGGCCGGCCGTGGTCGTGCCGCCGGAGCGGGAGACGCCGGGGATGAGGGCCAGGGCCTGCGCGAAACCGTAGATGAGGCCGTCGCGTACGGTCAGTTCGGTCAGGCGGCGCCGTTGCTTGCCCATGTAGTCCGCGAAGCCGAGGAGCAGGCCGAACGCGATGAGGGTGGTGGCGGTGATGCGGAGGTCGCGGAAGGCGTGGTCGATCTGGTCCTCCAGCAGCAGGCCGAGGATTCCGATCGGGAGGGTGCCGACGATGACGAGCCAGCCCATCCGGGCGTCCGGGTTCTGCCGCCACTCCGGCTTCGTCAGTGAGCGGAACCAGGCGCCGATGATCCGGATGATGTCGCGCCAGAAGTAGATGATGACCGCGGTCTCGGTGCCGATCTGGGTCACCGCGGTGAAGGCCGCGCCCGGGTCGTCCCAGCCGAAGAGCGCGGCGACGATGCGCAGGTGGGCGCTCGAGGAGATCGGCAGGAACTCGGTGAGTCCCTGGACCAGCCCGAGAACCACGGCTTCGAGCCAGCTCACGCCCGTGCCCCCTCACGCTCCGCCGGCTCGTCCGTGGAAGGGTCCGGCTCGGCCTCATCGGGGGATGCGGCGGCTCTGCCGTCCGGGGTGTCGCCTGAGGCGCGTGGGCGCTTGTCCGGTTCGGCGTGCTCACCGCCCTCGGGGAGCGGCCGGCGCCATGGCCGGGGCGACGGGAAGGCGTAGACGAGCGACGCGATGACCACCGGCGACTGCAGCGTCCAGGTGTCGTGCTGGACGAGCCACTCCTCCCGGGTCAGCCGCGTCAGGTAGATGTAGCCCCAGAAGGACCAGACGCCGGACGCCACGATGTACGGGGTCAGCCCGCGCGCGGGCGGCCTGGCCAGCAGGTACGGCAACGGCCAGAGCAGGTACTGCGCCCCCATCCGGAACGTGACGATCAGGAAGATCATGAGCACGGCGGCGGTCAGCGTGATCGGGTGCGCCTTGCGCCACACCACGAACACCACCACCAGGGCCGCGAGCAGCAACGGCGTGCCGATGCGGCTGATGGCCGGGTCGACCACCTGGGCGCCGTTGGTGAGGATCGCGCTCCAGCCCCACTCCCCCGTCACCGGCCGGGTGGAGAGGATCGCCTTGGCCAGCGCCGGGAGCTCGCTGATCGGCACCCCGAAGACCACGGTCTCGGAGAGGAAGAACAGCCCGGGCACGGCGATCGCCCACGCACCGGCGACGAGCCGCGGGCGCAGGCCGGTCAGGGCCAGGATCACACCGGGGATCAGCAGCGCCGGCCAGCTGTTGGCGGCCGCGGCGAAGCCGACGAGCACGCCGCCCAGGATCGGACGGCCGCGCAGCGCCATGAGCAGCGCGCCGACGCCGAACGCCAGGGCGATCGGCACGATCTGCCCGTGCACCGAGGACACCATGAGGGCCAGCGGAAGGCACGCGTACTGGAAACGCCGGAGGTTCCCCTTACCGGCGCCGAACTCGTCGGCGAGCCTGCCGATCAGAACGAGCAGCACCAGGTCGGCGGCCATCGGCACGAGCCGCGCGATCACCGGCCAGGGCACGCCGAGGAGCTCACCCAGTGCGTACTGGCCCGCCAGCACGTACGCCATCATCGGCAGGAAGTGCCAGCCGCCGTAGCGGACACCGAGCACCGGTTCGGTGCCCGCGACGACGTTCTTGGCCGTGTCCTGGAAATCGTAGGTGAGGTCGTACGGCTGGGGACCGTAACGCTGAGTGAACACCAGGAGAACAACTCTGAGCGCGATCGCCACCAGCAGGGTGGCCCACAACGGGGGGCTCCAGCCCCGGCGCCCGGCGAGCAGTGCCACGAGCAGCCCGCCACCGAGTGGCACGGCGTAAAGGAGCAGGGAGGTCACGTGTTCTCAGCGTCCTTTGAGGTCGGTGCGGTAGGTACGTGGTGGGGAACGGCCGGGCGACCGGCCCTACTAGCCTGATCCACCGTCAAGCCATTCCAAGGGAGTTTCGCATGGTCCAGCCGTACGACGGCGGCGATCCTACGGCCGATCTCGAGGAGCGTCTGGCCGGTCGCCGGGTGCTGGTGACCGGTGGGTCCGGCTTCATCGGGCGCCGGATCACCTCCGCCCTGGTGGCCGCGGGCGCGGACGTGGTGGTCACCGATCTGCGCCCATATCCCGGCACGGACGTGCGATATGTCGGAGGCGACCTGCGGCATCGCGAGGTGCGCGAGGCGGCCTTCGAGGGCGGCGTGGACGCGGTGGTGCACCTCGCCGCGATCACCTCGGTGCTGCGCTCGGTGGAGCAGCCGGTGCTCACCTATGAGACGAACGTCATGGTGACGCAGGAGCTGCTCGAGCTGGCCCGCCGGGGTGGTACGGAGGCGTTCCTGTTCGCCTCCACCAACGCGGTGACCGGCGATGTGGGCGACGCCACGATCGACGAGTCGTTCCCGCTGCGGCCGCTCACCCCGTACGGGTCCACCAAGGCCGCCTGCGAGATGCTGATGTCGGCCTACCACGGGGCGTACGGGCTGCAGACCACCGCGTTCCGCTTCGCGAACGTCTACGGCCCCGGCATGGAGGCCAAGGACAGCATGGTGCCGCGGCTGATGCGGGCCGCGAACTCCGGCGCCACCATCCAGATCTACGGCGACGGCAAGCAGGTGCGCGACTTCATCCACGTCGACGACATCGTTCAGGGCATCCTGACCGCCTGGCTGGCCGGGCACACCGGGCCGCTGGTGCTCGGCTCGGGGTCGTCGGACTCCGTGCTCGACCTCATCGACATGGCCCGCGACGTGACCGGGGCGGCGATCCCGGTGGAGCACGTGCCGGCCAAGAACGGCGAGATGCCGGCGGTCCGGCTCGGCATCGCGGCCGCCCGCGGGCTCGGCTTCCAGCCGCGGTTCGATCTCCGCGCGGGGCTCGCGACCGTGTGGCCCGAGTTCAGCGGCGAGGGGGTGGCCAAGTGAGCGCCACGGCCGAGCGAGCCCAGCAGGGGGCTCGGGAGTCGGTGGACGATGCCGCGATCGCCACGCTCATCGGGGAGTACGGCGACTCCGACGGTGTGCTCCGGCTCCCCCCGGTGGCGCTGGTGATCGCCGCCTACAACGAGGAGGCCGGGCTCGGCCCGGTGCTCGACGCGCTGCCCGCCACCGCCTGCGGCCTCGACGTGGCCAAGATCGTGGTGGTGGACGGCGCCTCCGACGAGACCGCGAAGATCGCCCGCAAGCACGGCGCCATCGTGGCGGACGTGCCGGTCAACCGGGGCCAGGGCGCCGCGCTGCGGCTCGGCTACCGGATCGCCCGGGAGGGCGGGGCCGCGTACGTGGTGACCACCGACGCCGACGGCCAGTACGACCCGGCCGAGGTGGAGGTCGTGCTGCGGCCGATCGTGGACGACGAGGCCGACTTCGTGACCGGCTCGCGGCGGCTGGGCCGGCAGGAGACCGACGACATGGTCCGGCACATCGGCGTCCGGGTGTTCGCCACCCTGGTCAGCACGCTGACCGGGCAGCGGATCACCGACACCTCGTTCGGGCTGCGCGCGATGCGGGCCGAGGTGACCGGGAACGTACGGCTCAGCCAGCCGCAGTACCAGTCCTCGGAGCTGCTCATCGGCGTGCTCGCGCGCGGCTACCGGGTGCGGGAGGTGCCGGGGGCGATGCTCAAGCGCAACGCGGGGAGCAGCAAGAAGGGCAACAACCTGCTGTACGGCTATCGCTACGCGCGCGTGGTGTTGGGGACCTGGTCGCGGGAGCGGCGAGGGCGTCCCGAGGTGTCGCGGTCGGCGAACAGGACATAGTGAAATAGCAGGAACTTGCCCACGAAGAGGACCGCATAGGTGACTAGGAAGACAAAGCCGACAAAGGCCACCTGTAGGGTCCGGTCGGCGAACAGCGCCGGCGCGGCGGAGTGGGCGAGGTCCGTACTCCAGATGGAGACGCCGAGGCTGACCAGCGCGGTGATCCAGTACGGCACGAACTCGCGCCATAGCCGGGGGCGGCCCCGCTTCCCCCACGCCCACCGGTTCAGACCGTAGTTGGTGATGGCTCCGGCGACCCAGGCGGCGACCGTGGCCCCTGTGGGCCCGGTCACATGCAGGCCCAACAGCAGAAGGAGGGTGGCCTCGCTCACCACTGCCGCGATCACCGAACCGGCGGTGTAACGCGACACGATCCCGGCCAGGCGGCTCCGGGTGAGACGGCGAATTGCGCTGTTCATCATCGGTAAGCCTAGGACACCCTGGCCGACCGCTCCCGCCCCCGCGCGAACTGCGGGGAGAAACCCTCCCCCTCGGGGACGACCTTGGAAGGACGAGTTCACTCGATGAAGATCCTCGTACTCGGCGGCGACGGCTATCTCGGCTGGCCGACCGCCCTGCACCTCTCGCAAGCCGGTCACGACGTCGCGGTTCTGGACAACTTCCACCGGCGCCAGTACGACTTCGAGCTCGGTGTGGAGAGCCTCACCCCCATCGACACGCTGCAGGGGCGCGTCGAGGCCTGGCGCGAGGTCAGCGGCCACCAACTCGGCATGTACATCGGCGACCTCACCGACGCCGACTTCACCTACCACGTCATCCGTGACTTCGGCCCGGACGCCGTGGTGCACTTCGCGGAGCAGCGCGCCGCCCCGTACTCCATGATCGACCGCAAGCACGCCGTGTACACGCAGGTCAACAATGTGGTCGGCAACCTGAACCTGATGTACGCGATCGCGGAGATCGACCCGTC
Organism: Streptosporangiales bacterium; assembly: GCA_009380095.1. Taxonomy (GTDB): domain Bacteria; phylum Actinomycetota; class Actinomycetes; order Streptosporangiales; family Streptosporangiaceae; genus WHSL01. The sequence continues at coordinate 925 of WHSL01000145.1, read as the reverse complement.
CATTCACCTGGTCAAGCTGGGCACCATGGGCGAGTACGGGACCCCCAACATCGACATCGAGGAGGGCTGGCTGGAGGTCGAGCACAAGGGCCGCAAGGACCGCATGCTCTACCCGAAGAAGCCGGGCTCCTTCTACCACCTGTCGAAGGTGCACGACAGCCACAACATCGAGTTCGCCTGCCGGATCTGGGGCCTCGCAGCGACCGACCTCAACCAGGGCGTCGTGTACGGGCAGCAGACCGCGGAGACCATGCTGGACGAGCGGCTGCTCACCCGGCTGGACTACGACGCCGTGTTCGGCACCGTGCTGAACCGGTTCGTCATCCAGGCCGTGCTCGGCCAGCCGCTGACCGTGTACGGCAACGGCAGCCAGACCCGCGGCATGATCGACATCCGGGACACGGTCCGCTGTATCCAGCTGGCCTGTGAGAACCCCGCCGAGCGCGGCGAGTTCCGGGTGTTCAACCAGATCACCGAGTGGATGTCGGTGCAGCAGATCGCGGAGACCGTGGAGCGCTGCTTCCCCGGCGAGGTGACCCTCGAGCACCTCGAGAACCCCCGCGTCGAGCAGGAGGACCACTACTACAAGGTCACCCACACCAGCCTGCTGGAACTGGGCCTCCAGCCCCACCTGCTCTCCGACACCCTGATCTCGTCCCTCTTCGACGTGGTCAAGCAGTACGCCCACCGCGTCCGCCCCGAGGCCCTGCGCCCCACCGTCACGTGGCGCAACCCGGGCCTCGACAAGTCCTGAGGCTCCGCCGGGCCCGGGTTCCCACCCGGGCCCGGCGGTACCCCACCCTCAGGTAGAGGCGCGAGGGATGAGGTGGGTGGGGAGGATGACGGGATCCGGGGCGTCGTCCTCGCCGGCGGCAAGGCTCAGCATGAGGCGGGTCATCTCCCGCCCCATCTCCTCGACGGGCTG
>WHSL01000174.1 GCA_009380095.1 Streptosporangiales bacterium | reverse complement strand
CGGCCAGCCCTCGAACCGGGGGTGCGCGCGGATGTCGGCGAGCCGCTGGACCGTGCCCTCCTCCAGCATCACCGCGAGCAGCCCGTGCTGGCGGGGCAGCGGGCCGATCGCGTCCCACTGCTCGGCGGAGACGCCCTCCACCAGGAACTCGGCGAACGAGCCGTCCTCGTCGGGGATGCCGAGCGCCGCGTACCGGGCGGACAGCAGGGACCGGGCCGAGCGCACCACGACCTGCAGCACCTCGCGGATCGTGAGGTGCCGCGCCACGGCCAGCACCGCCGCGCTGACGTGGTGCAGCGCGGCGTCGATCTCCTCCTGGTGGGCCACGCTCCGACGCTACCGCCCTGTAAGACCTAGGACCCATGGCCGAGGCCCGGCGCGCCCACCGGCCGATGCCGGGGAACCCCCGCCGTTCTTAGCGTCGAGGACATGAACGCTCCCGTCGCCCTTGTCACCGGCGCCTCCCGCGGCCTCGGCCTCGCCCTGGCCCGCGAGCTCGCGGACGCGGGACACGCCCTGATCATCGATGCCCGTACGGAACCCGCGCTGCGCGCCGCCGAGACGGCGCTGCGGGACCGCTCCACCGCTGACGTGACCGCCGTGCCCGGCGACGTCGCGGACCCCGCGCACCGCGCCGAGCTGCTCGCCGCGGCCCGTACGCACGGCCGGCTCGACGTGCTCGTGGACAACGCCAGCGCGCTCGGCGTCAGCCCGGCCACCGCGCGGCTCGCCGACTATCCACAGGCTGTGGCGGAGCAGGTGTTCGCCGCCAACGTGCACGGCCCGCTGGCGCTCATCCAGGCGGCGCTGCCGCTGCTGCGCGCGAGCCGCGGCCGGGTGCTCAACATCAGCTCCGACGCCGCCGTGGAGGCCTACCCCGGCTGGGGGGTCTACGGCGCGTCCAAGGCCGCGCTGGACCACCTGTCCGCGGTGCTCGCGGAGGAGGAGCCGGACGTCCGCTGGTGGTGGGTGGACCCCGGCGAGATGCGCACCGCCATGCTGGCCGAGGTCGCACCGGACGACGACCTCTCCGACCGGCTCGACCCGGCGGACGTGGCCCGCACGCTGCGCCACCTCATCGGCGGCGGCCTGCCCAGCGGGCGGTACACCGCGGACGCGCTGGACCGGGAAGCGGTCTGATGCTCACCGGGTTCGACCTGCCCGCCGGCGCCGAGGCGCACGAGCCGCCGGAGCTGCGCGGCCACGGCCGCGACGACGTCCGGCTGATGGTGAGCAGGTCCGGCACCGGCGCGGTCAGCCATCACGGCTTCCGCGGGCTGCCGGAGCTGCTCGACCCCGGCGACGTACTGGTGGTCAACACCTCGGCGACGCTGCCCGCGGCAGTCCCGGCGGTGGAGCCGGCCGGGCTGGTGGCGCACTTCTCCACCGAGCTGCCGGACGGCGCCTGGCTCGTCGAGGTACGGCGCGCCGAGGGCGACTCCACGGTCCGGCATCACGGACGGGAGCCGCGGCTGCGGCTGCCCGGCGGGGCGCTGCTCGACCTGGAGCCCGCTCCCTCCGACGGCGAGCGGCTGCGCCGGGCCCGGCTGGACCGGCCGGTGCTGCCGTACCTGCGCGCGCACGGGCGGCCGATCGCGTACGGCTACGTGCACGGCCCGCGGCACATCGGCGAGTACCAGACCGTGTTCGCCGCGCACCCGGGCAGCGCCGAAATGCCCAGCGCCGCGCGGCCGTTCACGGCGGAGCTGGTGCTGCGGCTGGCCGTACGGGGGGTGCTGATCACGCCGATCACGCTGCACACCGGGGTGGCCTCCGCGGAGTACGACGAGGCCCCGTATCCGGAGCGGTACCGGGTGCCGGCCGCCACCGCGGACCTCGTCACCCAGGCCCGGGCCGCGGGCCGGCGGGTCGTCGCGGTGGGCACGACCGTGGTCCGCACGCTGGAGTCGGCGGTGGCGGACGACGGCACCGTACGGGCCGCGACCGGCTGGACCGACCTCGTCCTGGCCCCGCCGGCCCGGCCGCGCGCCGTCACCGGCCTGCTCACCGGGCTGCACGAGCCGCGCGCCAGCCACCTGCTGATGCTCTCCACCTTCGCCGGCGAGGACCTGCTCGCCCGGTGCTACGTCGAGGCGCTGGACCGCGGGTACCGGTGGCACGAGTTCGGCGATCTGCACCTGCTGCTGCCCTGAGCCGCTTAACCGGATGTTCACCCGGCGCCCCTCGGGGTCGTGGTCACGCGGGGTGCGCGGCATGGGTAGCGTTGAGCAGACCATGGACGCACGGCTGCGCACCCTGCTCATCACCCTCACCGGACGCGACCGCCCCGGCGTGACCTCGCGCCTGCTCGGCGCCCTCGCCGGGCATCCGCTCGCGATCGTCGACCTGGAGCAGGTCGTCATCCGTGGCCGGCTGGTGCTCGGCGTGCTCGTCTCCTACGACGAGGCGACGCCGGTCGAGGACGTGCGGGCGGCCGTCGAGGCGGTCGCCGCCGAGCTCGACATGGACGCCGAGGTCCGCGAGGGCACCGGGAACGGCTCCGCGCGCCGCGGCCGGCTGCACGTGACCGTGCTGGCCAGCCCGCTGCTGCCGTCGGCCATGGCGGCCATCGCGACGCGCATCGCGGCCAGCGGCGGCAACATCGACCGGATCGAGCGGCTCGCCCACTACCCGGTCACCTGCATCGAGCTGGACGTCTCCGGCCGCGACCTGGAAGGGCTGCGCGCCGGGCTCGCCGAGGAGGCCGCCGCGCAACGCGTCGACGTCGCGGTGCAGCGCGGCGGGCTGCACCGCCGGGCCAAGCGCCTCGTCGTGATGGACGTCGACTCCACCCTGATCCAGGGTGAGGTCATCGAGCTGCTGGCCGAGCAGGCCGGGTGCGCGGGCGAGGTGGCCCGGGTGACCGAGGCGGCGATGAAGGGCGAGCTCGATTTCGAGCAGTCCCTGCGGCAACGGGTGGCGCTGCTGGAGGGGCTCGACGCCTCCGTGCTCGACCAGGTACGGGACCGGCTGGTGCTGGCCCGCGGGGCGCGCACCATGGTCCGTACGCTGAAGCGCCTGGACTACCGGTTCGCCATCGTCAGCGGCGGGTTCACCCAGGTCACCGACTCCCTGGTGGAGCGGCTCGGCATCGACTACTCCGCGGCCAACACGCTGGAGATCGTGGACGGGCGGCTGACCGGCCGGCTCGTCGGGCCGATCGTGGACCGCAAGGGCAAGGCCGTGGCGCTGGAGCGGTTCGCCCGCGAGGCCGGGGTGCCGATCAGCCAGACGGTGGCGATCGGCGACGGGGCCAACGATCTCGACATGATCCAGGCCGCCGGCCTCGGCGTGGCCTTCAACGCCAAGCCGGTGCTGCGCGAGGCCGCGGACACCGCGGTCAGCGTGCCGTACCTGGACGCGGTGCTCTTCGTGCTCGGCATCTCCCGCGAGGAGGTCGAGGCCGCCGACGCGGAGGACGGCGTCAGCTACGACTGACCCTTGCCCGGATGGCGTACGGTCATGGCGTGAGGGTCTTGGAAGCGCTGAACAGAGCCCTGGACGCCGGGCGTCCCGCGGTCCTCGTCACGGTGGTCGCGATTGACGGCGACCCGCCCACCCGTCCGGGAGCGCGACTCCTCGTGGTCGACGGCCAGGTGGCCGCCGGCACGCTGGGCTGCGCCGAGTTCGACACGGCCGGGCTCGCCGCCGCGGCGGACCTGCCGGAGGGCGCTGCGGGCACGCTGCGCCGCCGGATCGCGGGCGGGCACGGCCCGGAGCAGGCGGTGGAGCTGTTCGCCGAACGGTTCGAGCCGCAGCCGGGGCTGATCGTGCTGGGCAGCAGCCCCGTCGCCGAGGCCATCGCCGTGCTCGCCGTCGCGGTCGACCGCCGCGTGGTGCGGCTCACCGACGACGGCGACCCGCTGCGCGGGCTGGCCGAGCACCCGCCGGGGCCGACGGACGCCGTGGTGATCGCGGACCACGACTCTCCGTACGCGCAGCAGGCGCTGGAGCTCGCGCTGCGCGGGGACGCGTACTTCGTCGGCATGCCGGGCAGCCGGCGGCTCGCCCCGCAGGTGCTGGACCGGCTGCGCGCGGCCGGCCTCGACGAGGATCGGGTACGGCGCCTGCACACGCCGTGCGGCCTCGACGTGGGCGGGCGTTCGGCGGGCGAGATGGCGCTGTCCATCGTGGCCGAGGTGGTCGCCGAGCAGTACGGCCGGCCCGGCGGGAGCCTCAGCGCCGCCGCCGGTACCGGCACCGGCTGAAGGCGGCTAGGGGGCCCACCGGGTGAGTAGCCGGCCGGTGCCGGGGTTGGCGTAACCCCACTCCCTGTCGAGCTCGATCACCGCGGCCGAACCGGGCGGGAAGCCGCGCTCCGCGCCGCCTGCCAGGCTCAGCACCAGCTGGTACACGCCGGGGTTGTGGCCGACCAGCAGCACCGTGTCGTGCTCCTCGGGCGTCTCCTGGACCACGGCCAGCAGGTCGTCGAGGCCCGCCTCGTAGGCGCGGGTCTCGTACGCCACCGGCGGCGCCGGGGTCAGGTGCCGTTCGACGATCCCGTACGTCTCCCGGGTGCGCCGGGCGACCGAGCAGATCACCAGGTCGGGGCCGAGGGCCTGCGCGGCCAGCCAGGCGCCCGCGGCCGCCGCCTCGGTCTCGCCGCGCTCGCTGAGCGGACGCTCGATGTCCGGAAGGCCCGCGCCCGAGGTGGCGTGCGCGTGCCGCAGCACCACGAGCCGCCGCGCGCCCGCGCCGCCGGTCACTCCGACACCACCGTGGCGAGCAGCGCGATGGCCGCGACGATCGCGAACATGGCGCCGACCAGCACGGCCAGCCCCTTCATCCCCGACATCGATCCTCCTCCCAACCCGCCCGCCACCGTACCGCCCTCCAAGACCAACAAATTGGGGGAAGGAATTTGTGGGAGAACCCGCAGGTCGGCCCTGCAAAAAATCCTTCCCCCAATTTGTGGGAGCCCGGCCGGCCGGCCGCATGACGAGGCGGCCGGGGCGGGGGGTTCCCGCCGCCGGCCGCCTCGAGGGAACGGTCAGGCCTTTGCGGCCTCGGCCGCGTGGACTTCTTCGTTGTCGTTGCCGGGGGTGATGCTGGTGGACCGCCGCTTGGAGACCACCACGGCCCCGACCACGACGGCGATCGCGACGAACGCGATGCCGATGCGCAGGCCGGTGTTGCCGCTGTACAGCACCACGCTCGGCGCGATCAGCAGCGCGACCAGGTTCATCACCTTGAGCAGCGGGTTGATCGCCGGGCCGGCGGTGTCCTTGAACGGGTCGCCGACCGTGTCGCCGATGATGGTCGCCTCGTGCGCGGCGGAACCCTTGCCGCCGTAGTTGCCGTCCTCGACCAGCTTCTTCGCGTTGTCCCAGGCACCGCCCGAGTTGGCGAGGAAGACGGCCATCAGCGTGCCGCACGCGATGGCACCGCCGAGGAACGCGCCGAGCGGCGCGTACCCCAGTGCGAAGCCCACCGCGATCGGGGTCAGGACCGCGAGCAGACCCGGCGTCGCCAACTCGCGCAGCGAGTCGCGGGTGCAGATGTCCACCACGCGGGCGTAGTCGGGCTTCTCAGTGCCGTCCATGATCCCCGGCTTGGTGCGGAACTGCTCGCGCACCTCGTACACCACCCGGCCGGCCGCGCGGCCGACCGCCATGATCGCGAGGCCGGAGAACAGGAACACGACCGCGGCGCCGATGATCAGGCCGACGAGGACGTTCGGGCTGTCCACGGAGAGGCTGAACGCCTCGGCCCGTACGCCGGTCTCCTGGGCGAGCTGGGCCAGCGAGCCCTCGACCGCCGTACGGAACGATCCGAACAGCGCGGTCGCGGCGAGCACGGCCGTCGCGATCGCGATGCCCTTGGTGATCGCCTTGGTGGTGTTGCCGACCGCGTCCAGGCTGGTGAGGACCTGCGCGCCCTCGCCCTCCACGTCGCCGGACATCTCCGCGATGCCCTGCGCGTTGTCGGAGATCGGGCCGAAGGTGTCCATCGACACGATCACGCCGACGGTGGTGAGCAGACCGGTGCCGGCGAGCGCCACCGCGAACAGGGAGACCGTGACGCTGCCGCCGCCGATCAGGAACGCCGCATACACCGCGCCGCCGATGAGCAGCGCGGAGTAGACCGCCGACTCCAGGCCGACCGAGATGCCGGAGAGGATGACGGTGGCCGCGCCGGTGAGCGAGCTCTCCCCGATCTCCCGGACCGGCTTGCGGTTCGTCTCGGTGAAGTAGCCGGTGAGCAGCTGGATGGCCGCCGCGAGGACGAGGCCGACCAGGACGGCGCCGATGGCGATGATGCGCGGGTTGCCCGGAGTGTCGGGAGCTGCGACACCGGTCAGCCCGGCGAAGGAGTCCGGCAGGTAGGCGAAGGCCGCCACGGCGACGAGCACCGCGGAGATGCCGGCGGAGATGAAGAAGCCGCGGTTGATCGCGGCCATCCCGTTACGGTCGCCCGGCCGCGGGCGTACCAGGTAGATGCCGATGATCGCGGTGATCACGCCGATCATCGGGACGATCAGCGGGAACACCAGGCCCTCCGTGCCGTACGCCACCCGGCCCAGGATCAGCGCCGCGACGAGCATGACCGCGTACGACTCGAACAGGTCGGCCGCCATGCCGGCACAGTCACCGACGTTGTCGCCCACGTTGTCGGCGATGGTCGCCGCGTTGCGCGGGTCGTCCTCGGGGATGTTCTGCTCGACCTTGCCGACCAGATCCGCGCCGACGTCGGCGGCCTTCGTGAAGATGCCGCCGCCGACCCGCATGAACATGGCCAGCAGGGCGGCGCCGAAGCCGAAGCCCTCCAGCACGTTGGGCGCCTCGCCCTGGTAGGCGAGCACCACGATGGCCGCGCCCAGCAGGCCCAGGCCGACGGTGAACATGCCGGCCACGCCGCCCGCGCGGAACGCGATGCGCATGGCCTGCTTCTCGTCGCCGGACTCGCGCGCCGCGGCCGCCACCCGGACGTTGCCGCGAACGGCCAGCCACATGCCCACGTACCCGGTGATCGCGGAGAAGCCCGCACCCAGGACGAAGAAGACCGAACGCCCGATGCGGACGCCGGTCGAGTCGGCCGGCAGCAGCAGGAGCACCAGCGGAATCAGAATGACGAAGATCAGCAGGGTCTTGAATTGACGCGTCAGATAAGCGGAGGCTCCCTCCTGCACCGATCGCGCGATGTTCTGCATTTTCTCGGTGCCCTGACCAGCGGCGAGGACCTCGCGTACCAGACCGCCGGCCACAGCGAGCGCAAGCAACGCCACCACGGCCACCACGACGATCAGCGTGAGATCCGATCCGCCCAGGGTCACCGCTGCACCGCTTTCGGCGGCCAGGTTGAGCCTAGACATCCGTCCTCCTCGAAAGGGGCACACGTACAGGCCCCGGCTCGGTCTGCTGCCGCCGTCTGCGCGAGGCGAGATGTCCGGCGGCACACCGGGCGGGGCCATCGGGGTGCCACCGCATACGGGTAAAGCCACCGCGAGAAACGCGGTGCGGGGAGTCTACGCAGGAGAAAGCCAAAAGAAGAAGACTCTTGCAATCCTTTGCCGGGCCACCACTGATACGTGATCGACGAGACTCCCGCAAGTGACCTGACAGGGCTGCAGGCTGGACGAACGCGTTCACAAGAGGACAAATAGAATTCCTGTCACAGGAACTCGTTTCCATCCCTGTTTTCACATCCGTATATCCCTGGGTTTCGGACATCCGAATTATCCCTTCGGCGCGCTGGGCTGCCGTCCGAGGCCGTACGAAGGGGCCGACCTCACCGACCGAACGCGTTTCGGGACATACCCACGCGAGAGCCCCGAACCGGGCGCGGACGCACGAACGGCGTCCTCGGGAAGTCACGCTTCCCGAGAACGCCGTGTGCAGTACTCTCAGCGCCGCTCGGCGACCGCCCCGCCCGTCAGGCCGGGTTCCCGGACGTCTGCGTCGCCGGCACCGCCGGCCAGCTCATCCGGACCCGCATGCCGGACGGTGTGGCGTCGAAGTCCACATCGTCCGCCAGCCCGGCGATCACCGCCAGGCCGACGTCGGGCGCGAGCACGTCCGGCAGCGCGGACTCGCCGACCTGCGTGGGGACCTGCCGCTGCAGAGCCTCCTGCCCGCCGGGGGCGTTGTCCGCGACCACCACCTCGAACCTGCCGGCGTGATCGCTCAGCTCCAGGCGGACCGGCTCACCAGGGCAGTGAGCGCGATGCGCCTCGACGGCGCGGGAGCATGCCTCCCCCACCGCCAGCCGGACCTCGTCGAGGGTGGAGCCGGCCAGCCCGATCCGGCGCGCGACGGCCGTCGCGACCAGCCGGGCCGTACGCACGTGCGCCGGCAGTGCGCTGATGATGAGCTCAACGGTGGCCATCAGGCGCCCACCGGGCTATTTCTGGGACCGACGGGCCTCGATCGCCTCCGGGACCGAGTCGTAGATGCCGAACACCTTGGTGAGGCCCGTGATCCGGAAGATCTTGAGGATCCGCTCCTGCGTGCAGACGAGATCCAGCGATCCGTCGTGTGCCCGGACGCGCTTGAGCCCGCCCACGAGCACCCCGAGACCGGTCGAGTCGAGGAACTCGACCTTCTCCATGTTCACAACAAGGTGGAAGTTCCCCTTGTTCACCAGGTCGATGAGGAGCTCACGCAGCCGGGGCGCGGTGTAGACATCGATCTCACCCTCGACAGCGACGATCTCGCAATCGCCCTCGGTGTAGTGGTCAAGCTTCAGGTCCACAAGTCCTCCAGCGCCGTACCGCGGCTTGATCTGGGCGGATAACCCGCCGCGCGGGCATTCAACCACGCTCCGCCATCGTGTCTATACGAAATCGCGACACCGGGCGACCCTCCCCGTGGATGTCAGACTAGAAACCCGTGAGTTCGCCAGCCTTCCCCTCAGGGCCAGTGCCCGGCCGTCCGGACCTCCAACTCGGACGGCTTATCGGCGACCCTACGCGAAGGGAACGCGTCACTCACGTCGAACGACTCCCCTCGCGGGAGGGGCGTGGGGCCGAATGGCCCGATTGGGTGCCGTCCATGCTGATCGACCGGCTGGCCCTGCAGGGCATCACCAGGCCCTGGGAACACCAGGTCACAGCCGCTGAGCACGCCCATGCGGGACGCTCTGTGATCATCGCCACAGGCACCGCCTCGGGCAAGTCGCTGGCCTATCTGATGCCCGCCGTCCAGGCGATTCTGGACGGCGGGAACGTGCTGTACCTGTCGCCCACCAAGGCGCTCGCCGCGGACCAGCTGCGGGCCGTACGGGAGCTGCGCATCCCGCGGATCCGGGCCGCCACCTACGACGGGGACACGCCGACCGACGAGCGGCAGTGGGTCCGTACGCACGCCAACCTCGTGCTCACCAACCCGGACATGCTCCACCACGGGGTGCTGCCGCAGCACGCGCGGTGGTCGGCGTTCCTGCGCCGGCTGGAGTACGTGATCATCGACGAGAGCCACGGGTACCGCGGGGTTTTCGGTTCGCACGTGGCGCATGTGCTGCGGCGGCTGCGGCGGGCCTGTGCGAAGTACAAGTCCGCTCCCACCTTCGTGCTCGCCTCCGCCACCTCGTCGCGGCCCGCGGAGAGCGCGTCCCGGCTCGTCGGGCTGCCCGTGGAGGAGGTCACCGCGGACGCGTCGCCGCGCGGTCCGGTGGCGTTCGCGCTGTGGGAGCCGCCGCTGACCGAGTTCCGCGGGGAGCGGGGCGCGCCGGTCCGCCGTACGGCCACCGCGGAGGCGGCGGACCTGCTCGCCGACCTGACCATCGAGGGGATCCGTACGCTCGCGTTCATCCGCTCGCGGCGGGGTGCGGAGACCGTCGCGCTGGCCGCCAAGCGGGTGCTCGCCGAGGCCGGTGCCGACGAGTTGGCGGGCCGGGTGGCCGCGTACCGGGCCGGATACCTCGCCGGGGACCGCCGCGAGCTCGAGGCGCGGCTCCGCGACGGCACGCTGCTCGGGCTCGCCACCACGAACGCGCTGGAGCTCGGGGTCGACGTGTCCGGGCTGGACGCGGTCGTCATCACCGGCTGGCCGGGTACGCGGGCGTCGCTGTGGCAGCAGGCCGGGCGTGCGGGGCGGGACGGGCAGGGGGCGCTCGCCGTACTCGTCGCCGCGGACGACCCGCTGGACACGTACCTGGTGCATCATCCCGAGGCGGTGTTCGGCAAGCCGGTGGAGGCCACCGTGCTCGACCCGGACAACCCGCACGTGCTCGAACCGCACCTGTGCGCGGCCGCGTCGGAGATCCCGCTGACCGACGCGGACGCCGAGCTGTTCGGGCCGAACACGCCCGCGCTGCTCGCCGACCTCACCCGGCGGGGGATGCTGCGGCACCGGCCGTCCGGGTGGTTCTGGACGCGCCGGGAACGGGCCAGCGCGCTCGCCGACATCCGTGGTGCGGGCGGGCCGCCCGTACAGATCGTGGAGGCGGCGACCGGGCGGCTGCTCGGCTCCGTGGACGAGCCCGCCTCGCACACCACCGTGCACGCCGGCGCCGTCTACCTGCATCAGGGCGAGACGTACACGGTGAGCGCGCTCGACCTGGAGGACCACGTCGCGCTCGTGGAGAGCGCGGAGGTCGACTACACGACGTCCGCGCGGGACGTCACCGACATCGAGGTGCTGGAGACGCTGCGCTCGCGTTCCTGGGGGGACGCCGAGCTGCACTACGGCACGGTGGAGGTGACCCGGCAGGTCGTGGGGTATCAGATCCGCCAGGTCCAGACCGGCACGTTCCTGGGCGAGGAGCCGCTCGACCTGCCGCCCCGTACGCTCCGGACCCGCGCGGTGTGGTGGACGATCTCCCCGGAGCAGCACGCGGAGCTGGACGGCAAGGACGTGCGGCTGCCCGGCGCCGCGCACGCCGCCGAGCACGCCTCGATCGGGCTGCTGCCGCTGTTCGCCACGTGCGACCGGTGGGACATCGGCGGCGTCTCCACCGAAATGCATCCGGATACCGGGCGGCTCACCGTGTTCGTCTACGACGGCCACGCCGGCGGTGCGGGCTTCGCCGAGCGCGGGTACACGGCGGCCGCTCAGTGGCTGCGCGCCACCCACCAGGCCATCGAGTCGTGCGAGTGCGAGGCCGGCTGCCCGTCGTGCATCCAGTCGCCGAAGTGTGGCAATGGCAACGACCCGCTGGACAAACAGGGCGCGCTGGACCTCCTCGAGCTGCTGCTCCGGGACGCTCCCGTCGACCCGGAGTGATCGTCCGCCTACCCTCCGACCTGGCACATTGGGCTGTCAGGAGCCATCTGGATGTGGGAGCGTCATCCCCACTACTCTCGCTCTCCTCGGGAGTCACGCTGTTGCTTCAGTAATCAGAACGCGTCGCCTAAACCGTCCCGAAATCTCAGAAAGGCAGACACGTCATGGTGGTCCTGGGCCTCATCCTGGTAGCCCTGGCCGTGGGGGCGGCCGCGGGAGTGCTGATGGACAACACCGCGCCCGCGAGCCTCGAGGTCTTCTCCAGACCCGTACCCGTCCCCGGCGGCCTCACGACGGCCGAGGTCTTCCTCACCGGTGTCGTGGTGTGCGCCGTCTTCATGTTCGGGTTCATGCTGATCGCGTCGGGGATAAGGCGTTCCCGGATGCGCCGGCGCGAGCTGCTCGACCTCCGCGACGAGCACGACGACACGCTGGAGAGTCTGCGGTACGAGAAGGTGCAGCTGGAGCGTCAGCTGATGCAGGCACGGGGGGCCATGGGGGGCGTGCCCGGTGACCCTCGGGGCGGTGACCCTCGGGGCGGTGACCCTCGGGGCGGTGACCCTCGGGGCGGTGACCCTCGGGGCGGTGACCCTCGCGGCGGTGACCCTCGCGGCATGGATCCCTTCGGCGGCGACCCCCGCGGCGCGGACCCCTTCCCCGGCGACCTACGCGGCGGAGACATGCGGGGCGCAGACATGCGGGGCGCGGACCCGTTCGCCGGTGACCCGCGGGGAGGGGACCCATTCGCCGGTGACCCTCGCGGAGGGGACCCATTCGCCGGTGACATGCGCGGTGGGGACATGCGCGACGCGGATCCGTTCGCCGGCGATTCCCGGGGTGGGGACTTCTGGGGCGGGCCTCCGCACGGGGGCTATGAAGGGCCCGGCGGTCCCGG
>WHSL01000304.1 GCA_009380095.1 Streptosporangiales bacterium | reverse complement strand
GGTGGGCAGGCCGAAGAGGGGCAGGCAGGGGGCGAGACCCTCGATGGTGACCGGCACGTCGCGATGGGCCTCCCAGTCGGGCCGGGTGAGCCGTTGCCGGTGCTCGATGGCCAGCTTGCCGCGGACCATCCGGCGGCTGACGCCGTCGGGCCGGTAGCCGAACTTGCGGGAGACCGCCAGGGAGGCCGCGTTGTCCTCGAACGCGCTGGAGGCCGCCACCTCGGCGCCGAGCCCGGCGAAGGCCAGGTGCAGCACGGCGGCCCGCATCTCCGTGCCGATCCCCTTCCCCTGATAGCCCCGGCCCACCCAGGAGCCGGTGTGCACCTCACGCGTGACGGCGAAGTCGTGCCCGGAGACGGTCTGCTGCCCCACCACCACGCCGTCGTGGAAGACGACGAGGTCGAGCTGCCACTCCCCCGGCGTCCAGCTCCCCAGCGCCTGCCAGTGGTACTGGACGACGCCGCGCGCGACCTCCGCGGGCGGCCGGTCCGTCCACGGGATGAGGAAGGGCATCACGTCCGATGCCCGCCCACCGCTCAGCTCATTTTCCGGCCGTCCGCCGCTGCGGGGCCCGGACCGGTAGTCCGGTAGTAGAGCGACGGCGTTGTGATGAAGTGCCGGTCCGCAGTCGCTCCGGGCGTTGCGCGACAGCGTCCAGTCCACCTTCGCTTCGGTCGTATCCTCTGAGCAGGGTGCCGCACTTCCGCGGCACGATCCCGCCCAGCGTCCGCCCCCAAACGAGGGCCGCCATGGGCTTTTATCTACACGCGAGTCTCCGCGCCGGACCGTTCCGCTTCACCATGTCCCGCGCCGGTATGGGAGTGTCCGCCGGTGTACCCGGCTTCCGGGTTGGGGCCGGTCCGCGGGGTCACTACGTCCACATGGGCGGGGGTGCGGTCCACTACCGCAGTATGAACGGCGCGCCCGTCCGCGCCGATCATCCGTACGTTCCACCTGGCCCGACGTCCTCTCCCGTGGTCACTCATGACGTGACGGGCGCCTCGATCCAGCAACTGGTGTCCGTCGCTCCGAGTGAACTTCTCAGCCAACTCCAGGCCGCCGCCCGGCGGATCGCGATCTGGCCGTTCGCCACCGTTCTCCTCCTCATCGCCAGCGGTTTCCTGGGGAAATGGGCTTGGCTCCTGCTCGGGATAGGCGCTTTCGGCGTCATCTGGCTCGCGCTGCGAGATCGGGCGACCCGCTCGGTCGTGGTGATGTACGACGTCAACGACGAGGCGGCGCGTCGCTTCGACGACATCGTTGAAGCCATCGGCGGGCTGCAGCGCCTTGGCGGGTTCTGGCATGTGACGGCCGCCGGCTCGGTCCGGACGACCCATCAGTACAAGGTCAACGCGGGTGCCTCCACGGTTCTCGCCCGGCAGGCCGCGTCGGCCCATATGAAGGGGCCGAAGAACCTGGTCACCAACGTGGCCATCCCTACGCTCACCGCTGGGTCGCGGTCATTACATTTCCTCCCCGACCGGGTGTTGATCAGGGAGGGGAACCGATTCGCGGACCTGCCTTACCAACAGCTGTGCGTAACGGCCCACCCCATAACCTTCATCGAGCCCGGCACGGTTCCTCGTGACGGCCGAATCGTCGATATGACATGGCGCTTCGTGAACGTCAAGGGAGGGCCTGACCGCCGGTTCAAGAACAACCGGCAGATCCCCGTCATGGAGTACGGGCGCCTCACGATCTTCAATCAGTACGGCCTTCACCTGATCTGGGACGCCTCACAGGTACCACCGATGAACTGGGTCGCGAGCGCTCTGCTCGGCGCGGCAGATGCCCAAATGCCGGTCATCCTCCCGTAGGAGCCGAGCCGACCGGTCAGGACCGGCCGGGTGGGGATTCGGCCAGGGTGGGGGCGACCTCTTCGGCTAGGAGGCGTGCGGTCTGGGCGGCCTCGTCGTAGGTCATGTCGCCGAAGGCGGGGTCGACCGCCACGTATGTCACCCCCGCCTCGCCGGTCTGGTCACGGAGGTAGGCCAGTGCCTCCGCGGGGGTGCCGGCGAAGGCGCCGCCCTTGCCGTGCCATTCGGCGAAGCTCCGCCCGGTCCGGGCCTCGAACGGCGAGGTGAGGCCCGCCTTGACCCAGGTGTGGTCGATGTTGGCGCGCCACGGCACGAAGGCCCGCTCCGCGATCCGCATGGCCTCCTCGCGGGTCGGCGCGACCACCATGTTCCGGGTGATCGCGGTGAGCGGCAGCTCCCCCGCCGGCCGGCCCAGCGCATCCCACTCCCGCCGGAACGCGTCGGTGATGGGCCGTACCGCGGGTGCGGCCAGCAGCGCCGCGATGTTGAGGCCGCGCTCGGCGGCCCAGCGGGCGCGCTTCGGGTCGGCGATGCCGTACCAGAGCGGCGGCGTCGGGCGCTGCAGCGGCGGCACCACCATCGGCACCTTCTCCACCGTGTAGAACTCGCCGTGGAAGTCCAGCTCCGGCTCGGTTAGGCCGCGCAGCAGCAGCTCCACGTACTCGGCGAAGCGCGCCCGGGTCTCGTCGTGGTCGATGCCGTAGTAACCCACCTCCACCGGCGAGATGCCGCGCCCGAGGCCGACCTCGAGCCGGCCGCCGCTGAGGTGATCGAGCATGGCGATCTCCTCGAGCAGCCGGACCGGGTGATACAGCGGGAGGGTCGTGACGAAGGTGCCGATCCGCAGCCGCTCGGTGCGCTGCGCGACGGCGCTGAGGAACACGTTCGGGGACGGCGCCACGCCCAGCGGCGTGCCGTGGTGCTCGGCGAGGTGGTAGGCCCGGTAGTCCAGTCGGTCGTACAGCTCCGTCAGGCGCAGCCGGTCCTCGTACTGCTCGGCGGTGGCGCGGCCGTCGGCGTCGATGTGGTCCATGATGCCGAGGCGGACGCCGGTCCCCGCCGGGGGCGCGTACGGGGCCTGCGTGTTCGGGGCATGCTCGGTGCCGGGCATCGGCGCCTCCCTGGGTCCGGGCGTCGTCCCGCGGCGCGGCGAGAGCGTCCGCGGCGCTGCGCCGATCACCGTACCGCCGTGCGCGGCATACCGGGCCGTCCCGGGCGTAGTTCTTCCCGGTTTTTCTGCCGGACGGCCTCGACGATGTCACGGTGCCCACGCTGGTCCTCGGCGGCGACCGGACCGGGCCGTGGGCGTCGGCCGCGGCCCAGGCGCTGACCGCCGCCCTCCCCGACCCGCGGCACCACACCCTCAAGGGCCAGGACCACAACGTCTCCTGGGACGTGCTCGCCCCCGTCCTCCGCGAGTTCCTCGGCGGGTGACCCGTGGCACCGTCGCTCAGCGGTGGGTGGCGAGCTCGGCGTGGTGGTCGGTGTGCCGCGGGCCGTCGGGATCGGTGTGGACGGTGGCGCGGCGGAGGTGCGGCAGTTCGTGGATGAGGCGGTGTTCGGCCTGGACCGCGACGGCGTGGGCGTCGACGAGGGACAGCTCCGGGTCCAGCAGGATGTCGACCTCCGCGTGCAGGGCGTGGCCGATCCAGCGGAGCCGTACGGAGGAGACGCGCCGCACGCCGGGCGTGCCGGCCAGGGTGCGTTCGGCCTCGTCCACCAGGTGGGGATCGACCGCGTCCATGAGGCGGTGGTAGACCTCCCGGGCCGCGTCGCGCAGCACGAAGCCGATGGCGACCGTGATCAGCAGGCCGACGACGGGGTCGGCGACGGGCAGGCCGAGCCCGGAACCGAGCGCGCCGAGCAGGACCGCCAGCGAGGTGAAGCCGTCGGTCCGCGCGTGCAGGCCGTCCGCCACCAGAGCGGCCGAGCCGATCTCCCGGCCGGCCTTGATCCGGTACCGGGCGACCCACTCGTTGCCGAGGAACCCCGCCACGGCGGCGCCCGCCACCCACCACAGCGCGCGGACGTCCTGCGGGTCCAGCAGCCGCTGGACGGCCTGGTACCCGGCCAGCACCGCCGACGCCGCGATCAGCGCCACGATCAGGATGCCGGCGAGGTCCTCGGCGCGGCCGTAGCCGTACGTGAAGCGGCGGGTGGCGGCCCGGCGCCCCAGCGAGAACGCGATCGCCAGCGGCACCGCGGTCAGCGCGTCCGCCACGTTGTGCAGCGTGTCGCCGAGCAGCGCCACGGAACCGGAGAACGCTACGACCACCGCCTGGACCAGCGCGGTGAGCATCAGCACCGCGAACGAGACGGCGAGGACCCGCAGGCCGCGCGCGCTCGACTCCAGCGCCGCGTCGGTCTTGGCCGTGCTGGCGTGCGTGTGCGGTACAAGGGCATGCCGTACGCGCCGGAGCAGTCGCGCCACCGGGCCCCGCGCCGGCCCATCCGCGTGGCCGTGGACGTGGTCCCCGTGGCCGGGCGCGGATCGTGGCTGGGGACGATCGGACATGGCGCTCCCCCCTCGGTCGCGCGGACGCTTGCGCGGAACGGTTCCGCCCGCGAGCATATGTAGTCATGTGCGCACGCGGCAACGGATCAGGTGCGAACCATCCGCAGGTACAACCCACTGCCGCCCAGGTGGACACCGCCGTGGAGGCGTTCCGCATGCTCAGCGACGGCACCCGGCTGCGGCTGATGTGGCTGCTCTCCACGGCGGAGTACGACGTGACCTCCCTGGCCGGAGCGCTCGGCACCGCACGCCCGTCGGTCTCCCAGCACCTGGCCAAGCTGCGGCTCGCCGGGCTCGTCGAGACCCGCCGGGACGGCCGCCGCGTGCTGTATCGCGCCCGCGACGCCCACGTACGCGCCCTCATCGCCGAGGCCTTCTCGCACGCCGACCACGAGGTCTCCGGCATCCCCCGCCACCCCGACCCGGCCTGACGCTCGCCCGGCGGGTGACGGCCGGCGCGTACGCGGCTCCCGATGCGCCGCGCCATAGGGGACTTCGGCCGTCAGCGGTTCGCGGCCGTGCTCTCCACCGCGGAGAGCAGCAGGTCGATGCCGAAGGAGTAGTAGGCGTCGAGGTCGGGCGGATCGGCGAGCGTCGCGGCGAAGGCGGCCAGGTGGGGGTAGCGGCCGGGAGGCAGCCGTTCCAGGTTGAGCCGGTGCTGCCGCCTGCGCTCGGCCGCTTCCGTGTCGCCGGCCGGGTCCACGCCGCCGGGCTGGCAGGACACCATCGCCGCGGCCCCCAGCAGCAGGTAGCTCGCCACCTGATCGGCCTCCGGGTACGTGAACCCGCCCTCGGTGAGCAACCCGATCGCGACGTCGACCGCCCGGCAGTATCCCTCGGTGGCGCTCTGGGCGACCG
>WHSL01000261.1 GCA_009380095.1 Streptosporangiales bacterium | reverse complement strand
CTCGGCCTGGTACGCCTCGCCGCGTCCCAGGTTGCGCAGGAACGCTCGCTGCGCGGCGGTACGGGACCGCGCGTCGATGGTCGCGTACCGCAACGACCAGTCCACGGACAGCCCGAGCCGCCGCCAGACCGCCTCGAAGACCCGCTCGTCCTCGGCGGTGAGCCGCTCGCACAGCTCGATGAAGCTGCGCCGCGAGACCGCCACCGGACGGCGCGGATCGGGGCGCTCCGGCGGTGCCTGGCCCGCCTCGTACGGCAGCGCGGGATCGCACCGCACGCCGAAGTGGTTCTGCACCCGCCGCTCGGTCGGCAGCCCGTTATCGTCCCAGCCCATCGGGTAGAAGACGGCCTGCCCGCGCATTCGCCGGAAACGCGCGATCGCATC
Source organism: Streptosporangiales bacterium (assembly GCA_009380095.1). Classification (GTDB taxonomy): domain Bacteria; phylum Actinomycetota; class Actinomycetes; order Streptosporangiales; family Streptosporangiaceae; genus WHSL01. The sequence continues at coordinate 6,827 of WHSL01000261.1, read as the reverse complement.
GGTGTGGGTATAGGAGAACACGTGCCCCACGTGCAGCGAGCCGGAGACGGTGGGCGGCGGCGTGTCGATCGCGAACACCTCGGCGCGCGGCCGGCTCCGGTCGAAGGCGTACGTGCCGTCGCGCTCCCATACCGCCCCCCACTTCTCCTCCAGCCCGTCGAGGGAGGGAGTCGGCGGCGGCGCGGGACGCGCGGGATCGGTCATGTGGTCAGGCTAGAAGTGGCCGCCACGCGGGACGAATGCTTTTCGGACGACGGCGTGGCGGGTCCGATAGCGTAGGAAGATCCGTACGGAGGAGTCGCGAACGATGGCGCGCAAGGAACAGGATCTGGCCTACCGGGTCGCCGGGAGCCTCGCCGCCCTGGCGGCCGGTATCGCCGCCCGCAAGGTGATCACGTTCGGCTGGAAGCGGGTGACCGGCAAGGAGCCGCCCATCGACCCCGACTCCCCCGAGGTGCAGCTGCGTGAGGCGCTGGCCTGGGCGGTGCTGATGGGCGTGGGCATGGAGGTCGCGCGGCTACTCGCCGTGCGCGCCACCGCCAAGAGGATGACCTCCCGCTCGAACCGGGAAATCCCGGGCGTAGCGGAACTCTGACCCCGAAGCGTCGAGACGGAAGGCCGCCGGGCGCGCCGGTGCGCCCGGGTGGGCCGAGCGCGTCAGCGCGGCGGAAGGCCTAGGAGAGGGCTGTCAGGGCTCGATGCCTTTGGCGCGGAGGTCCGTACGGACCGCCGCGGCGAGCCGTCGTGTCGCGGCCCGGTTCAGCGTCCCGCCGGCGACGGCGCCGGTGAGCATCGGGCCCATCGTGGTGAGGTGCCGGCCGAGCGTCCGCATCAGCCGGCGGCGCAGCGCCGTGCGCGCGGCCGTGCCGAGGGCGACGGTCAGGGAGCCCGGAGCGAGGGGGTCGACGCCGCGGCGATGTGCCCACGCCATCAGAAATCCGGACGTCCTGGCCAGCCCGCCACCCTGCGGCGTGACCCCGTACACGGCGTGCAACTCGGCGATGAGCTTCACCTCGACCGCGGCGACCACCAGGGTCTCCGCGACGAGCTGAGCGGGAGCGGTGAGCAGCAGCGGCGGAGCGGCGAACTGCACCGCGGCGAGCGCGCCACCGGCGGCGCCCACCGTCGCCGTGGCCCTGCTCGCCCGGGTGACGAGTGCGTCCGCAAGCGGTTCACCGATCAACCCGTGGTTATGGCTCCGTAGCGTCTCCAGATCCCGGATCGTGAGACGCGGAGCGATTTCATTGGCGAATACGTCGGTGAGATAACGCCCGCCGGCGACCCCGCCGGCACCCGCTTTCCGGGCGCCGTCGCCGAGCGAGCGCGCCACCCGAGCGAGGAGCCTGCCGCGGGTCGCGCGGTCCATCTCCCCGGCATCGGTCAACCTACGGACCAGCTCCCCCACTTCGGACTCGGGCCGGTCCCCAGGCTCGGGGCGTTCGATCTCCGACGTCACGGTCTCAGGCCGCGCACTCGCGGCAGATCATCTGCCCCTTGCGCTCTTCGGCCAGCTGGCTGCGGTGATGCACCAGGAAGCACCGCGAGCAGGTGAACTCGTCGGCCTGTCGCGGGACCACCCGGAACGTCAGTTCCTCGTTGGACAGGTCCGCACCAGGCAGCTCGAGCGACTCCGCGACCTCGTCCGGGTCGACGTCGATCGTGCTCGCGGCCTTGTCGGCGCGGCGCGCCTGCAGCTCCTGCAGGCTGTCCTCGGACAGCTCGTCGTCTGTCTTGCGCGGGCTGTCGTAATCGGTGGCCATCTTTCTCCATCCCCCTCGCTCAAAGCCTCGTTGCGCGGATGTAACGCTTCAGAGGCGTTCCTTGTGCCCGATCCGGGCGGGAAATTGTGTCACGCGGCCCGACCCAGACCTCACAAGGCTCCGGTCACCCCCAGAGAGGCTTTGTCTGCCTGGCCCGAAACGGCCCGATGTCAGGCGTCGTGTAAGACACCTCACACCCACCGGCCCGGCCGTGCACAACAGTCCCGTCCGGCCCCATACGTGCACCGCCGCCGACGGCTCCGCGCATCGCCGGACGACGCTCCGTACAAGGCCGCGCGCGGGGCCGAACGCCCTTCGACCCCTGTCGCGCCCGGGCGAGCATACCCACCCGGGAACCCGGATAGCGCCGCTATGCCGCGTCACTCGTGTCGTGTCGCGATCCGGCCGGTAGGGATCCCGGTCGAACGTGCCCACGACCGCGAGCGAGTCGCTGTAACCATGCCGCCGATATGTCCATTCCCGAACCATTCGAACCGTCATTTCCGGCGATGTACGGGGCTCCCTCGATAACCCCGAGATCGCCGCAATCGGGCGTATTCCCAGGCCGTCCCGGCCGCCGCGGCCGTCCCGCTCAGGACGACGGCGGAAGCCGTACGGTGACCACGAGCCCCCCGCCGTCGCGGGGCCACGCGGCCACCGTTCCGCCGTGCGCGTGGGCGACCGAGCGCACGATCGACAGCCCGAGGCCCGCTCCGCGCGCCGATCCGAGCCGGTCACCCTGCCCGCGGCGGAACGGCTCGAAGAGCCCTTCCACCTCGTACGCCGGAATGACCTGCCCGCTGTTCTCGATCTGAATCGCGGCGAACCCCTCGTATACGCCGGACCGCGCGACCAGCTCGCCGCCCTCGGTGTTGTACCGCACCGCGTTCTCCAGCAGGTTCCACACCAGCCGTTCCAGCAGCACCGGGTCACCGCGGGTCCAGCCGTGGCCGAGATCACGTTCCACGGTCAGCTCCGCGCCGCCGATCTCGTCCGCCAGCTGGCCGAGAACGGTCGCGCAGACCTCCTCCAGATCCACCGGCACCGAGGTGGTCAGCTCGCGTTCGCTCCGGGCGAGCAGCAGCAGGCCGTCGATGAGCCGCTCGTGCCGCTCGTTGGTGGCGAGCAGCGTACGGCCCAGCACCTTGAGGTCGTCGGACGCCTCCGGGTCGGCGAGCGCCACCTCGAGCAGGGTGCGGTTGATGGCCAGCGGCGTACGGAGCTCGTGCGAGGCGTTGCCGACGAACCGGCGCTGCCCGTCGAAGGCCCGGTCCAGCCGCTCCAGCATGCCGTCGAAGGTGTCGGCCAGCTCCTTGACCTCGTCGTCCGGCCCCTGCAGGTCGATGCGCTGGTGCAGCGAGCGCTCCGACAGCCGGCGCGCGGTGGTGGTCATCCGCTGCAGCGGGGACAGCGCGCGGCTGGCCGCGAAGTAGCCGAGCACCAGGGCGAGCACGCCGATCACCATCAGCGCCACCAGCGACCAGGTGATCTGCTCGCGCAGCACGGCGGCGTAGTAGGCGTCGAGCTGGCGGCGCAGCTCGGCGATGATGCCGGTGCCGTCGTCGGGGATCCGCTGGTTGAGCAGGCGCGCGGGCATGGTGGCCCGGAGCACCTGCATGAGGATCCAGGAGTTCACCGCGAGCAGCACCACGCCGGCCGCGAAGAACAGGCTGCCGTACAGCAGGGTGAGCCGCCAGCGCAGGTTGATCCGGCCGCGCAGCGCGGTGATCCGCTCCCACAGGGGCGGCTCGGCGGGGCCTGCGCCGGAGCCCCAGCCGGGCGGAGGCGGGCCCGGTGGCCGCGCGCCGGGCGGTGGGCTCTGCGGTTCGCCGGTACGGCCCGTCGTGTCCGTCACAGCCGGTACCCCGACCCGGGCATGGTGTGGATCACCGCCGGCTCCCCGAGCTTCTTCCGCAACGTCATCAGCGTGACCCGGACGACGTTGGTGAACGGGTCGGCGTTCTCGTCCCAGGCCTTCTCCAGCAGCCGCTCCGCGCTGACCACCGCACCCTCGGCCCGCAGCAGCACCTCCAGCACCGCGAACTCCTTGCGGGTCAGGCTTATCGGACGCCCGTCCCGGGTGACCTCGCGGCGGGACGGGTCGAGCCGCACGCCGGCCTGCTCCAGCACCGGCGGCAGCGGCGGCGTGGCGCGCCGCCCGAGCGCGTGCACCCGCGCCACCAGCTCGGCGAACGCGAACGGCTTCGCCAGGTAGTCGTCCGCGCCGAGGCCGAGCCCCTCGACCTTGTCGTCCAGGTCGCCGGCGGCGGTGAGCATGAGGATCCGTACCGGCCGGCGCTCCGCGACGAGCTCGCGGCACACGTCGTCGCCGTGCACCTTCGGCAGGTCGCGGTCCAGCACGACCACGTCGTAGTCGTTGACCGTGGTCCGCTCCAGCGCGCCGGCGCCGTCATAGGCGACGTCCACGGCCATGGCCTCCCTGCGAAGACCCGCCGCGATGGCGTCGGCGAGCACCTCTTCGTCCTCCACGACGAGCACCCGCATGCGCCACCTCCCCCCGAGTCCGGCCGGCCTGTCCTCCGCTCCAGGTTAGCCACGGGGAACGTCCCGTCGCGTCACCTCGCACCGGCGCGCTGGACCGGCACCACCAGGAGTATCGCGGCTCCGATAAGGCGGGCGTAAACATCCGTGGCCCCGCCGCCGCTCCTGCTCACGGCGGCCTTATCCCGGCTGCGCCAGCCTTCCCCGCATCGAGGAGGCGTTCCGCCCCTCCCGGTCAGAGGAGTCCGACCATGTCCCGACGACGCCGGGGCCCCCTCCCGGCCCCGTTCCTCGCGATACTGCCGCTGGCCGCGCTGCTGCTCCTGGCGTGCGGCTCCGGCGACGACAGCGGCGTGGCCACCGCGGGCGGTGCCACCGCCACGCCGTCCGCCTCGAGCACCACCGACAAGCAGCAGGCGATGCTCGCGTACGCGAGGTGCATGCGCGAGAACGGCGTGAACGTGCCCGACCCGCAGCCCGGCCAGGACGGCGCCACGCGGCTGAAGTTCGACCGCCACGCGGTGCCGCAGGAGACCCTGCGGAAGGCGCAGGAGGCCTGCCGCGAGCACCTGGGGGGCATGGACGTCAAGAAGCACCTCGACGACCCACAGGCCCAGGCTCAGCTGCTCGCGTACGCCCGCTGCATGCGGGAGAACGGCGTGAACATGCCCGATCCCGACTTCAGCGGCTCGGGCGGCGCGGGCGGTGCGGACCGGGAGAAGTTCCTGGACGACCCCGAGTGGGAATCCGCCCAGCAGGCCTGCCGCAAGCACCTCGAGAACCTCATGAAGCAACGGAGCGGCTCGTGAACCGACGGGGCGCGATCATCGGCGGTACGGCCGGCATCGTGCTGGTCGCGACCGGCGGCGGCGCCGCGTACGCGGTCTACTCCGGCGTCAACGAGCCCGCCCCGAAGGCGAGCGCCGGCCCGGCCGCCACCGAGCAGATCCGGCGCGGCGACGTGGTGCAGCGCACCACCGCGACCGGCACGCTCGGCTACGCGGACTCCTTCGACCTCACCGCCGCGCGCTCCGGCACGGTCACGTACGTCCCCACCGAGGGCGCCACGGTCAAGCGCGGGCAGACCCTGTACGGCGTCGACCGCACGCCGGTCACACTCATGTACGGCAAGGTCCCGCTGTACCGGACGCTGTCCGAGGGCGTCACGGACGGGCCCGACGTACGGCAGCTCGAGTCGAACCTGCGGGCGCTGGGCCACGGCGACGGCCTGACCGTGGACGAGGAGTTCACCGCGGCCACCGCCGCGGCGGTGGAGGCCTGGCAGGAGGACCGCGGGCTGACGGAGACCGGCCGGGTGGACGCCGCGCAGGTGGTGTTCCGGCCGGCCGCGGTCCGGGTCGCGGACGCCGCGCTGCAGACCGGTGAGCGGGCCGGCCCCGGCGCCAAGGCGCTCACGCTCACCTCCACCCGGCGGATCGTGCTGGTGCCGCTGGACGTGGCGGACCAACGGCTGGCGAAGAAGGGCGGCAAGGTCCAGGTCGAGCTGCCCGCCGGCGACACCGTGGACGGTGTGATCATCGAGGTCGGCACGGTCGCCACCGCGCCGCGGAGCGAGTCCGGCTCATCGGGGGCGGGCTCGGACGGCGGCGCCACGGAGGACCCGACGGTGGACGTGGAGGTCGAGCTGACCGATCCGGACGACGCGGGCGGGCTGGACCAGGCCCCGGTGAGCGTGCACCTGGAGAGCGAACGCGCCGAGAACGTGCTCTCCGTGCCCGTGGGGGCGCTGCTGGCGCTGCGCGAGGGCGGCTACGGGGTCGAGGTCGCCGAGGCCGGTGGCGCGCGGATCGTGGCCGTGGAGACGGGTCTCTTCGGCGACGGGCGGGTGGAGATCACCGGGGCGGGGCTCGCCCCGGGCATGCGGGTCGGGGTGCCGGCGCCATGACCCTGGGCGAACCGCCGGTGCTGGAGCTGCGCGGGGTGGGCCGGACCTACCCCGGCGGCGTCGAGGCGCTGCGCGAGGTGGACCTGACCGTACGGCGCGGCGAGCTGGTGGCGGTGGTCGGGCCGTCCGGCTCTGGGAAGTCCACGCTGCTGCAGATCGCCGGCACGCTCGACCGGCCCACGAGCGGGACCGTACGGGTCGCCGGGTACGACGTCGCCGGGCTGTCCGACGGCCGGCTCTCCGCGCTCCGCGCGCGGCATATCGGCTTCGTGTTCCAGCAGTTCCACCTGGATCCGCGGGTGGACGCGCGACGCAACGTGACGACCGGGCTGATGTATGCGGGTGTGTCGCGGGCCGGGCGTGTCGAGCGGGCCGAGGAGGCGCTGGCGCGGGTCGGCCTCGCGGACCGGATGACGCACCGGCCGGGCGAGCTGTCCGGCGGGCAGAAGCAGCGGGTGGCGATCGCACGGGCGGTGGCGGGCCGGCCCGACCTGCTGCTCGCCGACGAGCCCACGGGGGCGCTGGACAGTGCGTCCGGGGCGGCCGTGGTGCGGCTGCTGGCCGAGCTGAACGCGGGCGGGACGACGATCGTGGTGATCACCCACGACGCCGACGTGGCCGCGATCCTGCCGCGCCAGGTCCGGGTGCTGGACGGCCGG
>WHSL01000357.1 GCA_009380095.1 Streptosporangiales bacterium | reverse complement strand
CTGTTCTTCCTGTTCTGGCTGCTCGGCGTGCTGTTCGCGTTCGTGGACGCGCTGAAGCCGTACGACGACGTGGTGCAGCGTTTCGGCGGCGACCTGGCGTCCTTCGGGCCGTTCCTGTTCGCGCTCGCGGTGGCGCTCGTCGGCTGGGTGGGTGTGGGCGGCGCGGCCGCCGCGCAGGCCGTGCTGCTGGCCAAGGTGTTCGGCCCGCTCGGCGCCACCCTCGGCATCAGCCCGGTCGCCTGGTCCACGATCCTGCTCGCCTCCGCGCAGACCGACGGCCTCGGCCCGTTCCCGAATCCGGACATGATCGGGCAGATGGGCCTCGCCGAGTCCAACTCGCTGCGCTGGGCAGCTGCTGTCCTGCTGGCTCGTGCTGATCCCGGTCCGGCGAACTCGGCTGAGCCGCACGCTCCCCGCCTCCGCCACGCTCGGCGAACTCGGGCCCCTCATCCCCCTGAGCCGCGCTCTCCCGACCTCCGCGCGCGAGGGGGCGGGGCGCCGCGCAAGCCGGACGGCGAGGGGTGTGGCCGAGGGTGGCGGTGGCCGGGGGTGGACGTGAAGTTCCTGGTCATGGGGGTTGCGCGGGCTCATTATCGGAAGATGAAGTGCACCATCATCCCTCGGCCGATGCTCGAGCGCATGGCCGAGCGCGCGCCCGACGCCCGCAAGCGGGAGATCGCGCGGAACAGCATAGAGATCGACGACGAGCAGCGCGGCTTACGGGCCGTACGCCAACAGGAGGCCGCGCCCATCATCCCCAGGCGGGTGACGGGCGACGAGCAGCCGGATCGGACGATCTACGACGCCGAGACGAGGCGGCAACTCCCCGGCACCGAACGCCGGAGGGAGGGCGCCGGACCGACCGGCGACGAGGACGTGGACCGGGCCTACGACTGGTCGGGCATCACGTTCGACTTCTTCCTGAAGGTGTACGACCGGGACTCGATCGACGGCGCGGGCCTGCCCCTGGACTCGACCGTGCACTACGGCCGGGAGTACGCGAACGCGTTCTGGAACGGGTCGCAGATGGTCTACGGCGACGGTGACGGCGAGATGTTCACCTCGCTGACCGGCCCGCTCGAGGTGAGCGCGCACGAGCTCACACACGGGGTGACGCAGTACACGGCGGGCTTCGAGTACGAGGGCCAGAGCGGCGCGCTGAACGAGTCGATGTCCGACGTGTTCGGCGTCCTGGTCCGGCAGTATCACCTCGGGCACTCGGCGCGGCAGGCCACCTGGCTGATCGGCGAGAACCTGCTCGCCCCCGCCGTCCAGGGCGTGGCGCTGCGGTCCATGAAGGCGCCGGGGACCGCGTACGACGACGACGTGATCGGCAAGGACCCGCAGCCGGCGCACATGTCCGACTTCGTGCGGACCGAGGCGGACAACGGGGGCGTGCACATCAACTCCGGGATCCCCAACCACGCGTTCTACCTGCTCGCGGTGGCGCTCGACGAGCCCGCGTGGGAGCGGGCCGGCCGGGTCTGGTACGACACCCTGACGGGGGGAAAGCTCTCCAAGCATGCGGAGTTCGCCGACTTCGCGGCCGCGACGATCGCGTCCTCGGAGGAGCGGTACGGCATGGACGGGCCGGTGGCCCGGGCCGTACGCGACGCGTGGACCCAGGTAGGCGTCCCGACCTGATCGGAACACCGTGAAGATCACGCTATGAACATCACTGTGACCAGGAGCGGCGGACTCGGCGGCCTGATACGGCGCGCGTCCGTCGACACCGGCGGCCGGGGCGACGCGGCGGCCTGGCAGGAGCTGGTACGCCGGGCGCGGCTGGACGCCGCGCCCGCGTACCGGCCCGCCCCGGACCGCTACGTCTACGACATCGAGGTGGACGGGCGCTCGTACCGGGTCGGCGAGGCCGACCTCGGCGGGCCGATGGCCGAGCTCGTGGACCGCGTCCTCGCCGAGGGCGGACGTTCCTGAGGCCGAGGTTCCTGAGGGCTGCGACGCGTTCGGCCTGGAGGGCGTTCTGTCGGTGGCGTACGGGACAATGAACCCGTGAAGCTGTACCGCGACGAGGGCATCGTGCTCCGCACCCAGAAGCTGGGGGAGGCCGATCGCATCATCAGCCTGCTCACCCGGCGCAACGGGCGGGTCCGCGCGGTGGCCAAGGGCGTGCGCCGCACGAAGTCGCGGTTCGGCGCGCGCCTGGAGCCGTTCACCCACGTCGACCTGCAGATCCACATCGGCCGCAGCCTCGACGTGATCGGCCAGGCGGAGACGATCCGGCCCTACGGGGAGGCGCTCGGCGGCGACTACCCCCGCTACACCGCGGGCACCGCGATGCTGGAGACCGCCGAACGGCTCACCGCGGTGGAGAAGGAGCCGTCGCTGCGGCAGTTCCTGCTGCTCGTGGGCGGCCTGCGCACGCTCGGCGACGGCTCGCACGACCCGCGGCTGGTGCTCGACGCGTTCCTGCTCCGCTCGCTCGCCGTGGCGGGGTACGCGCCGGCCCTCACCGAGTGCGCCCGGTGCGGCGACCCGGGGTCGCATCGGACGTTCGCGATCCCGTCCGGCGGCCTCGTCTGCGCCAACTGCCGGCCGACCGGCGTGGCCACGCCGGCGCACGAGACGATCGGGCTGATGATCGCGCTGCTCCGCGGCGACTGGGAGGTCGCCGACACCAGCGAGCACCGTCACCGGCAGGAGTGCTCGGGTCTCGTCGCGAAGTACCTACAGTGGCATCTGGAGCACAGCCTCCGGTCGCTGCGCCTCGTCGAGCGCGCCTGACCGCTCCCGTCCCGCCCCCGTCCGCCTGATTGGAGTCCTCCGTGACCTCGGTGGCCCCGCCCACGCCGCACCCCAGCGGCGCCCGTCCGCCCGCCATCCCGAGCGACCTCGTGCCCCGGCACGTGGCCGTGGTGATGGACGGCAACGGGCGCTGGGCCAAGCAGCGCGGGCTGCCCCGCACGGAGGGGCACAAGGCGGGTGAGCACTCGCTGTTCGACGTGATCGAGGGCGCGATCGAGCTCGGCGTGCCGTACCTGTCGGCGTACGCGTTCTCCACGGAGAACTGGCGCCGCTCGCCGGAGGAGGTGCGCTTCCTGATGGGCTTCAACCGGGACGTGATCCGCCGCCGCCGCGACCAGCTGAACGCGATGGGCGTACGGGTCCGCTGGGCCGGGCGCCCCGGGCGGCTCTGGAAGAGCGTGATCAAGGAGCTTGACGACGCCGAGCGGATGACCCGCGGCAACGACGTGATGACGCTCCAGTTCTGCGTGAACTACGGAGGCCGAGCCGAGATCGCCGACGCGGCCGCCGCGCTGGCCCGCGAGGCCGCCGAGGGCCGGATCAACCCGGACAAGATCACCGAACGCAGCCTCGCCCGGCACCTGTACCAGCCGGGCCTCCCGGACGTGGACCTGTTCGTCCGCTCCTCGGGCGAGCAGCGCACGTCCAACTTCCTGCTCTGGCAGGCCGCGTACGCGGAGTTCGTGTTCCTCGACACGCTCTGGCCGGACTTCGACCGGCGGCACTTCTGGCACGCCTGCGAGATCTACG
>WHSL01000167.1 GCA_009380095.1 Streptosporangiales bacterium | reverse complement strand
GCGCCTCCGAGGTCGGGATGGGTTGCCCGCACGGCGTCTGATCGGGCTGATGCAGCCCGAAGGCACGCACGAACCGCGCCACGGCCTGCTGAAGCTCCTGAGGATCCGCCGACATGGTTCGACCCTACAACCAGATGGTTCGACCGCACAACCAGTACGATGGTCAGCCGGCGGAGCCCCGCTTCTCGATTCCTGACCGGTCGGCCCACCGGCTCCGCGTGAGCCGCATCTGCTGGACTTGGAGGACCGGTCTCACGTTCGGCCGGGCCGGGGCGTCTACCAGGTGATGAGGATGAAGGAACCGTTCGAGCGGGCCGTACGGCGGCATGGGGCGACCGTGCTGCGGGTGTGCCGTGCCGTGCTCGGCCCGGGAGCGGACGCGGACGACGCGTGGTCGGAGACGTTCCTGGCCGCGCTGAAGGCGTGGCCGGGCCTGGACGAGGACACGAACGTGGAGGCCTGGCTGGTACGGGTCGCGCACCGCAAGGCGATCGACATCACCCGGGCACGGGCACGTCACGCGGTCCCGGTCGACGAGGTGCCCGAACGGCCGGCAGCGGGTGGCGGCCTCGACGCGGAGGGCGCCGACTTGTGGCGGGCCGTGGGCGAGCTGCCCGAACGGCAGCGGCTGGCCGTCGCGTACCACTATCTCGGCGGCCTGCCGCACGCGGACACCGCCGAGCTGATCGGCGGGACGGCCGACGCCGTACGACGTGCCGCGGCGGACGGGATCAAGACCTTGAGGAAGAGATACCTCGCGGGCGAGACGCAGGAGGGAGCACCCCGATGAGCGACAACGGCAACGACTTCACGTTCCCCGTGGCGGAAGAGGCCCTGGCGAGGCTGCACGTACGCCTCCAGGAGGCCGCCGATGAGAGCGCGCTGCTGGACGTGGGCTATCGCACGATCGATACCCCGGTCGGCGCGCTGCTGCTGGGCGCGACCGAGCGCGGGCTGGTTCGGGTCGCCTACGAGCAGGAGGGGTTCGACGAGGTCCTCGCGGTGCTGGCGGAGAGGGTCAGCCCACGCGTCCTGTACGCCCCCAAGCGGCTCGACCGAGCGGCGCGGGAGCTGGACGAGTATTTCGACGGCACCCGGCACGCCTTCGACCTGCCCCTGGACCACGCCCTGTCGGCCGGGTTCCGGGGGACCGTACAGCGCTATCTGCCGCGGATCGGCTACGGCCATACGCTCACCTACAAGCAGGTCGCCGAGCTCGTCGGCAACCCGAACGCGGTCCGCGCGGTCGGTACGGCCTGCGCGACCAACCCACTGCCGGTCGTCGTCCCGTGCCACCGCGTGCTGCGCACCGACGGAAGCCTGGGCGGCTACATCGGTGGCCTCGACGCCAAGACCACCCTGCTCACCCTGGAGAACGCGGCATGACGGCACAGCCGACCACGCAGGACCCGGCCACCGGGGACGTCCACGCCGGCCGGGTCGCCTCGGGCGACTGGGACGCGATCACCGCGGAGGTGAACGAATACGGCGGCGCCCTACTGCCCAGACTGCTCACCCCCGAGGAGGCGGCGTCGATCCGCGCCCTGTACGACTCCCAGGACGGGGTCTTCCGCACCACGGTCGACATGGGCCGCCACCGCTTCGGCGAGGGCCAGTACCGGTACTTCAACGCCCCCTACCCGGAGCCGATCGAGCGGCTGAAGCAGGCGCTGTACCCGCGGCTGCTGCCGATCGCCCGGGACTGGTGGGGCAAGCTCGGCCGCGAGCCGATCTGGCCGGACACCCTGGACGAGTGGCTGGACATGTGCCATGCCGCCGGGCAGACGAAATCCACGGCGATCCTGCTCGAATACGGCGAGAAGGACTGGAACGCGTTGCACCGCGACCTGTACGGGGACCTCGTGTTCCCGCTGCAGGTGGTCATCAACCTGAACGACCCGGGCGTGGACCACACCGGCGGGGAGTTCCTGCTACTGGAGCAGCGACCCCGCGCGCAGTCCCGCGGCACCGCGTTCCTCCTTCCCCAAGGCCACGGGTACGTGTTCACCACCCGCGACCGCCCGGTCAGGTCGGCCCGCGGCTGGTCCGCGGCGCCCGTCCGGCACGGCGTATCGGCGATCCGCTCCGGCGAGCGCCACACCCTCGCCCTGGTCTTCCACGACGCCGCGTGACCGATCCTGACCAGGCTTCGCGGGCCGTCAGTGCCGGGTGGCCGCGGTGTGGCGCCTGCCGAGCAGGAAGCCCAGCGCCAGCATGCCGACGCCGAGGACGAGGTGCAGCCAGTTGTCCGCGGTGTTCACCGGGATGAAGTTGGCCGCGCTGTCGTGCCCGATGACCAGCCCGTACACGAAGAGCACCAGGTAGATCACGCCGCCTCCGACGAGGAAGCCGCGTGCGGCCGCCGCCGTCCGGGCCAGCACGATGCCCGCGACTCCGAACAGCAGGTGGACGATGTTGTGCAGGATCGACACCTCGAACACCCCCAGCAGCCGGGCGTCCGACTCGTGCCCCGCGAACTGCAGCGCTTCGTAGTTCGTGGTGACTCCGGGAATGAACCCGGCGATGCCGACCAGCAGGAATACGATTCCCACGGCCAGAGCCGCGATCTGAATCGGTGTGCGCTTCAACGCTCGCGCGTTCGTGCTCGTACTCATCACGCCTCCCCCGGGACGGTGAGACATGTCACCTACCCCCGATTCCGCAGCTCAAGCGCTCGGGCGTCAGTCGCGGCCGGGGCGGCCCGTGGCCTCGCCGCGGAGGTAGCCGCCGTCGCCGGAGTCGGTGCGGCCCGAGCCGGCGTCGGGGTCGTCCTCGTCCGACGGCACCCATTCCACGTCGGCGCCGACATGCCCGCCTCCGGGCGGATTCTCGGCGCCTGCCTGCACGTCCGCGACCGGCACGTCCTCCTCACCGGCGGGCGGGTCCGGTACGGGTGGCCTGGCCTCGTCGGGGGCGCCGCGGAGGTCCTCCTCGACCGGGCCCTGGACGCGGAAGGCCGGATCACCTCCCTCGCTGCGCGGCTCCCGCGCCTCCGGCATCGGATGCGGGCTGGCCTCCACATGGTCCTCGATCTCGTCGGTACGGGCCCCGACGGCCTTCTCGTCCGACCCCGCGGTCGGCGGCCACTCGTCGTCGCGGCCGGTCACGTACCCCATCGGCTCCGCGTACCCGCCCTCGGGCTCGGCGTCGTCCCGCGGCGTGCCGCCGGGGCTGCGGTTCGACCCGCGGATGGACGCGGGCCCGATGTCCCCGCCCATGTCGTGCAGCGGGCACCCGTCGTCTCCGTCCCGTCCGCGCTCCGCACGCGTGTCGCCGGACTCGTCGCGTTCGCTCCGTCCCGGTTCCTGCCTCATCGCCGTCCTCCCCTCTCGGCTCCCGCTCCCCCGCCCGGCCCGGGGCGGTAACGGCGCGGCCCGCGAGATGCCCGCGCCGCCCGGGCTGGGCCACGCGGCCCTGGGGTGATCGCGGGTGTGGTCATTCGGGTTCGACGCGCATGGCGGTCTCCTCGGCGGAGTAGCCGCCGGCGTCCGGACCGACCTCGCCCGCGACCTCGTCGGGCTCGGCGTCCGCGCGGACGCCCTCGTCCGGCGCCACCAGCCGTCCGGCGCGCCGGGGCTCGTCCCAGACCTGGCCGGAGGGTTCCTCGGGCTGCGCGGACCACTCCTCCTCCACGCCGGGCCCCGGTTCGTACGTGGTGTCCAGCTCCGACCCGACGCCGAGTCCGCTCTCCTCGGTCGGTTCCCGCTCGTCCACGCCGGTCCCCGACTCGACGGAGCCGCCTCCGGGCCCGGCCGTGCCCCCTCCGGGCTCCGCCGTGCCCCCGCCCGGCTCGGTCGTCCCGCCTCCGGGCTCGGTCGTCCCGCCTCCGGGCTCCGTGCTGCCCGGCCCGGGCTCGGTCGACTCGGGCCCCGGCTGGTCCTCGGGAACCTCGCGGCGGAGACGGCCGTCCAGAGACTCGCCCTGGATCTGCTCCTCGACGGTGGTGCCATGGTCCTCGATCGCGACCGGCTCGTCGCCGGGCAGCGGCGCCTCCTGCGGGTCGACCGACCACCGCTGCCCGGGCGTGCCGTCCTGCAGGTCCGGAATGCCCTCGTCCTCGAACCGGGAACGCGGGTCCGGCTCAGGTACGTGTTTTTTGCTCACGACGTCCACCCCCTCCCCCGCCCCGCTGCCCGTCAGCCCGGAGGAGTAACCGGGCGCCCGGCGGCGACGCCGACCGCCGCGGTCAGGCCCTCCCCGCCGCGGCCGTCCGCGACCAACGCCGCGACGTTCTCGAGGACCGAGGCGAGCCCTCCGTCCCCGATGGCGGAGCCGGCCCGCAGGTCGATGAGCTGATGGAGCAGCGGCAGGTGCTCGGCCAGGGACGCCGGGCCGGCGGGGTAGCTCCGCTCGAGCACCTCCGAGGCGGTGTCGTGGACCGATCCCACGACATGACCGAGCCGGGTGGTCGCCGTGGCGGCGAACGCGGAGACGTCGATGCCCGCGCCGGCCACGGTCTCGAGCGCGCGGAGGAGTCCGAGCTGGGCGTCGTACCAGAGGCCGAACAGGGCGAGATCGCACACGGCGGCGGCCTCGGGTGCCGTGCCGACGAAGCTCGCCGTGCTGAGGAGCTCCAGGACCGGCCGGTGCCGCCGGAAGGCCTCTGCCGAGCCGCCGTACAGCAGCGTCGCCGCAGAGGTCCCGATCATCTCCGGCGACGCCTGCACGCCCGCGTCCAGGTACTCCGCCCCGAGACGGCGCACCCGCTCGGCGGTGCGCCGGGCATCGGCCGCGGTGCCCGTGCACAGCACCGCGATGGTGTGGCCGGCCGGCGAGGGTTCGAGCTGCTCGAGGCACTCCTCGACACCCGCCCTTCACGGCGACCTCGGCATCTCGATCGCGCTGCGCGAGGACGTGTCCTCGGTGGTCGGGGACCGCATCGGCACCACCGTGGGGCTGGTGCTGTACGCATCCGTGCTCATCTGCCTGGTCGGCATCGGGCTCGGCGTGCTCGCCGGGCTCCGCCCGGGGCGGATGGACAACGGCGTGCTGGTGGTGACCGCGCTGTCCGCGGCGCTCCCCTCGTTCGTCGCGGCGATGGTGCTGACCCTGGTGTTCGCGGTGAACCTGCAGTGGTTCCCGGCGATCGGCACCGGCACCGGCGTGCTCGGCACCGTGTACCACCTCACGCTGCCCGCGATCGCGCTCGCGGCCTCCGCGCTGGCCATCGTCGCCCGGGTCACCCGCGCCGCGATCCGCGAGGAGTCGGGGCGCGAGCACGTACAGACCGCGATCAGCCGGGGCATCCCGCACCGGCAGGTGATCCTCCGCCACATCCTGCGCAACGCCGCCATCCCGATCACCACGATCAGCGCCCTCACCGTGGCGTCGCTGATCGCGCTCTCCTCGGTCGTGGAGATCGCGTTCGGGCTGAACGGAATCGGCGCCTACCTGGTGCAGGCCGCCCAGACCAAGGACCTGGCGGTGGTCCAGGGCATCTCGCTGGTCCTGGTCACCGGGTTCGTCGTGGTCAACGTGTTCGCCGACGTGCTGTACTCGCTGCTCGACGGCGAACGGCGTCTCGGAGGCGGTCCACTGCGGGAGCTCGACGGCGGTGGCCGGCGGGCGGAGGCTCAACCGGAAGGCCCGCTCGCGGTACGTCTTCCAGAAGCCGGGCTTCTTCGCGACCTGCAGCCCGTACCAGACGCACGGCTCACCGGACAGCGGCGCCGTGAGCGGGCCGGACGGCCTCGGTTCCGCGAGTCCGGTGATCTCCACCTGGCCACCGCCCGGCAGCAGCGCCCGAGTCGCCACCTCCCCGCACGGCGCCGTCGGCGTCCGCCTGATCAGGCCGATGTCCCGCTGGAACCGGGCGGCGATCATGATGAACGGGACACCGAGCGCCGCGAGGAGGACATAGAAGATTACGACGGCGCACCCTACCGCCCGCGTCCGGCGCCTTTCGAGCCGCGGTTCTCGGTCAGGCGCCGAGAGGGGGCGGAACGAGCACGAGCTTTCCGAGGTGGCCCTTGCCGAGGAAGTCCTCCTGCGCCCGGGCGATCTCCTCCAGCGGGTAGGTGCGGGCGACGACGGGCCGTACCTCGCCGTTCTCGACGTACGCGACGAGGTTCTCGAACACGACGTCCTCTTGGAAGGTGCAGCCGAAGAGGGAGAGGTCCCTGAGGTACAGCGTTCGCAGGTCGATCTCCGTGACCGGCCCCGCGATGGCGCCCGCGATCGCGTAGCGCCCGCCCGGGCGCAACAGGTCCAGCAGGCGCGGTACCTGAGGGCCGCCGACCAGATCGATCACCACGTCGGCGGATGCCCGGCCGAGGGCGCCGACCACGTCCTCGCCGCGGTCGATCGTCTGATCGGCCCCCTGCGCCACGACGTCGGCGGCCTTGGCGGCGGAGCACACCGCCACCACCGTCGCGCCCCGGCGTTTCGCGAGCTGCACCGCGGCGAGCCCGACTCCCCCGGACGCCCCCGTCACCAGCACCCGCTCCGCCCCGACGGCGGCCCGGTGCAGCATGTTCTCCGCGGTCGAATAGGCGCACGGCAGCGCGGCGAGCTCCTCGTCGCTCAGGTCGCTGCGCACGGCGTGGGTCTCGCGCGCGGGGGCGACCGTGAACTGCCCGAACCCGCCATCGCATTCGCTGCCGAAGGTCCAGCACTCGAAGGGCCGGTAGTCCACGGGCGTGCGGAGCATGTTCCGTACGAGGACGCGTTCGCCGATGCGCTCGCGGGGCACCCCCTCCCCCACGTCGGCCACACGGCCACAGACGTCCGCACCCTGAATGCGCGGGAACTCCAGCGGAATGCCCGACCAGGTCGTGTCCGCCTCGCCGGCGACGTCGAAGCCCGCCTCGCCGCCATGGCCGGTGTCCGCGGTGATGGTCTTCGAGTACCAGCCGATCCGCGTGTTCACATCCGTGTTGTTGATCCCCGCGGCGGCGACCTGGATGAGCACCTCCCCCTCCTTGGGCCGGGGCACGGCGACGTCCGTCCGGTACTGGAGCTTCTCCAGACCGCCGTGACCGGTGAGGAGGACGGCGGCCATCGTGCTCGGCGTCATGGTTTCGGCGGGCTTTCGCGTACGCGAATACGGATCCGAAGGCATCCTCTGGTTGTAACCCCACGAGCGTGCTTCGATCCCCCGAGAGGATGACGATGCTGGCGATGCTGACCGGGCTCGGCCTGTCCGCGGCCGCGGGCTTGAACGCCTACATCCCGGTCCTGGCGGTCGGCGTGCTCGACCGCTACACCGATCTCGTACGGCTCCCCGCCGAGTTCGCGTGGATGACCAACGGCTGGGTCCTGCTGATCGTGGGGGTGCTGCTGGCCGTCGAGGTCGTGCTGGACAAGGTGCCTGTCGTCGACTCGGTCAACGACGCCGTCCAGACGTTCGTCCGCCCGGCCGCGGGCGGCGCGGTCTTCGCCGCCACCGACGCCGCGGGCCGCTTCGAGACCTCCTCGTTCATGCAGGACAACCCGTGGCTCGGCTGGGTCCTGGGCATCGCGGCGGCGCTCGCGATGCACCTCGCCAAGACGTCGATCCGCCCGCTCGTCAACGCCGGCACGCTGGGCGCGGGCGCTCCGGTGGTGAGCGTCGCCGAGGACACCGCCTCGCTGGGCATGAGCCTCCTGGCCATCCTCGCCCCGCTGGTCGTCCTGCTCGCCCTCGCCCTCCTCGCCTACCTCGCGTACCGCCTCATCCGCACCGTCCGCCACCGACGCCGGCAACGCCACGAGGAACCCCGGACCCACACCCTAGCCGTCACCCGTCGTCGAGGGCGGCGGCCCGTGGACGGCGGCCGTTCAGCAGCGCCGTGATGCCCTCCAGCCGCTCGGGGGCGATCGCGTACCAGGCCCAGATGCCGCGCTTGTCGCGGGTGAGCAGCCCGGCGTCGACGAGGATCTTCAGGTGGTGGCTGACCGTGGGCTGGGTGAGATCCAGCGGCGCGGTGAGGTCGCACACGCAGGCCTCGCCGGCGGGGCTGGCCTGGATCAGGCTGAGCAGCTGCAGCCGGGTCGGGTCGGAGACGGCTTTGAGTTCCCGGGCGATGCGTTCGGCCTCCTCGCGCGGGAGCGGCGCGCGGCGGTTGGCGGGGAGGCGGGCGTCCGCGGCCAGGGGCGGCTCGGGCAAGATCGGCACAGCGGGATGATCCACGCCTTCAGTGTACGAAGGGTGAACGGCGGTCACCTTCGGGTGAACGGTCAGACCCGGATCACCTGATGGAGCAGCAGGTAGACCAGTGCGGCCACGGTGCCGGCGCCGGGGATGGTGAGGATCCAGGCGCCCAGGATCGTACGGGCGACGCCCCACCGTACGGCGGAGAACCGGCGGGTCGCGCCGGCGCCGAGGATCGCGGAGGTGATGGTGTGTGTGGTGGAGATCGGCGCCTGCCAGACGAACGCCGTGGTGTAGAGCACCGCGGCCGCGGTGGTCTCGGCGGCGAACCCGCGCGGCGGGTCGAGGTGGACGATGCGCCGGCCCAGCGTACGGATGATCCGCCAGCCGCCGGCGTAGGTGCCCATGGCCATCGCGACGGCCACCGAGCCGATCACCCAGAAGGGGACATCGAAGGTGGTCTGGTGGCCGACGGTGACCAGGGCGAGCACGATGACGCCCATGGTCTTCTGGGCGTCCTGCAGGCCGTGGCCCAGGCCCATCGCCGCCGCGGACACCGTCTGGGCGACACGGAAACCGCGGCCCACCGGGCCGGGACGGGACCGCCGGAACAGCCACAGGATCGCCACGTGGACGAGGTAACCGAGCGCGATGCCGACCAGCGGCGAGATGAGCATCGGGATGACCACGCTGCCCAGGACGCCGGACCACTTGACTCCGGTGACCGAGGCGATGGCGGCGCCCATCAGCCCGCCGATGAGCGCGTGTGAGGACGAGGTGGGCAGGCCGAAGTACCAGGTGAGGAGGTTCCAGCAGATCGCGCCGATGACCGCGGCAAGCACCACGATCAGCCCGTGCCGGCCCTGAGGGGTCTCGATGATTCCCTCGCCGACGGTCTTGGCCACCCCGGTGCCGATCATCGCGCCGATCAGGTTCATCACCGCCGCCAGCGCCACGGCGACGCGCGGGGTGAGCGCACGCGTGGACACCGAGGTGGCGATCGCGTTGGCCGCGTCGTGAAACCCGTTGGTGAAGTCGAAGGTCAGCGCCACGACGACGACGGTGATCAGGATCGCGAGCTCCATTCCGGCCCTCCCACGACGGCCGACCAGGTGCTGACCTCAGCTTAGGAGCACTGATCGATGGCTGTCGATGTTTCCGGCGGTCACGTCTCGTTTCCCGCACGTTCATATAGATCTCCTTCGATCAGTGAACGAAGGCGCCGAACCGGGCGCCGGCCGGCGTTCCGCAGCGGACCGCTGGAATCGAGACACCGCGAAGGATCGAAGTGACCATCTCAATGCGTGGCTCCGCCGGTACGGCGGTGACCGTGGCGGCGCTGGCCGCCGTGCTGGCCGCGTGCGGCGGCAACTCCGGGGCCGCAGGCGGCTCCGGGGGTGGCGAGCAGCTGACGGGGTCCATCAAGATCGACGGTTCCAGTACGGTGGCGCCGCTGAGCCAGGAGTCCACGTCGCCAACGACGCGCTGACCGTCGTGGTGAGCAAGGACAACACCTGGGCCAACTGCCTGACCGTGGGGCAGCTGAAGAAGACCTGGGAGCCGGGCTCGAAGGTCGGCAACTAAAAGCCAGGTCGACCCGAAGTTCCCCGATGAGCCGCTCAAGCTGTTCGGCGCCGGCACCGACTCCGGCACTTTCGACTACTTCACCGACGTGATCAACGGTGAGGAGGGCAAGAGCCGCACCGACTACCAGCCGACGGAGGACGACAACGTCACCGTGCAGGGCGTCTCCGGGTCCGCGGGCGGGCTGGGTTACTTTGGCTTCTCCTACTTCGAAGCCAACAAGGACAAGCTGAAGGCCGTCCAGATCGACGGCGGCGACGGCTGCGTGGCGCCCAGCGTGCAGGCCGCCCAGGAGGGCACCTACAAGCCGCTGGCCCGGCCGCTGTTCATCTACCCGGGGTGCTGCCCCTGGTGAGCGCGACCCTGCTGATCACCGCGATCGCGATCGTGGTCGCGGTGCCGCTGGGCCTGGCGGCGGCGATCTACCTGAGCGAGTACGCTTACGCGGGTGTGCGCAAGGTGTTCAAGCCCGTGCTGGAGGTGCTGGCCGGCATCCCCACCGTGGTGTACGGGTTCTTCGCGCTCACCTTCATCACCCCCCTGCTGCAGGACCTGTGGCCGGCGGGCGGCGGGCCCGACGTGTTCAACGCGCTGTCGGCGGGGCTGGTCATGGGCGTGATGATCATCCCCACGGTGGCGTCGCTCTCCGAGGACGCGATGGCCGCGGTGCCGCAGGCGCTGCGGCAGGGCGCCTTCGCGCTGGGCTCGACCAAACGCATCGTCGCCGTCCGGGTGGTGCTCCCCCCGCCGCGCTGTCGGGCATCGTCGCCGCCGTGGTGCTGGCGATCTCCCGCGCGGTCGGGCTCAACATCCAGAACCTCGCCGCGGTGCCCTCCATCGTGTACGGCATCCTCGGGCTGGGGATCATCGCGCGCGGCATGGGGTTCGGCCCGACCGTCATCAGCGCCGCCCTCACCCTGTCGCTGCTGGTGCTGCCGGTGGTCATCATCGCCTCGCGGGAGGCGATCCGGGCCGTGCCCGACCCGGAGAAGCTGCTCGCCGACTTCGCGGACACGCTGGCCCGTACCGGGAGCTGGATCTTCCGCCACCACGCGGCGGGCATCGTGTTCTGCCCCGAGCACGCGCAGATGCTGGCCGATGCCGGGATGGGCAAGGACGACGTACGCACCTGGCTGGTTTCGCGGGCCGGGCGGACCGCGGCCGACTTCGCCGCGGTGGGCAAGAGCCTCGCGGGCGAGAAGGGCGTACGGGGCGACCACCCCGACGCCACCGCCGACCCCGCCGCGTTCGAGCCCCACCTCGCCGAGGACTCCGCCAAGCACCTCCCGATCCTGGTGACGGGCGCCCGCAACGCCGGCATCTCCATGGTCGTCCGCCAGTTCGGCCTCTGGTCCGGCATCACCGCCCGCGTCGAACCGGCCCCCACCTAGGGCCGGTCACTCCTGGGCGGGGTGGGTGAGGCGGCGGGCGGCCAGTAGAAACGCCCAGGTCAGGGCGATCGCGATCGCGGCGGCGAAGATGGTGTTGGCCGCTCGGTTGCCCGGCAGGGCGAAGATCGAGAGCCAGCTCACCAGGAAGAGCGCGCCGGTCCCGCGGCTGAACCACGCCCAGCCCTTCCGGCCGGCGGCCGCGAACCGGCGGGCGAACACGAAGCACGCGGCGATCAGGGCGATGAAGGCGACCGCCGCGACCAGGAAGTGCAGCAGGCCCGGCACGCTCACGGTCGTGGGGGGCCCGAGCGGCGTCCCCGGCGGGAACCCGTCGACGGGGTCGGCGGAGAAGACCGCCGCGCCGACCATCCCGGCGCCGAGCAGGGCGATCAGCCGCGGCCCCCAGGTGCCGCCGCGGCCCGCGGGCCGGCCCAGCACCCGGTGCAGCCCGATCGCCCCGGCCACGAACAGCAGCCCGGTGACCGCGAAGTTGGCCATCTGGATCCAGCCCAGGTCGCCGTTGCTGAGCAGGCTCGCCGGGTGCCTGCCGATGTCGAATCCGTCGCGGGTGAGCATCTGCAGCCCGGCCACCACGATGTGGACCGGCCCCGCGACGACGCCGCAGATCAGCAGCGTCCTGGACGGTACAGTACTGGTTCGGGTACTGGCCCGTCTAGTACTCTTCTGCCGAGGAGAACTGGAGGAGGCCTCCCGGATGGCAGACCCAGCCCGGCCGGTGGAGACCCGCTCGGCCCGGAAACGCCGCGCGATCTTGGAAGCGGCCACCACGCTGTTCCTGCGCAACGGCTACCAGGGCACGAGCATGGACGAGGTCGCCGCGATGGCGGCGGTGTCGAAACAGACCGTCTACAAGCACTTCGCCGACAAGGAACGGCTGTTCACCGACATCATCCTGAGCGTCTCCGGCAGCATCGACGAGCTGCTGAACGCCGAGATCCGCGCGCTCGCCGACAGCGACGACCTCGAGCGCGACCTGCGCACGTTCGCCCGGCGGCACGTCCGCTCGATCACGCAGCCGCGGGTCGTACGGCTGCGCCGGCTGGTGATCAGCGTGGCCGACCGGTTCCCCGCCCTGGGGCGGACGTTCTGGGAACGCGGCCCGGAGCGGGTGATCTCCGGGCTCGCCGACAGCATGGACCGGCTGCACCGGCGTGGCCTGCTGAAGCTCGACGACCCGCACGTCGCCGCGAGCCAGTTCGCCTACCTCGTGGTGTCGGGGCCGCTCGACCGGACCATGTTCTGGGGCGAGGAGGAGGAGGCCGCCCTCACCGAGGAGGCGCTGCACCGAGCCGCCGACGCGGGCGTACGCGCCTTCCTCGC
The DNA here is from genome assembly GCA_009380095.1 of Streptosporangiales bacterium. Classification (GTDB taxonomy): domain Bacteria; phylum Actinomycetota; class Actinomycetes; order Streptosporangiales; family Streptosporangiaceae; genus WHSL01. The sequence goes on along the minus strand of WHSL01000167.1, from coordinate 267 downwards.
CGCCTACGGCACCGGCCGCCCGGCAGGCTGAGGCCGGCGCCCCATCACACGGCCGCGGCCACCACGACGTCTCTGAGGGCGGCGATGTAGCGCGCGATGGCGGGCCGGGCCTCGGTGCCGCAGCGGATCGCCGCGTAGAGGTGGCGGCGGGTGTTGTGGCCCTCGACGGGGAGCATGACCACACCCTCGGGGACGGGGAGGCGCGCGGCCCGCGGCACGAAGGCCACACCCATCTCCGCCTCGACGAGCGCCAGGATCGCCGTCCAG
>WHSL01000033.1 GCA_009380095.1 Streptosporangiales bacterium | reverse complement strand
TCCCGGATCTTGCCGTTGAGATCGTCGGGATTGAGACCTCCGGTGACAAGTGGCGGGGTGACCTTGCCGAGCTGGGAGGCAAGGGCGCGTTTCTGAAGGAGATCGACCGGCATCTAGTGATGGGCGCGGTAGACATCGCGGTGCACTGCATGAAGGACGTGCCAGGGGATCAGCCGCTCCCCGAGGGCACAGTCTTCGCCGCCTACCTCGCCCGCGACGACGTTCGTGACGCGGTCGTCTTCCGCACGGGCTCGCCGTACAGCCGTATCGAGGACCTGCCGCCGGGTACCCGGATCGGCACGTCCGCCGTGCGGCGCAAGGCGCAGCTCCTTCGGTTCCGGCCAGATCTGCACGTTGAACGCATCCGGGGCAACGTGAACAGCCGCCTCGCCCGGCTGGACGACGAAAACAAGTTCGAGGCGCTGGTGCTCGCCCGCGCCGGCCTGGAACGCATCGGCATGCAGCACCGCATCGGCCAGCTACTCAACCACGACATGATGTGCCCCGCCGTGGGCGCAGGCGTCGTCGGTATCCAGGCCCGCGAAGCGGACCCCAAAATCATCGAACTCATGCGGCTCCTCGACCACCCAGAGACCCGCACGCACATCACCGCCGAGCGGACGATGCTGCACGGCCTGCAAGGGCACTGCAACAGCCCGATCGCCGGGCACTGCCACACCACCGGCGACGGACAACTCTCCCTGATCGGCATGGTGTTCTCCCGCGAAGGCGGCACCTTCGCCTACGCGCATGAATGGGACAAGCCCGACCGCGCCCCCGAGCTAGGCGCGATCGTCGCCGCCACCCTGGCCCGCAAGGGCGCCCGCAACATCATCGCGGGCATCCCGCACTAGCACCCCGCAGAACCCGGGGTTGTCTGCCCGTCCCCTCCCTGGCAGACAACCCCTCTACTTCCCTGCGTCCGAGCGCGCCCGGGGCGGGGAAGCGGCGGCGCCTACCGACCACAGGGGAGCCGGGCGTGTGTCGGTAGGCGCCGTCATGCCCCTGTTCCGCCTGCCTTAATCGACCACTCCCCGAGAGGAGTACCCGCACGTGTCCGCGCAGCAGCCATACCGACGCACACTGCAACGCACCGAGGGCCCCACCGGCGCCGAACTCAGACAGCTTTATGACGCTGGCGCCAGCATCCGCACCATCGGCAGAGCCCTGGGCGGCTGGTCCTACGGCACCGTGCACGGCCGTCTCGCCCGAGCAGGCACCCAGTTCCGGCCCCGAGGCGGCCGCGCAGCCGTCCCCGAGGTCCGCGAGGACTTCCCGGGAGACGCGCAGTGACCGAGCCCGCCACCCCTGCTCGCGATCCCAACCGCAGCACCAAAACTGTCACCGCAGCACCATCCGCCGCCGAAAAGCCCGACGCCGCAAGCTCACCCAGTAGCAGCCACACTTTCGCGCGGGCCCGACACGTGAGGACGTGTGTGTTCGAATTTCCCTAGAAGGTCAAGCCGGGCCGCTACGTGGCCCGGACCCGCCACCGGCGCCCGTCTTGGCATTCCAAGGGCAGCAGGTCGGACCGGGCCGGGGGGATGGGCGCGCTTCGCGCGCCGGCGCGGGGCGGGCCGCCTCCGGCGGCTGCGCATGCCGGGGCCGGGGCGGACCGGCACCGCACGGGCTTGCGTATGCGGCCTTCGGCCGTTCGCGCCCGCGGCGCCGGCCGCCCTCCCGCACGCGCGCCACCACCGCGACCTCACCGGCTCAGGTCACCGCCCCGCGCCCACCAACCGCCATACGAACCAGCAGCCGGAAAGGCCCCGACCATCGCCCCTGACAAGCCCACCGGCCTCTACCCTCACGGGGTGACCGACCGCCCCCACGAACGGCCAGAGGTCAGCCACCCCGCCGATCAGACCAGCCGCCAGCACTCCGACGATCGTGCGTGGGTGCCGTGGTCTCAGATCGAGTCGCCAGACGAGCCCGCGCAGTCCGAAACAGCCAAGACGTACAGCGGTTGGGATGCCCCCGGCGTAGTCGGTAACCCGGACCGGCCCGACCCCGAAACCATCCATCTAGAGCCCGACCGGCGCTCACACATTCTCGACGGCGGCCCAACCGGGAAGGGCGGAGGCCATCGCCACGGCACCGAGAAGCCGGGCAAGACCGAGTTCCCCCCCGACTGGGACGACGACACGACTTGCGCCTACATCGAACACGTGGCCCGCAACCCCGACAGCCCGCCAGAACAGCAGCGCAACCGCCGATGGGAGTGCCAAGGGACCCACGACGGTGTCACCGTCGTTGTCATCGTCTGGCCCGAGGGCAAGATATGGGCAGCCTGGCCCGAGCCCGGCGGCCGAGGAGTCATCGCCAATCCGGAGGACACCGCCTAATGGACCTGAACACCATGGCCCGGCTCACGGCCGAACTACCCGAACGCTTCGCCGACCGCGTGGACCCCGCGACCGCCAAACACCTCCACACCATCGCGCGCGGCGGGGAAACCGGTGAACTTCTCGACCTTCTCCTTCACGTCCTCCGCGAGGACCACGCCAGCATTACCACCGCCGAACGTGACGAACTGGCAGCCCTGCTCACCGCCTGCGAGATGCCCACCAAGATGCTCGACGGCATCCACGTCGGCTGAGACCTGTCAACAGCTGAACTGGAAACTGCCGGGGTTCCCCAAACCCCGATTGAGGGAGGGTGGCGACGCCCGGAACCCGTCAAGGGCGCTACGCGGCACTCCGTGCTGGCCTACGGCCACCCTTGACAGAACCCGGACGCCGCTAAGTGCAGGTTTCATCGGGGTTGGGAGAAAAAGGGTGGGCGCAGCGACCAGGGCCACGCGAGTCCCGCACGCACAGCTCAGAACACAGCGCCGAACCCGGCAACCGCCCGAACCGCAGCCAACACCGAGCCACCAAGGCAAACCCCGCCGAACCGGCCCGCCACTGGCCCACGACCAGCCGGCAACCCCCACCACTGGCCGCCACCAGCCGGACACACCAACGACCAACCAGCCCGCGCACGCACCAGAAACCCCAGGTCAACGCCCATCCCAGCAGGTAGACGACCCCTCACGCCGAGCCGCCCACCCGCCGGAAAATCTTTCCCCCAATTTGTGGAGGGGCGGTGCGGAGGATGGTGGCGAGGCGTTCGATCTCCGGGCCGAGGGAGCGGTCCTCGGTGACCAGGGGAACGTGTTGGGCCACGGTCGCGTACAGGTCGCGGAGTGCCGGCGGGGGGTCGGCTTCGCGGAGCGCGGTGGCCTGGTGGGCGGCGATGAGCTCGCAGGCGGTGACCGTCCCCAGCCGGTGTACGACGGTGCGGAGGCGTTCGCCCGCCGCGCCCGCGAAGGCCTGCAGGTCCTCCTGGCCGCCGGAGGTGTCGATCGTGCCGAGCGTGGCCGGGGCCGCGAGCCCGCGCAGCGCGTGCAGCTCGCCCACCGCGCGCTTGTGCGTGGTGATCAGCCCGGCCTGCGGGCCGGGATCGACGGCCAGCTGCGGCGGGAGCCCGGTGAAGCGCTCGTCGAGCAGGCGGTGCAGCCGCTGCACGCTCCCCTCGGCGAGGTGGATCAGCGCCGCGCTCACCGCGTCCATCCGCAGGCCGAGCTCGACGGCGTGGAACGCGCCGGTGGAGACGAACCCCCCGTCCAGGAACGCCGGGGAGTCGGTGACCGCGGCGAGCGTCCGGTCCGCCGCGGCGGCGAGGTCGTCGACCGTACGGGCCGCGTGCGCCAGCGCCTGCGGCGCGACCCGTACGGACACCGGCGCCTGCACCACGTCCTCCCGCACCGGCCCGCCCGCACCGAGGTTTCGGACCGCCGCGAGCATCGCCCCGAGCACCTCGTCCGGCCCGGCCAGCCGGGGGTCGTAGACGCCGCGCGGAGCGCCGAGCGCGGCGACCGTACCGGCCGCGGCGTGCACCTGGAGCCTGAGCGCGGCCCCCGCCTCGCCGCCGCGCATGATCGCCTGCGCGGTGGCCACCGGCGAGCCCTGCAGCAGCGTCATGCCCTCCTTCGGGCCGAGCCGGACCGGCGGCACGCCCCGGCGGGCCAGGGTCTCGGCCGCCGGCACCTCGGTGCCCTCCTCGAGTACGGTCCCCAGGCCGAGGAACGTCTGGAACGCGTGGCAGAGCGGGATGATCTCGCCCGCACTGCCGTTGCCCTCGCGCGGGATCGCCGGCGTGAAGCCGTCGCCCAGCCGCGCGGCCACGTATTCGGCGAGTTCCGGGCTCGCACCGCTCTCCTGAGTCACCAGGGTGCGCAGCTTCACCGCGAGCACCGCCCGCGCGTCCGCTTCGGGCAGCCAGGGCGGCCCGCCGACGGCCCGCGCGGTGAACAGGTGGGCCTGGTGCCCGGCCTGTTCCTCCAGGGTGAGCCGGCGTTGCGCGAGCCGGCCCATGCCGGTGTTGACCCCGTACACGGGTGTGTCGCCGGAGGTGAGCGCGTCGAGGACGGTGGCGCGGTGGGTGCGCATCCGGTCACGGAGGCCCGTGTCGAGCGTGACCCCCGCGCCCGCGGCGATCCGGGAGATCGCCGGAATGTCGAGATCCTCCGGTTCTGTGATGGACTCCATCCGCGCGTGCCCTTCCCCTGGTTCCGGGCCCCGTACGGAGCCCGCCGCTCCACGACCGTAACCGAGTGGTGACCTTTGACCGGAACCCGGGCGACCTGGGCCGATAGGGTTGAACACCTTTCAGGCCGGAGATGCGGGATAGAGGGGTAAGCCGAACTGTCCGGCGCGGTGAGTAGAGTCTGGCGGATCCATGCTCGCCGGACGCCCCCGCGCGAGACCCGAGCAGGCCAAGACGACCTTGTAGCCGCGCCGGAGAGGACCCATCCACTTGATCACCTTCGAGGGCGTTACCAAGCGTTATCCCGACGGCACCGTGGCCGTCGACGATCTGACCCTGGAGATCCCCACCGGGGCCATCACCGTGCTCGTCGGCCCCTCCGGCTGTGGCAAGACCACCACGCTGCGGATGATCAACCGCATGATCGAGCCGTCGGACGGCCGGATCCGCATCGACGACGGCGACATCATGGCCATCGACCCGCCCACGCTGCGGCGCGGCATCGGCTACGTGATCCAGCAGGCCGGGCTCTTCCCGCACCGCACGATCCTGGGCAACATCAGCACCGTGCCACAGCTCCTCGGCTGGCCGAAGGAGAAGGCGCGGGCGCGGGCCACCGAGCTGATGGAGCTCGTCGGGCTGCCCGCCCCGCTCGCCGAGCGGTATCCGCACCAGCTCTCCGGCGGCCAGCAGCAGCGCGTCGGGGTGGCCCGCGCGCTCGCCGCCGACCCGCCGGTGCTGCTGATGGACGAGCCGTTCAGCGCGGTCGACCCGATCGTCCGCACCAACCTGCAGGACGAGCTGCTGCGGCTGCAGGCGGAGCTGAACAAGACGATCGTGTTCGTCACCCACGACATCGACGAGGCGATCAAGGTCGGGGACCGCATCGCGGTCATGCGCACCGGCCGCGTCGCCCAGTACGCCACCCCCAGCGAGCTGCTCGCGGCCCCCGCCGACCCCTTCGTGGAGAGCTTCCTCGGCGCCGACCGGGGCATCCGCCGGCTCGGCTTCTTCGCCGCCAAGGACCTCACCCTGCACACCGAGACCGTGCTGCCCGCGGACACCATGGCCTCGGTCGCGCGGAGCAAGGCGGAGGCGGCGGGCGAGCCCTGGGTGCTGGTCATCGACGCCGACCGCAACCCGGTGGGCTGGGCCGACGCCACCTCGCTGACGGGTGACGCGCCGGTCGGCGCGAGCGCCACGGTGCCGTACGGTCACGTGTTCCACGTGCAGACCGACTCGCTGCGCGCCGCCCTCGACGCGGCGGTGCTGTCGCCGGCGGGCCGGGCCGTCGGGGTCGACGCCGCGGGGCAGGTCGTCGGCATCGTCACCCAGGGCGAGCTCGGCGCCGCCCTCGGCGAGGCCGGCGACACCGCCGGCGCGGCGGAAGAGGCCGTGGGAGGTCCCTCATGAACGAGGAGCCGCTGATCCGGTGGGACTGGATCGGCCGCAACATCCCCGACATCGCCGGCTACCTCGGGGAGAACATGCTGCTCGCCCTGGTCCCGGTCGTGCTCGGCCTGATCATGGCGCTGCCGCTGGGGCTGATCTCGGTCCGCTGGCGGCGGCTGTTCCCGCCGGTGCTCACGACCACGAGCATTCTCTACGCGATCCCCTCGCTGGCGCTGTTCATGCTGTTCATCAACATCACCGGCCTCACGTACTGGACCGTGATGATCCCGCTGTCGCTGTTCAGCCTCTCCGTCCTCGTCCCCAACGTGGTGGACGGGCTGAACTCGGTGCCCATGCCGGTCCGGCAGGCGGCCGAGGCGATGGGCTTCGGCGGGCTGCGCCGGCTCCTGCAGGTGGAGCTGCCGATCGCCGTCCCCGTGATCATCGCCGGGCTCCGGGTCGCCACCGTGTCCAACATCAGCATGGTCAGCGTCGGGGCCATCATGGGCATGGGCGGGCTGGGCTACTACTTCACCGACGGCCTGCAGCGTGACTTCGCGACGCCGATCTTCGTCGGGATCGTGCTGATCGTGGCGCTCGCGTTCCTCGCCGACGGCGTCCTGCTCATCGCCCAGCGAGTCCTGACACCCTGGTCCCGCTCGCGGGAGGGGGCGGCATGAGCGGCGTCGTCGGCCTTCTCGGCTTCTTCATCGCGTGGATCACCGATCCCGTCAACTGGCAGGGCGAGGGCGGCATCACCGCCCGGCTGATCGAGCACCTGGAGTACTCCGGGATCTCGCTGCTCGTCGCGGCCGTGCTCGCGGTGCCCCTGGGGCTGTACACCGGGCACACGGGGAAGGGGGCCTACCTGGTCCTCAACTCCGCGAACGCGGCGCGCGCCCTGCCCACGCTCGGGCTCGTCGTCCTGGCCGTGACCGTGACCGCCGGCGGCCTCGGGCCGATCCTCGTGCCGCTGATCGCCTTGGCCATTCCGCCGATGCTGGTCAACACGTTCACCGGGATCCGCCAGGTGGACGCCGACCTCAAGGACGCGGCCCAGGGCATGGGCATGACCGGCGCCCAGCGGCTCTTCCGGGTCGAGGTGCCCGCGGGCCTTCCGCTGATCCTGCTCGGCGTGCGGACCGCGGCCATCCAGGTGATCGCCACGGCGACGGTGGCCGCGTACGCGGGGCTCGGCGGGCTCGGCCGCTACATCATCGACGGGTTCGCGCGCCAGGAATACGAGACCGTCGTCGGCGGCTCTGTGCTGGTGATCGCGCTCGCCATGCTCACGCAGTCGTTCTTCGTACTGATCCGGCGGATCTTCGTTTCGCCGGGCATCCGGGGCGCGGGGGCGTCCTGACCGAGTACCGGACCGGCAAGGGCCGGCCATATGAAGGAGATATCAGGATGATCCGCACACTGCGCGGCGCGGCCATCGGGCTTGCCGCGGCACTTGCCCTGACCGCCTGCGGTGGCGGCGGGGACTCGGGCGACCCGCTCAAGGGCGGTGGGGGTGGCGAAGGCGGCCAGGTCGTCGTCGGGTCCGCGAACTTCCCCGAGAACCAGCTGCTCGGCGAGATCTACGCGCAGGCCCTGGAGGCCAAGGGCGTCAAGGTCCAGCGCAAGCTCAACATCGGCAGCCGAGAGGTCATCTACAACCAGGTGAAGTCCGGCGGCCTCACCGTGCTGCCGGAGTACACCGGCGCGCTGCTCGCCTTCATCGACCCCAAGACCACGGCGGCCAACCCCGAAGAGATCGTCACCGAGCTGAAGCAGAAGCTCCCCGCCGAGCTCGAACTTCTCAACACGTCCAAGGCCGAGAACAAGGACTCGGTGACCGTCACCAAGAAGACGGCCGACGCGAACAAGATCGCCACGATCGAGGACCTCAAGCCCGTGGCCGAGAACATGGTCATCGGCGCGGCGCCGGAGTTCAAGGAGCGCCAGCAGGGCCTGAAGGGCCTGGAGTCGGTCTACGGGCTGGACTTCAAGTCGTTCAAGGAGCTCGACACCGACGGCCCGATCACCTGGGAGAACCTGAACCAGGACCAGGTGCAGGTGGCGAACGTCTACACCACGAACCCGCAGATCGCCAAGAACGGCTGGGTCGTGCTGCAGGACCCGAAGAACCTCTTCTCGGCCCAGCAGGTCACCCCGCTCGTCTACAAGAAGGGCGCCAACGAGACGGTCCGCTCCACGCTGAACGCGATCTCCGCGCGGCTCACCACCCAGGACCTGATCAAGCTGATGGAGCGCGTCGCCATCGACAAGGACGACTACGACACGGTCGCGGGTGACTGGCTTAAGGAGAAGAGCCTCGCCTGACCTGACTCGTGCGGGCCGCTATCGGGTCTTGGCCCGGTAGCGGCCCCGCAGGTGCACCAGCGGCTCGGCGTCGGTCACGTACGGCACCGCCAGCACCTCGGCGATGACGAGCGTGTGGTCGCCGGCGGCGACCCGGTCCCGTACGGCGCACTCCAGCGCGGCCGTGCCGCCCTCGACGATCAGCGCCTCGGTGTGCTCACCCCGCCGGTGCGCCACCCCGCCGAGCAGCAGTCGCGCGCTCGGCCTGCCCTCCGCGGCGAACCGCCCCGCGATCTGCTTCTGCGCCTCCGCCAGCACGGTGAGGCCGAACGTCCCCGCCCGCAGCACGGCCTCGGCCAGATAGCCCTGGGCGGCGAGGGAGACCAGCACCAGCGGGGGCTCCAAGGAGACGGAGCAGAACGCGCTGACCGTACCGCCCACGTCGTCGCGGCCATCCCGTACGGTCACCACCGTCACGCCGGTCGCGAACCGCCCCACCGCCTCCGTGAACTCCCCAGCCGTGATCGCCACGACCTCAGCCTAGGGAACGCGGCGGGAAACGTCGTATCCTGCCCGGATGGGGCTCGCGGTGGAGTGCCGATCGTCCGACTCGCCGTACATCGAGCAGGTGTGGCGGAGCAGCAGCGGCGATGCCGGCCGGCTGCTGTCGGTCGCGATCGCGAACGCGGAGCTCGTCTTCTGGGAGCACCGCGGCCGGATCGAGGCGGCCGTACGCGGGCCGGAGACGAGGGTCTCCCACGCGCCCGTGCCCGCCGGCGCCACGTTCTTCGGCATCACCTTCGCGGTCGGCGCGTCCATGCCGCACCTGCCGGTGCGGCGGCTCGTCGACGGCGAGGTGGACATCCCGGACGTGACGCCACGGTCGTTCCGGCTGAAGGGCTCGGTGTGGCGGCGTCCCGACTACGACAACGCCGAGGAGTTCGTCCGGCGGCTGGTGCGGGAGGACGTTCTCGACGCCGATCCCGTCGTCGCCGCGGTGCTCCGCGGCGAGCCGGCAAAGGTGTCCGAACGCACCGTGCAGCGGCGTTTCCTCGCGGCCACCGGGCTCACCCGCGACGCCGTACGGCAGATCGGCCGTGCGCGGCGGGCGGCTGTGCTGATCAGGGACGGGGTGCCGGCACGCGACGTGGTCCACCGGCTCGGCTACTTCGACCAGCCGCATCTCGCGAGGTCGCTGACCCGCTACATTGGGCGGACCGCCACGCGGCTGACCGATCCGGATCCGGCGGAGCCGCTGTCGCTTCTGTACAAGACCTGAGCGCCCGCTCCGTCCTAACCTCACCTCCCGGTCGGCGGCCTGGCGAAGGAGCCGGGCGGAGAAGCCTCGACCGGGGAGCGGAGAGCACCATGGCCAAGATCATTTCGAGTTTCTTCATTTCCGTGGACGGCGTGGTCGAAGCGCCGGACCAGTGGCACTTCCCGTACTGGAACGACGAGATGGGCGCCGCCGTCGAGGCGGGCCTGTCGAGCGCGGCGGGCCTCCTGATGGGCCGCAAGCTGTACGACGAGTGGTCCGACTACTGGACGACGGCCGACGCCGACCCGGAGCTCGCCGCGACCTTCAACGAGGCCCGGAAGTTCGTCGTCTCGAACTCCCTGGAGAAGGCGGAGTGGCAGAACACCACCCTCATCAACGGTGACGTCGCGGCCCGGCTGCGGGAGCTCAAGGAGCAGATCACCGGGGGCGACCTGCAGATGTCCGGCTCCGCGACGACCGTACGGTGGCTGCTCGCCAACGGTCTGCTCGACGAGCTGAACCTGCTCGTGCACCCGATCGTCGTCGGCTCCGGGCAGCGGCTGTTCGAGGACACGCCGACGCACCCGCTGAAGCTCGCCAGCTCGGAGACGTTCGCCACCGGCGTGCTCAACCTGACCTACGTGCCGGACGCCGGCTGATCGGCCGCGTGAACCCCGGGCCCGCTCCGGGGGCCGTAGGGTGGGCCCATGGTGGATGCGTCCAAGGTCGTAGGTCAGCTCCTTGCGGCGAGGCAGCGGCACAACGCGCCGCTGATCCTCGAACTCGACCTCACCGAGGGGATCGTCGAAGGCCCGCCGACGGACCCCATCGCCGCGATCCAGGCGATGCGGCGCACCCGGCTGTCCGACATCGTCGAGGGGCTGCGCCGCGCGGCGCGTGACCCCAAGGTGATCGCGCTCGTCGCCAAGGTCGGCGGCGGCCGCATCGCCCTCGCCCAGCTGCAGGAGATCCGCGACGCGGTCAAGCACTTCGGCGCCGCGGGCAAGCCCACCGTGGCCTGGGCGGAGAGCTTCGGCGAGCTCGGCGGCGGGACGCTTCCGTACTATCTGGCCACCGCGTTCGGCCGTATCCACCTGCAGCCCTCGGGTGACGTCGGGCTCACCGGCGTGGCGATCGAGGAGCGCTTCCTGCACGACACGCTGCAGAAGGCCGGCGTCGACTACCAGCTCACCCAGCGGCACGAGTACAAGACCGCCGCCAACACGTTCACCCAGACCGGCTACACCGAGCCGCACCGCGAGGCCAGCGGGCGGCTCGCCGAGTCCATCGCCGAGCAGGTCGTGGTGGGGGTCGCCGAGGGCCGCGGCCTCCCCGAGGACGGTGTGCGGCGCCTCGTGGACGAGGGGCCGTACACGGCGGCCGAGGCGCTGGAGCACGGCCTCGTCGACGAGCTCAGCTACCGCGACGAGGTGTACGGCGGGCTCCGCAAGCGCTTCGGCGACCAGGTCAGGCTGCAGTACGTGGGGCGCTACCAGCGTTCGGCCGGCAACCTCGCCAAGCGGCTGCCGCACCCGGGGGAGCAGGTCGTGGCGCTGATCCACGCGACCGGGCCGATCGTGCTCGGGCGTAGCCACCGCACCCCGTTCAGCGGCCCGGTGATGGGCGCGGACACGGTGGCGGCCGCGCTGCGCGCCGCGCGCCGCGACGACCGGGTCAAGGCGATCGTGCTGCGGGTGGACAGCCCCGGCGGCTCGTACACCGCCTCCGACACGATCTGGCGCGAGGTCGGCCAGGCGCGCGCCGCGGGCAAGCCCGTCGTCGTGTCGATGGGCGTGGTCGCCGCGTCCGGCGGCTACTTCGTCTCCATGGGTGCGGACGCGATCGTCGCGCAGCCCGGCACGCTCACCGGTTCCATCGGCGTGCTCGGCGGCAAGCCGGTGATCACCGAGCTGCTCGGCCGGATCGGCGTGGGCACGGACTCCGTCCAGGAGGGCGCGAACGCCCGCATGTTCTCCACCTCGCTCGGCTTCACCGAGGCCGAGTGGGCGCGGCTCAACGGCTGGATGGACCGGGTGTACGAGGACTTCACCGGCAAGGTCGCCGCCGGGCGCGGGATGACCCGGGAGCGCGCGCACGAGCTGGCCCGGGGCCGCGTCTGGACCGGCGCCGACGCGGTGGCCAACGGGCTCGTCGACGAGCTCGGCGGGGTGGAGCGGGCGGCCGACGAGGCGCGCAAGCGGGCCGGGCTGCCCGCCGACGCGCCGCTACGGTCGTACCCGAAGACCGGCCCGCTGGAGCGGCTGCGCCCGCCGGAGTCCAGCGAGGACCGTACGGCCGCGGCGGCCACCCTGCGCCTCCGCGCCTGGGGCCCCATGGCCGACCTCGCCACCCGCCTCGGCCTGCCCGCCCACGGCCCCCTCTCCCTCCCCGGCCACTGGACCATCACCTGAGCGCCCGGGTCCGCATCTTTACGGACCCTAACGACCGATCAGTAAACCTCCGCCCGACATGGCCGGGATGCCCGTTCGGTCCCCGACGGTGCCCGCCGGACACGGCTAGCGTGCTGGTCATCGCCGCCGGTTCACCCCAGAGAACTGGCGCACACCCTCGGGGGAAGTGAATGATGTGGTCATGGTTTCCGAGCGGCTCCATGTGCCGGACAACGCGCGGGTCGAGGTTTCCGGTGTCGGCCACGACGAGCTCCTGCGCATCTACGAGGAACTCGACCTGCCGGGACAGAAGGTCGAGCTGTACGACGGGCGCATCGTCGTGAGCCCCACGGCCAGTCGGCAGCACATCCGGATCGTCATGCGGCTGTACCGTGCGCTCGACGACCTGTGCGGCGAACGCGGGTGGGAGTCGCTGCCTGATATCGGCCTCTATTCGGCGCCGCACGAGGAACGGCCGGCTCCCGATCTGATCGTCGTCCCGCTCGACGCGCCTGAATACGATCCTTGCCACATCGTCAGCCATGGAGTCCTGATGGCCACCGAGGTCGTGTCCCGGTCCTCGGTCACGGACGACAAGGATGCGAAGCCGCGCACGTACGCTCAGGCGGGCATTCCGGTCTACCTGGTGATCGATCCGCTCGACGATCCCTGGACGGTGACCCTGTACTCCCAGCCCAGGGGCGCTCGTTACGAGACGATCACCCAAGTCACCGCCGGAGATCCGCTGGACCTACCCGAGCCCTTCGGCAGCACCCTCGACACGGGCGTGCTTCTCGACTGATATGGGGTCCTGGGTCAGGGGTTGGGGACCGGGGCGGTGAGGTAACGCTGGATGGTGGGGCCGACCCAGGCGGCGACCGTGTCGGGGTCGGCCGAGGCCAGCGGCTCCAGCTGGATCACGTGGCGGACGAAGGCGAGGCCGGTGATCTGCGAGGACGCCAGCGAGACCCGCAGCTCCGGCTCGTCCATCTCCAGGCTCGCGACCACGGGGCCGACTACCACGTCGGCGAAGAACTCGCGCAGCATGCGGGCCGCCTCGTCGTGGGTGGCGGCCGACCGGACCATCGCCAGCATCGGGTTCTGCGACGCGGCGTCCTGCCAGATGTCCAGCAGCCGCCGGACGAGCCGGACGCCGAAGTCGCCGGTCCGGGCCTCGGCGATCATCTCCGACGCCGTCGTGGCCGGGTTCAGCGGCAGCTCCATGGCCGCGACGAACAGCGCGTCCTTCGTCCCGAAGAAGTAGTGCACCAGCGCCAGGTCGACGCCCACGTCCGCGGCGATCTGCCGGATCGTCGTGCCGGTGTAGCCCTGCGCCGTGAAGCGGCGGCGCGCCGCATCGAGGATCCGCTCCCGGTTGTCACCGGACTCGGCGTCCACCGCCACGTCCTTCTTTACCACCGCACGCCTCACTTGCTCACCTGGGTCGACACCGGCTGACCTACCGTACGGGATCACGTCTCACCGGCGGAAGATCGCCGACCGTGTCCGTGCCATCACAAAAGAATCCGCGCCGCGCCCGCCCGGGGGAGTTCCGGACGGGCCGGTTACCCTCCCCGTAAGGCAGCGGACCGAGACCGCAACCACGAGACCGTAACCACGAGACCGCAACCACGAGACCGCAACCACGAGACCGCAACCACGAGACCGCAACCACGAGACCGCAACCACGAGACCGAGGAGAGCCTGTGGCCGTCGAGTCGCCGTTCGCCCGCGCGGCGTCGCTGTCCGGGGTCGAGCTGCTCACCGAGCTCGCCCGGGCCGAGATGCCCTGGAGCCCGCACTTCGAGCACGTGGGCCTCCGGCTCGTGTCCGCCGAGCGCGGCCGGGTGGAGCTGATCTGGTCGCCCACCCCGCACACGCTGAACGTGCAGGGCGGCGTGGCCGGCGGCTACATCTCCATGGTGCTGGACGACTCGGCCTGCATGGCCGGTGTCAGCGTCGGCGAACGCTTCCTGCCCATGCTCACGCTCAACCTCAACATCGACTTCCTCCGCGGCGCGGACGCCGGCGTCGACTACCCGGTCCGCGCCGAACTGCTGCACCCCGGACGCCGCCGCATGGTCGCCCAGTCCGTCATCTACACCCCCGAAGGCAAACGCGTCGCCCACGCCACCGCCGGCCTCGTCCCCAACGAGTCCTACGACCCCACCACCGACCCGCGCGCCGGGTGATCGCTCCGAGACGCCGCCGAGACGCCGCCGAGACGCCGCCGAGACGACGTCTCGGGTCAGGCCTCCGTTTCGGGGCGGAGGTAGAGGACGGTGTTGGCGGGGAGGGTGACCAGGGCGGAGGCGGCGCGGCCGTTCCAGGGGAGGTCCTCGGCGGTGACCTGGCCGAGGTTGCCGCCGCCCGATCCGCCGTAGCCGACCGCGTCGGTGTTGAGCACCTCGCGCCAGACGCCCGGGTACGGGAGCCCCACCCGGTACCGGGAGTGCTCGGAGCCGGAGAAGTTGGCCAGGCAGGCGAGCACGCCGCCGTCGGTGCCCCAGCGCAGGAACGTCAGCACGTTGCCGGCCGCGTCGCCGGCGTCGATCCAGGCGAAGCCTTCGGGCTTGGTGTCCTGCGTCCACAGCGCGGGCGTGCGCCGGTACACGGCGTTGAGGTCCCGTACGAGCCGCTGCGTCCCGGCGTGCAGCTCGTCGTCGAGCAGCCACCAGTCCAGCGGCCGCTGCTCCGCCCACTCCGCGCCCTGGGCGATCTCGCCGCCCATGAACAGCAGCTGCTTGCCGGGATGCGCCCACATGAATCCGAGCAGGGTCCGCAGCCCGGCGAACTTGGCGGGCCCGTCGCCGGGCATCTTGCCGAGCAGCGACCCCTTGCCGTGCACGACCTCGTCGTGCGAGAGCGGCAGCACGTAGTTCTCGCTGAACGCGTACACCAGCGAGAAGGTGATCTCGTTGTGGTGGTACTGCCGGTGGATCGGGTCCTCGCGCATGTAGCCGAGGGTGTCGTGCATCCACCCCATGTTCCATTTGAACCCGAAGCCGAGCCCGCCCGCGTCGGTCGGCTTGGTCACGCCCGGCCACGCGGTGGACTCCTCCGCGACCGTGAAGCAGCCGGGCACCCGCCGGTAGCAGGTGGCGTTGAGCTCCTGCAGGAAGCGCATGGCGTCGAGGTTCTCCCGGCCGCCGCGCTCGTTCGGGGTCCACTCGCCCGGCTCGCGCGAGTAGTCCAGGTAGAGCATGGAGGCCACGGCGTCCACCCGCAGCCCGTCGACGTGGAACTCCTCCAGCCAGTACAGCGCGCTGGCCACGAGGAAGTTGCGCACCTCGGCCCGGCCGTAGTCGAAGATCAGCGTGCCCCACTCGGGGTGGTCACCGCGCCGCGGGTCGGCGTGCTCGTACAGCGCGGTGCCGTCGAACTTGGCCAGCGCCCAGGCGTCGCGGGGGAAGTGCGCGGCCACCCAGTCGAGGATGACGCCGATCCCCGCCTGGTGCAGCCGGTCGACCAGGTACCGGAAGTCGTCCGGTGAGCCGAACCGGGCGGTGGGCGCGTAGAACGAGGTGACCTGGTAGCCCCACGAGGGACCGTACGGGTGCTCGGTCACCGGCAGCAGCTCCACATGCGTGAAGCCCATGTCCCGCACGTACGCGACGAGCTCGTCGGCGAGCTCCCGGTAGCCGAGCCCGGCCCGCCACGACCCGAGATGCACCTCGTAGACGCTCATCGCCTCGCCGGACCACTCGCGCTCCTTGCGCGCGGACAGCCACTCGGCGTCGCTCCACACGTACGACGTGCTGGTCACCACGGACGCCGTGGCCGGCGGCGTCTCGGTGGCGAAGGCCAGCGGGTCGGCCTTCTGCCGCCAGGTGCCGTCCGCGCCGAGCACCTCGTACTTGTACCGGGAGCCCTCGGCGACGCCCGGCGCGAACAGCTCCCAGACCCCGCTGCCGCCGAGCGACCGCATCGGGTGCGCGCGCGGGTCCCAGTCGTTGAAGTCGCCGGTGACCCGGACCCCGCGGGCGTTCGGCGCCCACAGCGCGAACGACGTGCCGGTGACGGGGCCGAAGGTGCTGTCGTACCCGCGCACGTGCGCGCCGAGCACGTGCCAGAGCAGTTCGTGCCGGCCCTCCCCGATCAGGTGCAGGTCGACCTGGCCGAGCGTGGGCAGATACCGGTACGGGTCGTCGACGACGAGCTCCGGGCCGCCGTCGTAGGTCAGCGCCAGCCGGTAGTCGGGCACCTCGCGCAGCGGCAGGACCCCGGAGAACACCCCCGCGTGCTCGTGCTCCAGCGGGTACCGGGTGTCGTCCGGCAGCACCACCGCGACCGAGCCGGCGAGCGGCCGCAGCGTGGAGACCCGTACCCCGCCGGCCTCCGGATGGGCGCCGAGCAGCGCGTGCGGATCGTGGTGGGCACCCGCCACCAGCCGATCGATCTCGTCTCGGCGGTGTGTGGACACGTACGGTCACTCCTCAGCGGTACGAAACCATGAACTAGGAAGACTCGACAACGGGGTCGGCTCCGACGAGCGCGGCGATCGAGTCGAGCGGGATGCGCAGCCAGGACGGGCGGTTGCGCGCCTCGTAGACGACCTCGTACACCGCCTTGTCGAACTCGTACGCGCGCAGCGCCACCGCCTGCTCGCGCGGATCCCCGCCGGCGGCCTCGGCGTAGCCGGCGCAGAACGCGTCCCGGTTGTGCGCGGCCCAGGAGCGCGCCACCCCGGCCAGCCGGGACTCGTCGGGATGCCCGATGAGCTGGTGCCGCGCCGCGTAGTCGAAGGAGCGCAGCATCCCGGCCACGTCGCGCAGCGGGCTGGACATGGCGCGGCGCTCGGTCACCGGCTTGGCGGGCTCGCCCTCGAAGTCGAGCAGCACCCAGCCGCTGTGCGTACGGACGACCTGGCCCAGGTGGTAGTCGCCGTGCACGCGCTGCACCGGGAGCGGCCGCTCCAGCTTGGCGAACTCGTCGAACACCACGCCGACCCGCTCGGCGTACGGCGCCAGCGCCGGCACCGCCGCCACCGCGGTGGAGAGCCGCGCGTGCATGCCGTGCGCCACCTCGATCAGCTCGTCGCCCGGCACCACCCCGGTGTCGAAGGCCTGGGCCAGGTCGCGGTGGACCTCGGCGGTGGCCCGCCCGAGCCGGCCCGCCTCCCCGGAGAAGTCGCCGCCGGCCTCGGCGACCGGGATCTCCGGCGAGGCGTACAGGTCGCGGACGCTGGTGGCGGCGAGCACCCAGCCGTCGGTCGCGGTGCGGAGGTACTCCTGCAGTAAGCCGAGCGTGGTCGGCTCGCCGTCCAGCGGCATCTCGAACCAGCCGTGCGGCCGCGCGACGTGCCGCGAGCGGCGCGCCGCGAGCGCGGCGGTGAGCTCGAGGTCGGGGTTGACCCCCGGCCACAGCCGGCGGAACAGCTTGCAGACGTATTCCTCGCCGTAGATCAGCGTGGTGTTGGACTGCTCCCCGCCGATCACCAGGCTGGGCAGGCCGGTGGTGACGGGGGGCGGCAGCCGGTGGAAGCCGAGCCGCCCCGCGCCGGCCTCGGAGGCGAACCGCTCCAGCAGTTCGCCGGTGAGACCGGCGTCGTGCGCGGCGTCGTACCCGTGCCCGCCGTCCCACTGACCGATCTCGACGTGCCTGAGCCGGTCGGGCAGCACGGTCCGCCGCCCGAGGAGCACCTGGTACCGGTCCGCCGTCTCGTCCTGATGGCCCTGGTGGGCCGCCACGACGAGGTGCCGTAGCGACGGGTCACCGGGCCTCAGCTCGGTGTCGGCCAGGACCGTGACGTGGGTGAGTTCACGGTCCTTCCCGGCGAACCACCGCTGCCGCGGCAACCACTCGGCCAGGCACTCCTCGAGCCGCTCAGCCATGAGAGAAACTTCGCCTCCAAACCGCCCGTCAGGTCATGCGTCAGTCCTGCACGGGAGGCAACTGGAACCAATAGAACCCGTGTCCGGGGAGCGTCAGCAGGTAGGGAAGTTCCCCGATCGGCGGGAACTGCACGCCGCCCATGCACTCGATCGGCGTCGCCCCCTCGAACCTGCGCAGATCCAGCTCGACCGGCTGGGGGAACCGCGACAGGTTGTTGACGCACAGCATCCGATCATCCCCGTATTCGCGGACGAAGGCGAGGACGCTCGGGTTGCTGGCGTGCAGCTCCGTGAAGTCACCGAGGCCGAAGACATGGTGCCGCTTGCGGATCTCGATCATCTTCTTGGTCCAGTTCAGCAGCGAACTGGGGTTGCCGAGCTGGGCCTCCACGTTGATGGCCTGGTAGCCGTAGATCGGATCCATGATCGGCGGCAGGTAGAGCCGTGCCGGGTCGGACTTGCTGAACCCGGCGTTGCGGTCCGGTGTCCACTGCATCGGTGTGCGCACGCTGTCGCGGTCGCCGAGCCAGATGTTGTCGCCCATGCCGATCTCGTCGCCGTAGTACAGCATCGGCGATCCGGGCAGCGACAGCAGCAGCGCGGTGAACAGCTCGATCTGGTTGCGGTCGTTGTCCAGCAGCGGGGCCAGCCGGCGGCGGATTCCCACGTTGGCGCGCATCCGCGGGTCCTTGGCGTACTCCGTGTACATGTAGTCGCGCTCTTCGTCCGTGACCATCTCGAGCGTGAGCTCGTCATGGTTGCGCAGGAAGATGCCCCACTGGCAGTTCACCGGGATGGGCGGGGTCTGCGCGAGGATCTCCGAGATCGGGTAGCGCTGCTCCCGCCGGACCGCCATGAAGATGCGCGGCATCAGCGGGAAGTGGAAGTTCATGTGGCACTCGTCGCCGCCGGACTCGAAGTCGCCGAAGTACTCGACGACGTCCGACGGCCACTGGTTGGCCTCCGAGAGCAGCACCCGGTCGGGGTAGAGCCGGTCGACCTCCTTGCGCACGCGCTTCAGGAACTCGTGCGTCTCCTTGAGGTTCTCGCAGTTCGTTCCCTCGCGCTCGTACAGGTACGGCACCGCGTCCATCCGGAACCCGTCGATGCCGAGGTCCAGCCAGAACCGCAGCACCTCCAGGATCGACTCCTGTACGGCCGGGTTCTCGAAGTTGAGGTCCGGCTGGTGGGAGAAGAAGCGGTGCCAGTAGTACTGCCCGCGCACCGGGTCGTACGTCCAGTTGGACTGCTCGGTGTCGACGAAGATGATCCGCGCGTCGGGGTACCGCTCGTCGGTGTCGCTCCAGACGTAGAAGTCCCCGTACGGGCCGTCCGGATCGGACCGCGAGGCCTGGAACCACGGGTGCTGGTCGCTGGTGTGGTTCATCACCAGGTCGGCGATCACCCGGATGCCGCGCTCGTGCGCCTCGTCGATCAGCTGGATGAAGTCACCGAGCTGCCCGAACTCCGGAAGGATCTTCAGGTAGTCGCTGATGTCGTACCCGCCGTCGCGCAGCGGGGACTCGTAGATCGGCAGCAGCCAGATGCAGTCGATGCCCAGCCATTGGAGGTAGTCGAGCTTCTCGATCAGGCCGCGCAGGTCGCCTGTGCCGTCGCCGTTGTGATCATAGAAGCCCCTGATCAGCACCTCATAGAAGACCGCACGCTTGAACCAGTACGGATCGTTGGGCTTGTCCCGGGTGAACGTGTCGGGCACGGGCACCACGGCGTCGGGGGCCGGTACGGCGCCGTTCGGCTGCGCGGCGTCACCGGGGGGCGCGGCATCACTGAGTTGCGCAGCGTTGTTCTGCGGCGAAAGGGTCACGACTCGCTTCTCCGAAGCGTGAAGATGTGGGCGGTCTGGACATGTGGGTCGAGGCGGACGTAGTTGGCGGCGCCCCAGCGGTAGGACTCACCCGAGAGCTCGTCGGTCACCACGAACTCCTCGTCCGGGGCGAGCCCGAGCGCGGGTAGGTCCAAGTACACCGTGGCCTCGTGGGCCTGGTGCGGATCGAGGTTCACGACGACCAGGACGGCGTCCCCGAGACCGTCGTCTGCGGGGCCCGGCTCACGCTTCGAGAAGCTGATCAGCTCGGGTTGATCGGCGTAGTGGAACTTTAGGTTACGTAGATGTTTCAGCGCAGGATGGGCGCGCCGAAGGTTGTTCAACTTCCGAATCAACGGCGCGACGGTGGTTCCCGCACGCTCCGCGGCGGCCCAGTCGCGGGGCCGGTACTGGTACTTCTCCGAGTCGCGGTACTCCTCGCTACCGGGCCGTACGGCGGTGTGCTCGCACAGCTCGTAGCCCGAGTAGACGCCCCACGTCGGGGAGAGCAGCGCGGCCAGCACGGCACGGATCTCGAACGCCGCGCGCCCGCCGTACTGAAGGTAGGCGTGCAGGATGTCCGGCGTGTTGACGAAGAAGTTCGGCCGCATGTACGGGGCCGAGACCGTGCTCAGCTCGGTCAGGTACTCCTCGAGCTCCTGCCGCGTGTTGCGCCAGGTGAAGTACGTGTAGCTCTGGTGGAAGCCGATCTTCGCGAGGGTGTGCATCACGACCGGCCGGGTGAACGCCTCCGCCAGGAACAGCACGTCCGGGTCGGACTTCGCGATCTCGGCGAGCAGCCGTTCCCAGAACGGCACCGGCTTGGTGTGCGGGTTGTCCACCCGGAAGATCCGCACGCCGTGGTCCATCCAGTGCCGTACCACCCGCAGCACCTCCGCGTAGATCCCCTCGGGGTCCTTGTCGAAGTTCAGCGGATAGATGTCCTGGTACTTCTTCGGCGGGTTCTCCGCGTACGCGATCGAGCCGTCCGCCCGGATGTTGAACCAGTCCGGGTGCTCCTGCACCCAGGGATGGTCGGGGGAGCACTGCAGCGCCAGGTCCAGCGCCACCTCCATGCCGAGCTCCCCGGCTCTGCCGACGAAGAAGTCGAAGTCGTCGATCGTGCCCAGGTCGGGGTGGACCGCGTCGTGGCCGCCCTCGTGCGAGCCGATCGCCCACGGGGAGCCGGGGTCGCCGGGCTGGGCCACCAGCGTGTTGTTGCGGCCCTTGCGGAAGGAGTAGCCGATCGGGTGGACCGGCGGCAGGTAGACGACCTCGAAGCCCATCTCGGCGATGGCCGGGAGCCGGTCGGCCGCGGTCTTGAACGTGCCGGAGCGTGGCGGATCGATCGACGCGCCCTCCGAGCGGGGGAAGAACTCGTACCAGGAGCCGTACAGCGCGCGCTCGCGGTGAACCATCACCGGATGCCGGCCGGAGCGCGTGACCAGCTCGCGCAGCGGGTGCTCGCGCAGCAGGCCGATGATCTCCTCGTCCAGCGCGGCCGCGAGCCGTTCGTGCGCCGCGATGGCCGGGTTGCGCAGCACCTCGGCGGACTGCTGGAGCACCGGGCGGTGTCGCTTGGGCACGCCCTTGGCGGCGCGCTCGTACAGCAGCGCGCCCTCCTCCAGCATCAGCTCGACGTCCTGCCCGCGGGGGACCTTGATCTCCGCGTCGTGGATCCAGTGCGCGATCGGATCGCCCCAGGCCTCGACCGTGAACGTCCAGCGCCCCTCGGTGGTGACGGTCACCTCGGCGGCGTACCGGTCGGTGCCCGGCACCGTTTCGGTCATGTACGTCAGCGGGCCGCGCCGGCCGCGCGGGTCGTGCAGCACGACCCCGCAGCCCAGCCGTTCGTGGCCCTCGCGGAACACCGTGGCGCTGACCTCGAAGGACTCGCCGGCGACCGCTTTGGCGACCCCGCAGTCCAGCACGGGCCGTACATCGAGAATGGGAATGCGTCCGACCATCGCCCTAACCGTAGTGTTCGTGATTACTGGAACGACACAGCGAATAGACCTGTTACCTGGGGTTTCAGAGAGAATGATCTGTGACCGCCGGGCACGCTCCGCCCGCGCACGCCATGCCGGGGGGTGATGCGCCGGGTGACTCCCCGCGCACAAGTGTCACGGGCTGACGGTGCGGTTTCGGCCGTGTTACGACCGCCGGTCATGTGGGCCATGTCACATTCCAGGTATCAGAGCGGTCGCCTCCCACTCTGCCCCGGCAAAACGGGCTGAATCGGTAACCGGGCGCCCGGATCGGGTGGCTCCGGCGTAACCCCCCGCCGAACGGGCAAAACCGTCGCGACACGCATCGGTGAGGTTGCCGGTTCGGTTCTCACGTCCTCCGAACTGTGATTACGGTTGGTCCGCGTGAAGGCCATCCGCCGGTTCACCGTCCGAACCGTTCTCCCCGAGCCCCTCGCCCCGCTGGGCGAACTCGCCGCCAACCTGCGCTGGTCGTGGCATGCCGAGACCCGTGAGGTCTTCGCGGCCATCGACCCCGAGACCTGGGAGGCCGTACGGCACGACCCCGTACGGCTGCTCGGCGAGATCGCCCCGGAGCGACTCGACGAGCTCGCCGCCGACCGCCGCTTCCTGCGCCGGCTCGGCGACGCCGCCGAGGACCTGCGCGACTACCTGACCGCGCCGCGCTGGTACCAGTCGGTGGCGGGCGCGCCTTCCGCGATCGCGTACTTCTCCGCGGAGTACGGCATCACCTCGGCGCTGCCGCAGTACTCCGGCGGCCTCGGCATCCTCGCCGGTGACCACCTCAAGACCGCCAGCGACCTGGGCGTGCCGATCATCGGGGTGGGCCTGCAGTACCGGCACGGCTACTTCAGCCAGTCGCTCTCGCCGGAGGGCTGGCAGCTGGAGCACTACCCGTCGCAGGACCCGAACGGCGCGCCGCTCACGCTGCTCCGCGAGGAGGACGGCGCTCCGGTGCGGATCTCCGTTCCGCTGCCCGGCGGCCGGCCGATGCTCGCGCACGTCTGGCTGGCCCAGGTGGGCCGGGTGCCGCTGCTGCTGCTCGACACCTACGTCGAGGACAACGAGCCCGACCTACGCGATGTCACCGACCGGCTGTACGGGGGCGGCGGCCAGCACCGGCTCCGCCAGGAGCTGCTGCTCGGCATCGGCGGCACCCGCGCGGTCCGCGCGTACTGCAGGATCACCGGCCACCCCGCGCCCGAGGTGTTCCACAGCAACGAGGGGCACGCGGGGTTCCTCGGCCTGGAGCGGGTCCGGGAGTACGTGGAGGAGCGCGGGCTCACCTTCGACGAGGGGCTGGAGGCGGCCCGCGCGGGCACGCTGTTCACCACGCACACGCCGGTCCCCGCGGGCATCGACAGGTTCCCGCGCGACCTCATCGAGGAGCACTTCAGCGGCGACGCGGCCATCCCGGGCCTGCCCGTGGAGCGGATCCTCGCGCTCGGCGCCGAGACCTACCCCGAGGGCGACCCGGCCGTGTTCAACATGGCGATCATGGGGATGCGCCTGGCCCAGCGGGTGAACGGCGTCTCCGAGCTGCACGGCGCGGTCAGCCGGGAGATGTTCCACGGGCTGTGGCCGGGCTTCGACACCTCCGAGGTGCCGATCGGCTCGATCACCAACGGGGTGCACGCGCCCACCTGGGTGGGGCAGGAGTTCCTGGACCTGGCGGACCGTACGGCCGGGCGCGACCGGCTCTCCCGCGGCGAGGGCTTCGACCGCGTACGGGAGATCGACGACGCGGAGCTGTGGGGGTTGCGCCGGATCCAGCGCGAGCGGCTGGTTCTGGACGCCCGGCGGCGGCTGCGCGAGTCGTGGCGGCAGCGCGGCGCCAGCGAGGCGGAGATCGGCTGGATCGACGACGCGCTCGACCCGGACGTGCTGACCATCGGCTTCGCCCGGCGCGTGCCGTCGTACAAGCGGCTCACGCTGATGCTCAAGGACCGGAAGCGGCTCAAGGCGCTGCTGCTCGACCCGGACCGCCCGGTGCAGATCGTCATCGCCGGCAAGGCGCATCCGGCGGACGA
This sequence comes from Streptosporangiales bacterium, assembly GCA_009380095.1. Classification (GTDB taxonomy): domain Bacteria; phylum Actinomycetota; class Actinomycetes; order Streptosporangiales; family Streptosporangiaceae; genus WHSL01. Next base: position 14,390 of record WHSL01000033.1, on the reverse strand, counting down.
GGGCGGCAAGAAGCTGATCCAGGAGATCGTCCGGTTCGCCGACGACGCCGAGGTGCGGCACCGCATCGTCTTCCTGCCCGACTACGACATGGCGCTCGGCAAGTCCATGGTCACCGGGTGCGACGTGTGGATGAACAACCCGCTGCGTCCGCTGGAGGCCTGCGGCACCTCCGGGATGAAGGCGGTGCTGAACGGCGGTCTCAACCTGTCCATCAAGGACGGCTGGTGGGACGAGTGGTTCGACGGCTCTAACGGCTGGGCGATCCCGTCCGCCGACGGCACCGCCGACCCGGAGCGCCGCGACGAGCTGGAGGCCACGGCGCTGTACGAGCTCATCGGCGAGCACGTCACCGAGCGCTTCTACACCCGGGACGCCGACGGGCTGCCGCGCCGCTGGCTGGAGATGGTCAAGCACACGCTGATCACGCTCGGCCCGAAGGTGCTGGCCGGGCGGATGCTGCGCGACTACGTGGTCGAGCTGTACCAGCCCGCCGCGGAGTCCTCGCGTGCGCTCGTCGAGGGCGACCTGCGCGGGGTACGGGAGCTGGCCGCGTGGAAGCAGCGGGTGCTCAAGTCCTGGCCGGGGGTGCGGATCGAGCACGTCGAGGCGGAGTACGCGGCGCCGCAGCTGGGCTCGGACATGCATGTGCGGGCCACGGTCGTGCTCGGTGACCTCGGCGCGGACGACGTCTGCGTGGAGGTCGTCTCCGGCCGCGTGGACGAAGGCGACGACCTGCTCGACCCCGGGCACACCGCGCTCAGCGTCGTGTCCCAGGAGGGGCCGCTGGTCAAGTACGCCGGTGAGGTGTCGCTGGACCGGGCCGGCTCGTTCGGCTACACGGTGCGCGTGCTGCCCAGCAACCCGGCGCTCACCGGGCCCGCCGAGATGGGCCTCGTCGTGGTCCCCGACTCGCCATTGGGGATGACGAACGGCACCCTCCGCTGACGCTCTCCCCATGATCGGGCCCGGCGGTCACGAGGGCTTGGGGCTGTGTCGTTCGAGGGCGTGCAGGACGGTACGGATGGCGGGCCGGGCCGAGCGGGCGCTGGCGCGAGACCTGGCGGACCGTACCGGCGCGCCGGTCGTCACCACGGCCGCGGCCGTCGCGGCGGCGCTGCTCCGGCACGGGCGGCGGGTACGGGTCCGTACGCCCTACACCGCGGACATCACGGACGCGGAGTGCGCGTACCTGCGCGGGCACGGGCTCGGGGTGAGCAGCGCCGCGGGCCTGGAGATCATCCGGGACGCCGACATCGCCGCGGTCCCGCCGGACCGGGTCCTCCAGCATGCCGACGGCGACGACACCGCCGACGCGCTGCTCATGAGCTGCACCAACCTCCCCACCCTGTCGCTACTCCCCGAGCTGGAGCGCCGCACCGGCCTCCCAGCCGTCACCAGCAACACCGCCACCGCCGAAGCCCTCCTCGCCACCCTGGGCGGGCGCGGTCCCGGCACGTGATCACGGCGTGTGGCCGATGGCCAGGATGTGGGAGCTGGAGGCGATCATCGCCGGGTCGGTCTCGGTGAGCCGGGCGGCGGTGAGCGCCGAGTCGAGGAGTGCGGATCCGGTCAGGGACTCGCCGGTGTGGGCCTCCAGGCCCTTGAGGACGGGCCAGGTGGGCCCTTCGACGCCGTAGAGGCGGACGTCGGCGAATCCCGCTTCGGCCAGCTCCGATCCGAGCTCCTCGGCGGTGTGGAAGTAGGCGGTGGTGAAGCCGAGGGCACGGTCGTGACGGCCGGTGGACAGCACCGCCCGCATCGTCGACTCCAGGCCGAGCCGGTTGGTGGCGGCGAGGTCGAGCAGCCCGGCGTGCCGGCTGATCGCCGCGGCGGCGACCCGCGTGCGGACGAACTCCAGCACGCCAGGCGCCTTGGAGGACAGGCGGCCGGCCTCGTCATAGGCCGACGTGTAGAACTCGACGATCTCCGGCCGAACCTCAGGCGCTCCCATCAACGGATGATCTCAGCGCGAATCCGGCTCGCGCACCGCATTTTTAAGCGACCGACGAAGGTGGCCTTGCCGGGGCCGTTCTCGATGAAGCTCTTGTGCCGATGTGCGCGATCTCCCTGCCTCAGCGTTTGATGCCGTGCTCGATGGCCTCGATGATGCGTGGTCGCAGCTCGGCGGCGCTGATGATCGCGTCCACCGAGCCGACCTCGACCGCGCGCTGGATGCTGTGCACGCGGTCGAACTCCGCGGCGACCGCGCCGAGCTTCTCCGCCCGGACCGCCGACCGAACCTCGGCGAGCCGGGCGCCCAGCGCGGCCCGCTCGGCGGCGTCGGCCGCGGCGACCTGGGCCTGCAACTCGGTCACCCGCGGATCCGTCGCGGTGCGGTTGTTCACCTCACCGGAGAACACCACCGCCGCCGCCGGGGCGCCCCCGAGCACCGAGGCGAAGGAGCCCTCCAGTGCCAGCACGGTCATGCCCGGGTTGAGGGCCTTGGAGAACACCACGAACGCGCCGCCGTGGTAGCGGGAGATCACGCAGAACACGATCGGGCCGTCGAAGTTGACGATGGCCCGGCCGATCTCCGCGCCGTACTCCAGCTGCAGCCTGCGCATCGACTCTGGGGAGCCGTCGAACCCGGAGAGGTTCGCCAGTACGACGAGTGGCCGATTGCCGGACGCCGCGTTGATCGCCCGCGCGGTCTTCTGTGATGACCGCGGGAACAGCGTGCCCGCGGTGTAGGTGTCCGGGCCGTCGGTGGGCGGGAAGCCGCGCCGCGGCACCGACCGTGACTCGATGCCGATCAGGCAGACCGGCCGGCCGCCGATGTGCACGTCCTGCACCACGGACGTCTCGGCGTCCGCCATGCCGGCCCAGCGCTCCAGCACCGGGTGGTCCTGGTCGGACAGGGCACGCATCACCGTACGGATGTCGAACGGCTTCTTGCGGTCCGGGTTGTGCTCCGCGGAGAAGATCTGACCGACGGTGGTGAAGTCGCTACCGGCGATCGCGTGCGGAAAGGCGGAGACGTCGCGGTCGGCCGGGTCAGTCGTCTCGGCCCGCCGCGGCATGGACTCGCCGGGCACGACATAACTGTGGTCGTAGTGCGCCATCAGTACGTCGCGGGCGGCAGGCAGGCTGGGCGCCCAGTACTGCGCCTGGCCGTTCGGGCCCATGACCCGGTCGTAGCCGCCGATGCCGAAGTTGTCCTCGGCCGACACGCCGCCGGAGAAGTCCAGCGACTGCTTGCCGGTGAGCACCATCGCCGAGTCCGGCGTCATCACCAGGATGCCCTTGGTGTGCATGAGCATCGTCGACTCGGCGTTCCAGTACGGCTGGGCGCCGACGTTGATGCCCGCGACCACGATGTTGATCTCGCCGCCGGCCTGGGTGAACGTGACGATCCGCCGGAGCGCGGCCGCGACCTGGTCCATGTTCTCGGTGCCCGAGGTCATCGAGATCCGTGCTCCCGCCGACAGCGCGAACCATTCCAGCGGAACCCGCATGCGCTCGGCGAGGTCCAGCGCGGCGATCACCCGTGAGCACTCCGGCTCCGACAGTGCCCCAAGCGCCATGCTCGGGTCGCCGAGCAGAGCCACACGGGTGATGCCCTCGGGGCACCGCTCGGTCGGTGTCGTGACCACGCCCGCCACGATCGCGGCGGTGTTCCCGCCCTTCGGCCGGTCCACGGGAACGAGGGCACCGTTCTCGTCGAGATCGTGCTCGACGAAGCGGCCCTCCGGCCCGGCGAGCAGGCCGGTCAGCTCGTACGGGTAGACGTTTCCGCGCCGGGCCGCGCGCAGCACCTTCTGCCGGTAGTCGTCCAGTGGCCGCACCGGTTCCGTCGACGGCTTCTCGACGTACAGGTGGGTGCCGTGGCCGTCGAGCGTGATCCGTACGGCGACCTCGGCCAGCTCGCCGGAGGGGGTGCGCTGGCGGGCGATGAACTGGACCTCCTCCAGCCCCGCGCCGACGGTGCTCGGGAGGATGCGCTGCACGAGGGTGTTGATCTCGTCGGGCGTCAGCTCGGTCGACGGCCAGACGTACATCATGATCCGGTTGGAATCGAACCGCTTGTTCTGGGGGCGTTGGGCCTGGATGTTGCGGATCGCGTAGAGGCCCGCGTTGAACGCGTCCTCCGCGGCGGGCAGCGCCACGATTCCGCCATCGGCGTCGCGTAGCGCCGTCAGGTCGCGGACCTGCCCCATCGCGATCAGCCGCTCGTCGGCCGGGTTGCTCCGCGCCACGGCCTTGAATAGGTAGATCTCCTCGTCGGCGGACGGCAGCCGGGTGAGGTCGAACGCGTGCAGCCGATGCAGTTGCAGGCGCTGCGCGATCTGCGGGTGCAGGCCGCGGATCAGCCGGTCCTCGACGAAGTCCGCCCCGTCGGGCCGGAACGTGAAGTGGTGGTGCATGACGGCGCCGCTGGTGCCGGTGATGATGGTGGTGATCCGGCGGACGCCCGGAGGCAGCGGGTGTTCGGCGAGGTGCCGCCCCAGCCGCAGCGCCATCGCGTCGGCGTCCGGCTGGTCCTCCCACGCGACGTACAGGTCGGCGACAAGTCCGCGCTCCGGGACACCGGCGGCGAACGTGCCGACGGCGGCGATCGCGCGAGGAAGTTCGGCGATGCCGACGGTGGTGGCGACCACGCGGGTCACCCCGTGTGAGCCGGTGTGATCGGCGATGACGAACCGGAAGCCCGCGGCCTCCCGCGCGGCGAACTCGGTCAGTCCGCGGTTGCCGTAGTAGCGGCGGGTCAGCACCTCCAGCAGCGGCGAAGGGTCCCGTCCGGGCCGGCCGAACCGCTGGCCGATCAGCCGGACGAGAGGCTCGGAGCTGGCCACCATGGCCTGGATCCGCTCCGCGCGGTCCGGCGCGTCCGGGTCGCCGTCCAGGTACCGAAGGTCGTCACGCACCGCGGCGTAGACCTTGGCGCGGTTGCGGCGCAGCAGCGGCTGGGTGAACCAGCGGAACACCACGCCGCGGGCCAGGTCGGACACCGTCGGAAAGCGCACCTGGGTGGCGTCGATCACGTGCTCGAGGGTGAGCCCGGCGCGCTCGCCGAGCGACTCCAGCGGGGGCGCGCCGGCCAGCCATTGGCGCAGCAGCTCCGACACGACCGTGACGCCGGTGCTCATCCGGGCCAGAAAGATCCGGAAGACCGCCGCCTCCAGCTCGGGCGTACGGTCCAGGCCGGCGACGCCGTAGTGGGCGAGGACCGTGGTGAGCTTGTCCTGGAAGTCCTGGGTGACGCCGGCGCGCTCGGCGTCAAGGGTCTGCAGGTAGCTGTGGAAGGACTCGCGCGGGCTGTGCACCGTGCTGTCCGGCTCCGCGTCGAGTTCCCCGGCCGGCCTGTTGCGGCTCAGCTCGCACAGGTCGGCGAACACGGTGAGCAGGTCGAGCTCGCCCCCGAGCAGGTGCTCGTCCAGCTCCGCCCGTGCGGCCAGATAGGCCGCGAGCACCTGCTCGCCGTCGAGGTCGAAGCCGAGCAGCAGGTCGCGGAGGTCCTGCAGGCCGCGCTCGACTCGGTCGGCCGCGGACACCTCCAACGGCGCGGCGGGCAGGTCGATCTCGACGGCGTCCTCGCCGGGTGGGGCATCCTCGGCGTCGCCGTCGGTGGCCAGCGGCTCCAGCCGCAGCAACGTCGCGGCCGTCTCGACCTGGCTGCCCACCGACACCGGGCACTCGCGGACGCGTGCGCGGAACGGCGCGCGCAGCACCGTCTCCATCTTCATGCTCTCCAGCACCAGAATCGGCGCGCCGGCCTGGACCTCGTCGCCGGGTGACACGGGTCTCGCCACGACCAGCGCGGGCGCGGGGGAGCGGACGACGCCCCCCTCCTCGCGGCTGATCCGGTGCGTCACGCTGTCGACCTCGATCAGGTGGATGGGGCCGTGCGTGGCCGACACCAGCCGGAAGCGGTGTCCGTTCACCACGATCTGGCCGCTGTGCGCGTCGAACCGCTCGACCTCGATGTCCGCCGCGTGCACGGCACCGCCGGCGGAGACACCGACGTGGAAGCGCTCACGGCCGGCACGTGCGACGCTCACGCGATAGCCGGCGCCGCGAAGCTTGAGGTCGAGCGGGCGGCCCCAGTCGTGCCGCACCTGCGGGCGCCCGCCGTGCGCCGACGACAGCAGCCGCCGCCGGCCGAGCTCCTCCTCTTCCCGGTACGCCTCGATCGCGGCGGCGGCCAGGGCGATCGCGGAGTGGCGGTGGGTGACAAGGCGGCCCTCGGCGCGTACGCGGTCGATCCAGCCGGTGTCGGCGCTCGCGTCGATCACCTCGGGCTGGTCCAGCAGGTCGAGCACGAAACTCTTGTTCGTCGCGCCGCCCTCGATGATCACCGTGGTCTCGGCCAGCGCGCGGCGCAGCCGGCCCAGCGCCTGGTCGCGGTCGTCTCCGTACGCGATGATCTTCGCGATCATGGAGTCGAAGTCGGCCGGGATGACCTCGCCCTCGCGGACGCCGGTGTCCACCCGGATGCCCGGCCCGGTGGGCAGCACCAGGCGCACGATGCGGCCGGGGGCGGGCGCGAAGTCGCGGTCCGGGTCCTCGGCGTTGAGCCGGGCCTCGATGGCGTGGCCGGCCTCGCCCGGCTGGGGGCCGTCCAGCCTCCCGCCGTTCGCCACGTGCAGCTGCAGCCGGACCAGGTCGGTGCCGGTGGTGACCTCGGTGATCGGGTGCTCCACCTGCAGCCGGGTGTTGACCTCGAGGAAGGCGAAGAGCTTCTCCCGGGGGTGGTAGAGGAACTCGACGGTGCAGGCGCCGCGGTAGCCGACGGCCACGGCGAGCCGCTCGGCCGACGCCTTCAGCTCGGCGGCCTGGCCCATCGTCAGGACCGGGGAGGCGGACTCCTCGATGATCTTCTGGTTGCGCCGCTGTACGGAGCAGTCGCGGACGCCCAGGGCCCATGCGGTGCCCTGTCCGTCCGCGATGACCTGCACCTCGACGTGCCGGGCGCCGGTGACGAGCCGCTCCAGGAAGAGCACGCCCGAGCCGAACGCGCGCACCGCCTCCTGGCTGGTGCGCTCGTAGGCGTCCGCCAGGTCCTCGCTCGAGGTGACCATGCGGATGCCGCGGCCTCCCCCGCCGGCGGTCGCCTTGAGCATCAGCGGGTAGCCGATCTCGTCGCCGGCGCGCAGCGCGTCCTCCACCGTGCCGACCGCCCCGCGGCTCCACGGCGCGACCGGTACACCGACCTCCTCGGCGATCAGCTTCGCGCCGATCTTGTCGCCGAGCGCGCGCATCGCGGCGGCGGACGGCCCGATGAAGACGACGCCGATCCGCTCGCACAGCTCGGCGAAGGCCGGGTCCTCGGCGACGAAGCCCCAGCCGACCCACGCGGCGTCGGCCTCGGTCTCCACCAGCGCCCGCTCCAGGACGGCATGGTCGAGGTACGGGCGGGCGGACGCCGGACCGAGCGGATAGGCGATGTCCGCCTCACGGACGAAGGTGGCGTTGCGGTCGGCGTCGGTGTAGAGAGCGACCGTCTCGACCAGCGTCCCCGTTTCCGCTGAAAGATCGCGGACAGCGTGGATGAGCCGCATCGCGGCCTCTCCACGATTGACGATGGCGACCCGACTGAACACCGGCTGAGCCTCCCGAGTACCCGCGTACAGAAGGCGACGTCCGGGCCTGGACCGTCGCCCGCACCCGCTCACACCCTGCTCGATCACAGCCGTGTACACCAGGTCCGGCAGGGCGAAGGCTGGAGCCGCGACGTTGTAGGGAATCCACAAAAAGTGCCCCGGCCGCGCCACCTGGACGCCGTTTCATGCGACATCCGCCACAAACGCGTCCGCGCGAACGGCCGGGTCGGGCAGGGGAGGTCAGCGGCCCACGAAGGTGGCCTTGCCGGGGCCGTTCTCGATGAAGCTCTGCATGCCGATGCGCTGGTCCTCGGTGGCGAACAGGCCCGAGAAGTGCAGCCGCTCGATCTCCAGGCCGGTGTCCAGGTCGGCCTCGAGCCCGGAGTCGATGGCCTGCTTGGCCGCGCGCAGCGCCACCGCCGGGCCGTCGGCGTAGCGGCGGGCCAGGGCCAGCGCGGCCTCGTACACCTTGTCCGGCTCGGCGACCTCGTCCACCAGGCCGATCTCCAGCGCCTCGGCGGCGCCCACGTGCCGCCCGGTGAAGATCAGGTCCTTGGCGCGGGCGGGGCCGATCAGCCGGGGGAGCCGCTGGGTGCCGCCGGCGCCGGGGATGATGCCGAGCAGGATCTCCGGCTGCCCGATCTTGGCGCTGTCCGCCGCGACCCGGAAGTCGGCGCAGAGCGCGAGCTCGCAGCCGCCGCCGAGCGCGTACCCGGTGACCGCCGCGACCACCGGCTTCGGGATCTTCGCGACCGCGGTGAACGAGGCCTGCAGCCGGCGCGAGTGCTCGGACATCTGCGCGTACGTCATCACCGACATCTCCTTGATGTCGGCGCCGGCCGCGAACACCTTCTCCCCGCCGTAGATCACCACCGCGCGCACCGCGGCGTCGTCCCCCGCCTGTTCCGCCGCCGCCGCGATCTCCTCCTGGACCTGGGCGTTCAGCGCGTTCATCGGCGGCCGGTCCAGCCGGATCGTCGCCACCGCACCGTCGACCTCGACCCTGACGAACTCGCCCATGTGGTGGCCCTCCGCATCCATCGCCGTTGACGGTCCACGACTCTATTGCCCAGGGGCGCCCGGGTTAAGGCCGGGCCGCTACGTTGAGGGCATGACCGACAGCACGACGTGGGGCCTGGCGACCGTGCCGGCCAAGGACGGGCTCGAACTGCTGGCTCCGCCGGTGGCGGCGGCGATCCTCGCGGGCCATCTGCCGGGCGCCCTGGTGACCGAGATCGATCCCGGGCTCGCCGACACGGCCGCGATGTCCGAGGCGTACGACGTGCCCCTGGAGGCTGGCGGCAACTGCGTGGTCATCACCGGGCGGCGCGGCGGTGAGCCGCGTACGGCCGCCTGTGTCGTCCTGGCGACGACCCGCGCGGACGTCAACAACACGGTGCGGCGGCGGCTCGACGTCCGCAAGGCGTCCTTCATGTCGCAGGACGAGGCGGTCGCGGCCACCGGAATGGAGTACGGCGGCATCACCCCCGCCGGGCTGCCCGAGGCCTGGCCGGTGCTGGTGGACGCGCGGGTGACCGCGGTCCCGTACGTGATCGTCGGCAGTGGGGTGCGGCGCTCGAAGCTGCTCGTGCCCGGCTCCGAGCTCGCCGGACTCCCCGGCGCCGAGGTCGTGGAAGGGCTCGCGAAACCGGTCTGACCCCCCGGAGGCTCCGGCAATCCGTCTAACCTTTCGGCATGCAGCACGCCTATCGCAGCGCGCTCGTCACCGGCGCGTCCAGCGGGATCGGTACGGCCTTCGCGCGCGCCCTGGCCCGGCGGGGCACGGACCTGGTGCTCGTCGCCCGGAACACCGACCGGCTGGAAGAGCTGGCCGACGACCTACGCGCCACCGCCAAGGTCGGCGTGGAGGTGGTCGCGGCCGACCTCGCGGACCGGGAGCGGCTGGCCGCGCTCGAGGAACGCCTCGCCGACCCGGCACGGCAGGTGGAGCTGCTGGTGAACAACGCGGGCCTCGGCACGCAGGGCCGGTTCGCCGAGCTCCCGCTGGACGGCGAGCAGGCACAGCTCGACGTGAACGTGACCGCCCTGGTCCGGCTGACCCGCGCCGCCCTGCCGGGCATGATCGACCGGCGGCACGGAGGCGTGCTCAACGTGTCGTCCATGGCGGGCGAGAACGCCGCGCCCGGTACGGCCACGTACGCGGCCACCAAGGCGTTCGTCACCCGCTTCACCGAGGGCGTGCACGCCGAGGTGGCGGGCCAGAACGTGCACGTCACCGCGGTGCTGCCGGGCCTGACCCGGACGGACTTCCACCGGCGCGCGGGGATGCGCCGGGACGGGCTGCCGGGCTTCGTGTGGACCACGCCGGAGGAGGTGGCCACCGCCGGGCTGGACGCCGTCGCGGCGGGCCGGGCGATCTGCGTACCGGGCCTCGCCAACAAGGCGTCGCTGCCGCTGAACCGGCTGCTGCCGCGGGCCCTCGTGCGCTCGGCCATGGGCCGCATCCTCGGCGACTGAGACCCGCCCCCCGCGCCCTCCGCGGTCGCCTTCGGCGCGCTTCCCGGAGGGCGCTTCAGCCCGTCGGGACGCCCGGCTTGGGCCTTTTCGCGTGGGGCGCTGTGTGGTAACTCTGGGGTACCACCTTCGGTGGCCCGCTGGAGCCGCGGAGCCTGGCGGGGCGCTCGGGGGCGATGGAACGCAGGCCGTTCGACCTGGTCGCGGCGGCGTTCGGGTACGGCATCCGCGTGGCGTCGACGTGTGTCCGCCGACGGGGCCCTTCACCCACCACGTTGTCCTCCTTCCCGTCGTGCCTCGTGAGGTTCCACGTGACATCGCCACAGCCCCACTCCGCGTCCCCCCTTCGCCACTGGATCCACCGCGCGCTCGAGGCGGGCCGCGCGTTCGGCCTCCGCCGTGCACCGGGAGCCGGTGAACCCGGCTCCCCGCCCCGCCCACTCCGTTCCGGACGGCGCGCCCTGCGTACGGCCGGCGTCGTCGGGGTCGGCCTCGCCACGACCGTCGCCCTGACCTCTCCGGCCGAGGCCGCCGTCGCCTACGCGGCGGCCGGCAGCGGCGCTCCCACCACACCCGGCGTGCCGGAGGCCATGGGCCCGCGGGCCGCGCTGGTCGCGCGGGTCATCGCCGCGGTGAGCCGGGTGCGGACCGAGCGTTCCGCCCTCGTACGCGAGCTGACCGAGCTGCGCCGGTTCGCCACCGCCGCGCGGCAGGCGGGCATCAAGACGGACACCGCCGGGATCGAGCGGACGGCCGCAACGCTGGAACGCGGGGCGAACCGGCTGGACGCCGAGGAGAAGCGGCTCGCGGCGCAGCTGCGCGCGCTGCGCGGGCTCACCGTACGGACGCCGTCCGCGTCGGCGGAGTACGACGCCGCGAAGCGGGCCGCTGAGAAGAAGGCGGCTGAGAAGAAGGCGGCGGCGAAGAAGGCCGCCGCGAAGCGGGCGGCGGAGAAGCGCGCCGACGAGGCCGCCGCGGAACGCCGCGCCGAGCAGGCCCGTGAACGCGCCGCCGCCGAACGTGCGGCCGAGCGGCGCGAGCCGACGATGAAGGCCCTGCGAAAGCAGGTCGTCGCGTACGCCGTCGCCCAGCTGGGACAGACCTACCCGTGGTCGTCCGCCGAGGACGCCTGCGACTGTACGGAGCTGACGAGGCTGGCGCTGGCGCGGGCCGGGATACAGATTCCGGCCGGTCTGGAGGCGCAGCGGGAGCTCGGACGGCCGATCTCGCGGGACGAGCTGAGGCCCGGGGACCTCGTGCTGGCGGGCGGCGGGCACATCGGCGTGTACGCCGGCGGCGGGCGCGTCATCCACGCCCCCGACGGGGGCGACACCGTCCGAGCCGGGCTGCTCCCCGCCGCGGACAAGGTCGACGCCTACCTCACCTACTTCCCCGAAGACATCCCGGCCGGCCAATCCGCCGACATGACCGACCCCTCGGACGCGTTCGACTCCTCCTCAGGCGCGAGCGACGCCTCTGGCGCGGGCGACGGCGCCGGTGGCTCCGCGTCCGACAATGAGTCCGCGTCCGACGGTGAGTCCGCGTCCGCCGATGACGCGTCCGCCGATGACGCGGCGTCCGACGGTGGCTCTGCCTCTCGCGATGGCGCCGCGTCCGGTGAGGGCTCTGCGGCGAGCGATGGCGCCGCGTCCGGGAAGGGCTCTGCGGCGGGAGATGGCGCCGCGTCCGGGAAGGGCGATGAGGCCGCCGGCTCGGCGGCCCCACAGCCGATGCGGATGGCCCGGGGCGGCGGCGAGGGGATGGCCGGGACCACCCCGGTGACCCTGGCCGGTGGGCAGAAGAAGCCGCTCGCCCGGATCCGCAAGGGCGACGTCGTGATCGCGACGGACCCGACCTCGGGCGTCACGCTGCCGCGCAAGGTCACCTCGACCTCCGAGCGGGTCAGCCGCAAGCCCCTCGTGGAGATCGTCATCCGCGGCGGCGACGAGCTCACCGTCGCCGGCGACCAGCGGCTGTACGACCCCATAGCCCGCCGCTGGGTGAAGGCGGCCGACCTGCGGAAGGGCGGCAGCCTCGCCGTACCGGCCGGCCCGCTCTCCATGATCGAGAAGGGTGACGAGGCCATCACCTCCCGCGTCCCGACCCCCATCACCCGCGTCGCACGGGCCGCCCCCGCGGGCTCGACCGTGCACTCCCTCTCGGTGTCCGGCATCCACACCTTCTACGCGGGCGGCGACACGGCCGACGCGGCCCCCGTGCTCGCGCACAACGTCCCACCCGACGACCCCGCCCCCGACGACCCCGCCCCCGACGACCCCGCCGCGGGCGACCCGGCCGCGCCGGAGGGCGAGTGGCCCGAAGGCCTCGACAGGATCCCGCCCTACGCGCGCGACTACCAGAGCGACGAGTCGAGCGGGTCCGTGAAGCTGCTGGTCTGGAAGCGCGAGGACAAGCAGACCACGATCGTGCAGCGCCGGGCGGACGGCTCCGTACTGGAGACCACCGGCGAGAGCAGGAGCAACGGCGTCCCGTTCGAGATCAAGGGCGGGATCGGCAGGCTCCAGGGCGGCGCCGACCTCACCGTCTCCTGGAAGGACGACAGGTCGGAGGCGCTGCTCTTCGACAACGAGCAGCAGTACCGCGACTACACGGCGCGCGTCGACGAGACACGGAAGCGGATCTTCGACGAGGAGATGGCCGGCGCGCCGGTGGACGCCGGCGACGAGAGCGCGGCGGCCCGGGAGATGCAGGAGCGGCTGGACCGCGTCGACGAGCGGGCGGACGCCATCGCCGAGGACATCCGGCACGAGCTGACCGTCCCCAAGATCTCCACCGACGGCTCGTCCAAGCGCGAGGAGGGCGGCCTGGGCGGCGACCTCATCGTGGCCGGCGGCAAGATCGGCGGAAACCACGAGGCCGGCAGGTCCGTCACGGTCAACGACCAGGGCACCGTGGACCCCTCCGACGACGTACGGATCGAGACCGACACGGTCTCCACCAGCGGGGTGGACCGCGAGGCCAAGCTGGGCTTCAGCGTCAAGGGCGTCGGCCCCGAGGGCAAGGTCACGTACGAGAGCACCGGCACCAGGTCCGGCCAGCTGATCTACGAGGACGGCAAGCCGGTCAGGTACGTGCAGCTCAAGGAGCAGGACTGGAAGGGCGGCTGGAGCGCGACCCTGATCGGCCGCAAGGCCAAGGGCACCGGCGGCGACGACCTCGCCACGGACGACGGCGTGACGACCATCCGTACCGAGGTGGACCTCAACCGGCCCGGGGCGATGGAGGCGCTGCAGCGCTGGCAGGAGGCGCAGCGGGCGTACGACGCGGTCGAGTTCAACTATCGCAGCGCGGGCGGGGCCCAGGCCGGGGACGCCGCGGACCCGCAGGGCTTCGCCCAGGCCAAGGTGGCGCTGGACGACGCGACCCGGGAGTGGGGACGGTATCTGGACGAGGGGCTCCGCACCCGTGGCGAGTACAGCCGGGACACCCCCAAGGACGTCACGCCGGGGCTCGAGGGCTGCGTCGTGCTGTGCGTGGGTGTCGAGGGCGGCGAGAGCCACGAGACCCGCCGGCTGCTCGGCAGCTACTACCGGGACCCGGAGAGCGGGGAGTGGCGGCCGTACACGCACGGAATGCCGAACGACCGCGACGGCGACGGCGTCGCCGATGACGACTACGGCAACACCACGAACTACGGCCCCGGATCGGGCAACCCGACCGGCGACACCTCGGGCGGCGACCTCGACGACGCGCCGGCCCTGGAGCCGGGCGACCCGCTGCCGGACTTCCCGGAGAGGCCCGGCCCGGTCGAGTGGGACGCCGACGGCGACGGCATCAAGGACACCGAGCAGACCAACAACTACGGGCCCGGCTCCGGCAACCCGGACCAGGACGTCACCGGCGGCGACCTCGACGACGAGCGGCCCGGCGCGGTCGACCCGGGCGGGACCGACGCCGACGGCGACGGCATCGAGGACACGTGGCAGTCCAACAACGTCGGTCCCGGTTCCGGCAACCCTGGGGGCGACGCCTCGGGCGGGGACCTGGACGATGCCCGGCCGTGGGTCGCCGATCCCGGTGACCCGGACCGTGACCGTGACGGGTGGGATGACGACTGGCCGTCCAACAACGTCGGTCCCGGCTCCGGTAACCCCGATGGCGACTCCTCCGGTGGCGACCTGGACGACGCGCCCGGGTACGAGGACATTCCGGACAGCACCTCGGGGACGCACATGTTCAACGAGGACGGGATGCCCGACGACGGGTCCGACGGCGATCAGTCCCACGTCTGGGGTGAGCCCGACCGCGACCAGGACGGCACGCCCGACGACGAGCCGTCGAACAACGTCGGTCCCGGCTCCGGCAACCCCAGTGGCGACGCCTCCGGCGGGGACCTGGACGACCGGAACCCG